>NZ_JACJEU010000008.1:0-219041 GCF_014164215.1 Shewanella sp. SG44-2
GCATACGTTTACGTGCGCGTTTCTCAGATTTAACTAATGCTGCAAGATTGAGATTATTCATCGATACTGAAGTAAGGAAATGACGAGCAATTAGATCACATATTTAATGTAAATGGTATTACTTATTCTTGTTTAACCATCTTGTTTAGCCATAAATGAGTGACGAAAACGCCAAGCTTAACTCGCTTGGCGTTTTGTTGAGGATGAAGTTTTATTTATCGTTAGTGAATATGTCGTAATTAATTTGAAATAAAACTATGATAACAACCTACTTTATTATTATTGAGGTTGTTGTGTTGCTGAGTCGGTTATATGGATTTATGCCTGGTTTAGAAACCTTTTCTCGTTACGAGAGAAGCTGGCTTAAAGATGACGTTCGTGCAGGTTTATCTGTTGCCGCCGTCGCTTTACCTGTTGCAATAGCGTACGCACAGTTAACGGGCGTCAATGCAGCAGTAGGTTTGTATTCATGCGTGTTACCGATGCTCATTTACGCCTTATTTGGCACCTCAAGACAACTTATCGTTGGCCCTGACGCTGCAACGTGTGCGGTAATTGCCGCTGTTGTGACGCCACTAGCCGCTGGCGACAGTCTAAAACATTGGCAATTAGTGATGACCATGACCGTTATGACTGGTTTTTGGTGCTTGATTGCGAGTCGATTTAAATTAGGCGTGTTAGCCGACTTCTTATCCAAACCTATTCTGATGGGGCTACTCAACGGTGTTGCCATTACCATTATTGTTGGTCAATTCTCGAAAATATTTGGTTTTACCTTTGATGAAAAATACTTACTTGAACGCCTAGGTGGTGCGCCAAGTTACTTATCACAAACTCACATACCGACATTGTTGATGGCCATTCTGACGGTGGTTGTTTATTTTGTGATGAAGCGGTTAAAACCGACATGGCCAGCATCAATGTTTGCAATTGCAGTAGGTGGTGCATTGGTGTGGGCTTTTCATTTAACCGATTATGATGTGGCGGTTATTGGTAGCGTGGCAGGTGGCTTGCCATCATTTCAAGCTCCTGTGTTTAACATTGGTATTGCGCGTGAATTAGTGATGCCGGCACTTAACTTAGCCATGGTTAGTTTTGTGAGTATGATGCTGACCGCGCGCAGTTTTGCTGCTAAAAATGGTTACGACATTGATGCCGACAAAGAGTTTAAAGCCTTAGGCTTAGCCAATATTGCATCCGCTTTATCGCAAGGTTTTGCCGTGAGTGGTGCAGATTCTCGTACTGCGGTGAACGATGCTAACGGCGGAAAAACTCAATTAGTGTCGGTAATTGCTGCCGTGTTAATCGCCGTAGTGGCGGTGTTTTTAACCGCGCCGTTAGAATTTATTCCCAGCGCAGCGCTCGGGGTAGTATTAGTAATAGCGTCTGTGCACCTTATCGACTTAAAAGCGATTTGGGGCTTACGTTTACGTGATCGCCAAGCGTTTTATTTAGCTTTAACCACTTTCCTCGCAGTACTTTTTATTGGCGTGATCCCTGGGATCACCCTTGCAGTGTTATTAGGATTGTTTCAGTTTCTTCGTACGGTTATGCGACCGACGGATCAAGTGTTGGGGCTGGATGCAAAAGGCATTATTCGCAGCTTAGATAGCAGTGACAAAGCCTCATCGGTACCTGGTGTGTTTATTTATCGGTTCAATTCTCCGTTGACCTATTTTAATGCTACCTATTTTAAGCGCCGTCTACTTGAACGCTTTGCTCGGCAGAACCAACTTGAAACGGTCGAATGTGTGATTATAGATGCGGTACCTTGCTTTACTCATTTAGATCTAAGCGTAATGGCAATGTTGACCGACATCGATGTGTTATTAAGAAAGCGTGGTGTCAGTTTAGTGTTGGCAGGGCGTAAGCGGCAGTTAATTAGCTGGTTTGAACAAACAGATATGGTGTCGGGCGAAGAAGGTATTACTATTCGCTCAGATTTATATCTCGCATTAAAGATGCAACAAAGTCATGTTGCAGCCTGTGAAGCACAACAGCTTGATGATAGTCATAGCGATGATTCAACCGAGACCGTATTAACACATAGTCAAATTTAACCATTAGGTTTACCTGGTACTGTGTGTTAGCTTAGTTTAAGTTTATGAATTTTAATGATTTTAATAAATGTTGTTCATGGCGGTTTTATTCTATAAAATCGCCGAAAATAACCAAGGTATGGCAATCATACTTTGTAATGACGCCCCCTCGAAAATCAGGCCCTTAATTTCCTTTCTGTGCCCTTGAGTAAAGTAAAAAGCGTAGTCTTTCTGTTGGATGTGGCATATATGGTTTCGCAAGTAAGTGAAGCAATGCTGGATGTGATCGCAGATGCGTTAGTCGATAAAGGGTATATCCTTTTATCTGATATCATTCCTGATTATGTAAGTTTAGCCTTGCTTGAAAAAATGCAAGCTCAGCAAGATATTGATTTTAAAAAAGCCGCCATTGGTCGAGGTATTGAACAACAAATCAATACTGAAATTCGCTCGGATAAAATTAGCTGGTTAGACAATCAAGATCATACCGACCGTGAATATTTATCGATTATGAGCCAATTGAAAGATGGGCTAAATCGTCGTTTGTTTATGGGACTGTTTGACTTTGAAAGTCACTATGCTGTTTATGAGCCTGGTGCTTTTTATAAAAAACATGTTGATGCGCTGCATGGCAGCCAAAATCGTATTTTATCGACCGTATTTTTCTTGAATCCAGATTGGCAAGACAGCGATGGTGGCGAATTGATCATTTATGATGAGTTTGATGCACCTTTAGAAGTCGTTAATCCTAACATTGGTACCTTGGTACTGTTTTTAAGTGAACGCTTTCCGCATGAAGTCAGGCCGACCACAAAAACCCGTAATAGTATTGCCGGCTGGTTTAGGGTGAGTAACGCAAATCACGGTTTTTAATTCTATCGTTGGCAAGGGATCGGTCTTTAGTGATTGGTTGTAGCAACAGTAACAGAACAATGTTTTTACGCTATGGATAAAAACATTGTGGTTGCTGGCTGTAAATCTATATGCAGTTAAGGTAATGTAACCTTTTAATAAAAGGAGCGTTAACTTGAGCTGGATTAATAGACAAGATTGCTTATTGGGCGAACATGTTATCTTAGAACCACTGTCTTTAGATCACGTTCCTGGGTTAACTCTGGCTGCCAGTGATGGCGAGTTGTGGAAATTGTGGTTTACGCAAATCCCTGATGCCGATGGCATGAAAGCATATGTTGAGTACGCTTTAGCTTGTGAAAACCAAGGTGAAGCGGTCGCATTTGCAGTGCGTGATAAAGTTTCTGGCAATATCATTGGTTGTACTCGAATTTGCCACTGGGACCAACCTAATCGTAGACTCGAAATTGGCTACACTTGGTACGCTAAATCTTATCAACGCAGTGCTATTAATACCGAGTCCAAGTTATTATTACTCCGCTATGCATTTAATACTTTGGATGCGATCGCGGTCGAATTCAGGACACATTGGCATAATCATGCCTCACGTAATGCGATTGCACGATTGGGTGCCAAGCAAGATGGCATATTACGTAATCATAAAATTCAAGCTGACGGGACTATTCGTGACACTGTAGTGTTTTCGATTATTGAAACCGAATGGCCTCAAGTTGAGCAGTATTTAACTTCTCGTTTAGCGCATTATCAATCGTTAACTTTATCTCCAAATTTCTAAAAACGAAGGGAAACAACCATGAACAAATCTGCTATGTGGGTTTTTACTGTGTCGGCTATATGCATGAGTGTAACTGCACATGCAGAAGATGCTGCAGAAAAAGCATTCACTGATGAACTACTTGAATGTGCAGCGTATTATCAAATTAGCTCGGAAGCGATTGCTGCGATGAATGCCCCACAAATGAAAGCGGTGGGTGATCGTTTAAAAACCTCCGCAATTGATGCCGTGGCGATAGCGGGTAAGTACCGTGCCCCTGAACAAGTTGAAAAAGATGTTGTTGCAGCTAAACAAAAGCAAATTGATAAATTAGCTGGATCGAATAACTTAGGCGCATTGATGTCAAAATACAAAGACTCTTGCAAATCGATTGTAACAGACCCACAGAAACGCTTAGATTATTGGATTATGGCGACCATGTAATGGTTTGTTAGATGTGACATAACCACGTAGAGGTGACTCTCGTGGTTATTTTTTTAGCCATTTCCCTTGTGGTGTTTGGATCATATGCCCAGGTTCCGCTGCTTCAATCGCTTTTTGAGCCGCAAGAGTGGCAATTTTATCAAGGCTAATTTTATTTCTCTCTGCGATGATTTGATAATAGTGTTTGCGTTTGGCATTAACCGTGAGTACTAGTTGTTGTGTTTCAGGTGATGGAATAACAACACCTAAATAACCGTTTGTTTGCTCACCTACTAGTCTGGCTGTTTTGGCTTCTTGCAATGTCATTGCCCAAGCAGTGGCACACCATAATAAACTGGTTAAGCATACGGCAGTGGCTAAAGCGAATCTAGATTTCATCTTGATAACCTCTGCTTAAAATAACTCGTCATTCTCAAGTAAATTATTGAGTTCTTTTTCCACTTTAATTCTAATTTCATGCTCAATTTTAACATTTAAGTTAATGACAATTGGCTTGTCAGGTGGCTCTATCTTTACGGTAGGCGTACAAGCTGATAACCATAACGATGCCATTATGGTGCTGATACTGACTAAATATGTCGATGAATATTTCACGTGGACGATCCTTTTATGCTGCTATTGGACTTTTGCTTCAATTTTGCTTTGTAGCTGATTACCGATCTGAGTACTTTTGTATAATTGAATTAAGTTTTCTTGGTGAGAGTAATTAAGGTGAACAGGGCGCTCAATGTCACGGCTGTTACCTTTTACTGCAATATTAATCTGTGCATCGCCGTTGGGTATCATGTCAAAGGAGCTCGACAATTCAGTATAGTTAAGATGCTCAAGTGCGGTAAAGACTAATCCAAGATAAGGCTGAGATAATTCTAGCTGATCCATTGCAGGATTTCCGGCAACTTCAATTAATCCTCCAGGTGCTCGCGCAGCCAGTTTGCCACCAGTAACAGTCACTTTGCCATCAACCAGTACCGCGGGTAATACGCCATCAAATAAGCCATTGGCTTTAACACCCACTTGCGGTTGCTCTTCTAAGAATTTTTCTAGACTCAACCCTTGTAATAATAAGTATCCATAAGATTTATCATGCAGTTTTAGCACAAACTCAGGTAATAAAAAGCGTCCATCAAGCATGTCGCCACTGGCGGTAAGGTTGATGTTGGTCTCGCTTAACCCTGTAACTTGCTGTAACCAATTGGCCGGTGCTTTATTGCCGTCTTTGTTAAGTTCGATATCGGCATTCAAATTTAAGTTTGTTAGCGATAAACCAAGCTTAGCTTGCTGCAAACTGATTGCGGTTTGTGGACAGACTAATTGACTGTGGGCAAAGTGTTTCTCTGCTGCTGGAGTATTAGGGCGATCGTGAGTTTGCTGCCAGTTAAATTGACATTGGGCAAACACGTCACCACCGTTAAAGGTTTTATCTTCCCATTGACCTGACAAAGATGACAACTGTTGTTGAATTTTCATTTCAAACTGACTGGTGTTGCCTATTTCGCTTAACGCAAAACCTGCGATTAGTTTGCTGTGGCCTTGAATTGTAAAGTTATCTGGCAGGGGTTGGACTTTTTGTAATGTCTTGATTGCTGTTTCAATATCGGTATCAAAAGTCCATTGGCCAGCTAATGATAATGGGCTTTTTTTATCGGCAAATTTAAGTAAGTGATAACTGCTTAAGTTAAGGGTGTCGAGTTGCCATTGTTCGCTACCGACCAGTAATCCTTTGGATAAATTGAGTTGCTGAGTAACCGTAATCTTATCCAGTGCAAGTAGTGGTTGACGGCGACTTTTTCCTAGTTGCTTGGTGATATCGAGTTTATTGATTCGCCAAGCGATGTCGTTGGTTGCAGGGTTTTGTAACCAACGTTCTAGCGACTTGTCGATGGGCTCATCCTGAAGTAACGCTAAGGTTATTCCTTGATTGATAGCAATATCGGCTTTTTTAACCGAGGCCAGTGTAGTCGATAGCTTACTGTTGTCCACTTGAGTAGCTTGTTGAACAATCAATTGGCCAATTTGCAGCGTAAACGGAGATAGATTGAGTTGAGTATTATTTTGTTTGAATGACATGGTCGAGGTGTCATTGAGTACAAGCCCGAATGCTCCCAATTGTGCAGAAGTTTTTTTGGTCTGCTTGGTATGTTGTTCATTCTCACTGTTAATACTGCGCAATATACTTGTGTTGTTGACAGCTACGCTGGAGCTCGGCAGTAATGATAATTCGAGTTGATGTTGTTGCCACTGCGATATTTGACCGACTAGACTGACTTTAGCATCAGACAAAGACAACAGCTCTAACGGGATCTCAGGGAATAAGGCTTTAATATCGATAAGACTTGGAGCTATTGCGGTTACTGGTATTGGTAAGGATACATTCTCACTGGCCGTTACAGTTATATCGTCAGCGGCGAGTGTGTTGATTGGCTGTTGTTCTGTCTTGGCTGTTGCTTCCAGGGTCGACAATGCCATACCCCAATCGAAGTGACTGCTAAATTGTTGATGACTATTGAATGTGGTGTGCGCCAGCTTTAATTTGCTTTGGAGCAATAACCCTTCAATGCTGACGCTTAGGTCAGGAATTGACACCTGCAGAGGTAGATCATCATTTTGCAGCGGGATAACGACTTCAATAGGATAAGCCATATCGACATCGATGCTGGCTAGCTGAGAAGTCGATTTAGGGGTTAATTTGTCAATGATATGAATTATTTGATTGGCGTTCTCACCAGTTAATAATGCAATTAATTTACTTCTGTCGTCTTGTGAGGGCGACAGTTGATAATTTAGCGGTGCAATATCTAGTTTTACTGCGAAGGCATCAGTGGTTTTACTGTTGTCTAGTGAAGCCGTTACAGGGTAATTGCCCAAATTCAACATTGCTTTAACAGGTTGTTGCGGCGAAAAATAAACACTGGGCCACAGTGGTGAGTGCAAAGATAAACCGTCTATTGATTGCTGGCTGCTCATCTCGCCGCTGATTAAGTTAATTTTACTATTGGCCGTCCATTGGCCTTCGATGGTGACTTGTTGTTGACGAATAGGTTGTAGAAGTTGTAATAGCTGCTTATGCAAGCCATAAAGCATATTATTGCTTTGCACTTGTTGTGATTGCTGCTTATTGTTTAATAAGTTTAAATACAGTTCTAACGAATTAAGTCCTTGATAGCTTAGCCCTAAATCAACTAGGGTGTTAAATTGCCAGGCACGCTTGTCTAAGGTGGCATCTAGGCTAAATAGCGGGAAATCATTAAAGCGCCACAAGGTATTTAGTTGACCTTTTTGGGTCAAGGTAAGCTTGTCCATCTTTAAAGTGTGTTGCTGTGGGAGATCTTTATCCAGCACTGGCAGCTTAATGTTAATTTCACCTAACTCAATCGTAGGTAATTTTGCGAGGTTGAGTTGCATCGCCGCTGGTGATTCTTCAGTTTGTTGTGATTGACGAATGAAAAAACTGTCACCTAAATCAACGTACACACTTTGGGTTTTGATGCTAACGATATCGTCGGCGTTGATTTGTTGGTTTTTAAGAATTTGCAGGCTGTCGCGTAGCTCAAGATTAAACTCTTGGATGGCAATATGACTGTCTTCAATTTTTAAGACTAATCTGGGGATCCGAATATGATTAAATGAGACATATTCGGCATCAAAATTAAGCACTTCTATGTGGTTGTCGGCCAATAAGTTGTTGAGTATTTTGACCGTAAGAGGTTTGGCATTTTCAATAATGGCCCACACTAACGCTACCGTACAAAACAGAACAAAGAGTGAAATCTTGTTAAGGGTCGATATGCGCAATAGTGACTCGCTTTATGTTTGCTTGTTCATGGATAACGATGTGCCCGTTAATAATGTCGCTTTTTTCATTTGAATTTGACTACAAGATTGATTAACACGCTCATGGTCATAACTTTATTCATTATCTGATCTTCAACCGAGATACTATGTGTGTCAGCGATTGTTGATTAACCGTCATTTTAGATTGAAATTTTTGGTTGTTAAATAATCAAATCGCCCAATAAACAATTGTTTGCTTAATATTGTGTACACAGAGGATTAATCTTATGTACATTGAAAACTTAATCTTATGCACATCAAAGTGTTAATTAGCTTAGCATGGTATTAGCTGTAGATTGTTAAAATATAATACATTATTAATCTCGGTTTTATGCAGAGAAAACATAACAAAAAAGGCGCTCATTAGCGCCTTTCATTTATCTTAACATTCAAGATAATAAGTTACTGTTATTTATCCAAGCAATGGCTCTACAACCATATGTTGAAGCTCAATAGGTGCAATTGCATGCAGAGCATCCATAGCAGCGCCGACCAAGGTAATTTTACCTACTGATGATTCAACTAATACCGCGCGTTTTATTTCGCTGTATTGACGGTTATTGCGGATTAAATTGGATAAAGCCATTTGCATCGGTTGCATTGATGGATTGAATGCCGCACTTTCAGCATAACGACCACAGAAAGTGGCGCCATCGTTGGTTTCTAATACTACAGCTGCATTGTTATTAGTGTAGGGTGCGTAACTGAGGCCCATTTGATCAATGGCTTCGATGATCATTGGGTCATCTGAATCACAATTAAATTCTTGCTCGCGCTTACATAGCAATGGCACGGTCACATCTAAGTCTGACGGTCCAAACGCATAAGGTAAATAATGCGCTAATGTTTGGGTCTCTTGATTTGGCAGGTGAATATTAATCTTACTGCCATTGACCAGTTCGTTCATAAATTGACGACAATGACCACAAGGGCTGAAATTTACAATAATATCAACAATTTCAGTTTCACCGCTCAACCATGCATGGCTGATGGCACTTTGTTCTGCATGAACACTGTGAAATAACGCTTCACCGGGTAATTCTAAATTAGCGCCCATGTACAAGTCGCCACTGCTACCTTTTGCAATAGCGCCGACATAAAACTCACTTATCGGTGGGTTAGCGAGTGCTGCGGCAATAGGTAATAAATCCATAAGCACTTGTTGCTCTGTTTTACCACTTGCATTAACTAGGCCTGCAAATTGACTTGCATCAATATGACCGCAAAATTGGTCATGTAATAATGGTACCAGCGCATTGGCCAAAGGCTTGTCTAGTTGAGTAATGCTCTCTAAAAAACGATTTTGCATTCCCTTAATCCTTAGATGAAATAAATTGGATAAAAATAAAATTTACTATAACGACTGTAAATATTGATATAGGGCTTTTAATAGCTTTTGTTTGTGTTCATTCTCGCTGGTTTCTTCAACCAGGTTTTCGAGTTTAATCACATAATCGGCATCCGATAAGCGTTGTTGACAGAAATCTCGCCATTTACGGGCTTCACTGTCGCTTAATGTTTCTGGATAATTACGTGCCCGAAAACGAAATAACATTTCATTGATCCGTGGATCATCAAACTGCAATGCTAATGCCGCTAAATTATGTGGTGCGGTATGGCAAATAATGTCTATTTTGGTTTTATCAGCATGGCTGAAAAATCCACCGCTATATAGCATTAAATCAGGATCGGTTATCGCTTTACGATCTGATTCAAGCTCAAATACTTGGTTAAGCTTTTCGCGCAATTCTGGATGGTTTTTTAAGCGTTTATATTGCTCACGTGCGAATGCTTTATCAAACTGTAATTTTTCAGCTACCTCGTCGTCAAGTAATTTTGGCGAACCGATAAAAGGACACTTGTTGAGGTGGATCTGTTTGAGTGGTATCGCGAGCTCGTTTTCAGCTAAATTTTGACGCGATGTATACATGCGGTCGTTGATTTCTTGAGCTGATAGTTCTAATAATGGTGAGATGTCCATGGCCAAATTAATGCATATCACCGCATTTTTATTAGTTGGGTGATACGCAACAGGCGCAATTAATGTAGTACAGCCTTGTAACGCACTAATCTTTGAACTGACATGAACCAAAGGTTGCATCTTTAGGACATCAATATGGTCTGCAACTGCTTGTTTACGTCTTAAATTAAAATAGTATTCGTACAACTTTGGGTGTGTCTGCTTTATCAATTTAGCCATTGCTATAGTGGCATAAACATCTGACATGGCATCATGGGCTTTTTCATGACTTAAGCCATTCGCTTGGGTAAGCAACTCGAGCTTAAAACTCGGTGAGCCATCTTCTTTCTTTGGCCAATTAATTCCGTCTGGGCGAAATGCATAGCAAGCCCGAACCAAGTCAATGATATCCCAACGAGAATTACCATTTTGCCATTCTCTCCCATAAGGGTCGATAAAATTACGATAGAAACCATAACGACTGATCTCATCATCAAAACGTAATGAGTTATAACCCACAACACAGGTGTTGGGTTGGCTAAATAACGTATTAATACGTTTCATGAACTCAGCTTCTGGTACACCCTTAAGGTTGGCCAGTTGAGGGGTTATCCCCGTAATTAATATGGCTTCAGGAGACGGTAAATAGTCAGGCGCGAGTTTGCAATAAAAGGTTTCAGGTTCGCCGATAATGTTGAGTTCTAGATCGGTTCGAATACCCGCAAACTGAGACGGACGATCTTTGCTTGGGTTTGCCCCGAATGTTTCATAATCGTGCCAGAATAACGTGGGTTGAATTGCGTTAGCCATAGTAAATATAAGATCCTTTTCGCGATTAGAACAATGTTAACATTTATCAGCATAAAAAAATGATAATGAGGTAGCCTTCAATATGATTTTTCTAATATAACCTTGTTTACTGATGACTAATGTGGATTTGCTGGTTACAATTTACTGAAGTAACAAAGGAATATTGTATGCATCATCATGTATTTACTCAACCAAGTGTTAGTGAAATAACTCAACCGACGGCGTTGACACTTCGTTTACCAGACAGTGTGAGTGATTTATTAGTACTATCAACGATGAGTAATCCTTTAGTTGAATTTGTGGTTAGTCAAGTTGAGCATAAGCAAACAACACTCATTTTACGTGTCCAACCGTTTTTGACTTTTGCTTTTGAGCATACACCAACAAATATTAAAACGCCGACTCAACCACGATTCGTGGGGCAGGGGATTAAATTATATCCTTCAATGGGAGTTGCTCCACGTGTGTGTATTGAGCAACTCAGAAATGGAGTGACGATTAATATTCACGCTGATGGAGATGTTCATTTTAGCGTATCTGCCGAAGCCCGTTTTGAACTAGTGACGTTAGAAAATGACTTGCGGATATTGAGTGAACCTCAAGCCCTAGTAATGGCTAAAGCGATATTAGGACGTAAGTTTGATTATGATGAGCCTTCTACCATGCTTGCGGTTCACATAAGTGAGTTAGAGCAAGTTCGACGAGAATTACGTGATTATCTTCGGGGCGAGTCGGGCAAAATCCATCCAGGTGTCTCAACTGAGCTACTAAAACTCGATCATTTATTGCAAAATAAGCATCAATGGTTATTACGGACATATCATCAGTCATTAGAGCGTTCAAATTTAGGCCGCTCGTCTAATGAACAATTTTTTAATAATGAACAATTACAACGTAAATTGGATTGTTTTGAACTTTTAGCCCCTAAAGACGTGTCGGAAATGGTCAATAAGCTGTGTGATGACGATCTTTAATTTTTCAGTAACTCTAGAGCCCACCCATGTCTTATATTTGCCCTATTTGTAGCGCACCATTAGTACAACAACAAAATTCTTGGCAATGTGAACAGCGCCATCAATTTGATTGTGCTAAAGAAGGTTACGTTAATTTACTGCCTGTACAAAAAAAGAAAACTAAAGATCCCGGTGATAACAAAGAAATGATGATCGCTAGACGAGAGTTTCTTAATCAAGGCTTTTATCAACCGTTAAGCGACAAAGTAAATCAGTTAGCGCTAGAATTTGCTGGAGATGCTACTAAGGTGCTCGATATAGGTTGTGGCGAAGGGTATTACAGTCATCGATTATTCGAAACGTTGCAATCTGTGGTTAACCCCCAGAGTGAGTTTTATGGTTTAGATATTTCTAAGTCTGCCATTCGCTATGCGGCTAAACGCTATTCTGGGTTACATTTTTGTGTGGCAAGTGCATTTGAAATGCCTTTTGCTGATGACAGTTTTGATTTAGCGATACGTATTTATGCGCCGTCTAAAATTGAAGAGTTACAGCGGGTGATAAAACCAACCGGAATACTCATTACCGTTTCTCCTGGGCCGATGCATCACTATGCGTTAAAAAAGAAAATTTATAGTGAACCCAAATTGCATCCACAAGAGCCTATGGTGTTAGATGGCTTTACTTACTTAGGACACCAAGCGTTAGCCTATTCATTAACATTAACTCGTGCGGAAGATATTGATCATTTCCTTAATATGACACCTTACGCATGGAAATTGAGTGATTCACAGAAGTCTCAGATAATAGAGCAAGGGCTCGAGTGTGAGATAGATTTTAAAATCGAAATTCATAAACGCGAACAATAAACGATCAGATAATTGATATAAATAACTATTTGATGCTCAAAGATAAACCGTTTTGTCATGACACTAATTAAATACCATTGTTTGGTTGATGTTTGTTGACTTATCCCGAAAATGGTTTATAGTTTACTCAGCTTGAAGGTTGGGCTTATATTTATCAATACGAACAGTTTCGTCCTGTAAACATAAGTAATACCGGCATTTTCCAGCTTTACTGCCGTTAAGGCTTTAACTATTTTTTTTTACAGGATTTATATTATGTCTCAAGTTACTGGTGTTGTTAAGTGGTTTAACTCTGATAAAGGTTTCGGATTTATTGAGCAAGAGTCTGGTCCAGACGTATTCGTTCATTTCCGTGCTATCAACTCAGACGGTTTCAAAACTCTTGACGAAGGTCAGAAAGTTTCTTTCACTGTGACTCAAGGTCAGAAAGGTCCTCAAGCTGAGAACGTTTCAATCGTTTAGTATTTAGCTTCGGCTAAGTGTTAAAAGATTTAAAACTGTAGCAATTAATTGCTGCAGTTTTTTTTGTGTTTTTTTTATTTTATCTGCAGTTATCATCACGCTAATTGTCTATCTCATCCCCGTTACTTTCACTCGTGTTTCCACTTTCCACTTTCCAGTTTTGTAAAACGTCCTTGAGCGCTTCATTTATACCTAGTTACTCACCATTAGAGGTTTCTCGTGAAGTTTGTCATTTGTGAGTAAAATAGCTTAAGCAAATTGTACATAGTTTATCACCTGAAAGGATGACAACCAATGCAAGGTATTTACACTAAGCTGGTGTTACCGTTTATGTTTGCAGTTTTTAGTGTTTTATTTTTCGAGTTTTTTTGTGCAGGACTATTTGTGGTTCATTACCGTCATAAGTACATTGTTGCTTGAAAGAGTTCTCTATAATACAGCTTCTATATTATTGGATGATATTGCCACCCAGTTTTACTGGGTTATACCATTGTTTATTAGCAAGGGGTGTTAACCACAAATTAAAAAACAACGGCATTGTGCGTCTAATTAAAATACCAAGTCGTGAGTCATTTTCATTTCGATATCAGTATTGATTAACATCAGTGACAGAACGATTGATATTTGTGAGTTAAGAAAACAAGGTTTCTTCCAAGGTTCGGCCTTTAAGTATTGCTTTATATTGCCACTGGTTAGCAGTAAACAGTTCAAATAACTGAATTTCAATGGCAAAGCTGGATTGCTTCTGGTACTCGATAACATATTGCTCATCACCGATACGCCTTACTTCAATAATATCGTTAAGACCTAATAACTGCTGATGAAGGCTGTCCATGTCGCATTGTTTCATTGTCAGCGTAATAAAGTCAGTCGCTTGGTTGGCTTTAATTGATACCGACTGCTGCAATTTTCCATGTTCTAGATAGACAACTTGGTCGCATAACTTTTCAAGTTCATCAAGGTTATGCGAGCTGATCACAAAAGTTGTATGGTCGGATAACTCTTTGACAATTTGACGAATCTTTTTCGCATTGGCAGGATCTAGTCCCGCTGTTGGTTCGTCGAGTAACACAATTTTAGGAGAACCCATTAGAGCTTGGGCAATAGAGACTCGTTTACTCATGCCGTGACTTAAACTTTTAGGTTTAGCCTCTGCTGAGTCACTTAAGTCGACAAGGGTGAGCACTCTTAATGCTTCTTGCTTTGCTGCCGCTGCTGTCATGCCTTGTAATTGGGCAAAAAACTGAAGTTGCGACACAATACTAAAATTAGGATCCAATGCTGCATCTTGAGGCAATGCCGACAATAGCCCTTGTAACGCTTTGCTACCGGGTTTATGGCCTAAAATGCTAATACTGCCACTGGTTGGTTGGATATAACCACAGAGTAAACTGAACAGCGTTGTTTTACCGGCACCATTGGGGCCAACTAATGCTATAGGAGCGCCTTGTGTAAGCGTTAACGATACAGTGTCGAGCGCAAGTTTATTACCGTATTGTTTAGAAAGGTTGTCACATTGAATGATACTCATAGTGCACTCCTACTCATTAAGACTTTACCAGCAAATAAAATAACCGCAGTTTGCAGTAATGGAATGGGAGCGTATACAAATGAGCCTAATCCTTGAGTATTGATCAAATTGCCTATTTGCGAACCAGGCAGCATCCAGTTCAACCAGCTTAATTGTGGGAAATTCATATTAATTAATGCAATAAATATTGATACTACAGCCCACAAGATAACCGCAAAAATACTGGCTTGTCTTGCTGAGTTTGCATGTAATGACAGTACAGCCATAGCAGCAGTGTAGGGTAATAATACGATTACTAGGTTAACCATTACGATTAAGCTAGTTGTTATTGATGGCAATAACAACGATATATCACGAGATAATGCTAATACGATGGTTGCCAATAACGTTAAGATGATCAACATCAATTGGATAAACATTTGCCCTAAGAAACGACCAAAAAATAAACTTGAACGACTGACTCTTAAGGTTAGAAATCGCAAACTACCACGTTGTTTATCTGAACTAAATTGATCTGCGGCAATAAAAATACTGAACATGGGAAAAAGGTACAGTGCAGCTAACCAGAACACTGCAAACTCTTCAACTGGCCATTCGAACAGATGGCGCAAACTTCCTGGTCCAAAGAGGGCTTCAATAAAGTCTTTAAAGTTTGGCTGCATAATAAATTCAGATGCACTCTTGATAGGGTACAACAATAAAATAGCCCAAATTAACATAAAGGCGATTAAAGAAATCATGCCGCTTTTGTTTGTAAAACGTTTGGTTAGCTCATATTTTGCTAATAACCAAATATGAGTCAGTGTCGATGGAGAGGCGGTACGGTCCATATACTTTTCCTTGCTTAGCTGTTTCGGAAAGCGTTAATTAGTTTAATAGCGACTCTAAGTGCGCTAGCTTCTGTTCTAGCAACTCAACTCTTTGTTCTAATTCTACAATCTTAGAGTCTTGCTGTAACGTTTGTTGAGTGTGATTCGACACGACAATGGCATCACTACTGTTCACATGATAGTCATCAACGTTGCCACTAAAGCACTCAAGGAAGCGGCAATCACGTTTATTCGCTTCTCGAGCAAGTTGTACCACTAAAGGCTTTTCACGCTGGCTTAATGCCAATAATGCTGTTTCAACCTGTGATACATCAGCGAATTCGTGGAGTCGATTAGTGCGAGTTTTGAGTTCGCCTGGTGTTTGTGGACCGCGCAATAACAACACACAAATTATTGCTACTTCAGCACTGCTTAACTGCAATTCACTGAATTCAGTATTACAAAAGCGATGCTTATATTTTACGACTCGACTACCGAAACCAGATTGCTCGCTCAGTAAGCGTTTTTTGGTAAGATCGTCTAATACTGTTTTTACTTGAGACTCGCTCAGGGATAGCACTGGTTCGCGGCTGCTTTTTTGATTACATGCTAAGGCGAGTGAATTTAATGACAGAGGATATTGATCAGGAGTGGTGAGTTCTTTTTCGAGTAAGCATCCGATAACTCTAGCTTCCAGTGAGGTTAATTCCATACACAGTATCCTTTTAATAAAAAGCATGATTCTATTACTTTTATAACAGAGGCATGCTTTTTCTCAAAGGATTGGACTAGTTTACCGAGGCTAATCGATTATTGTTCACACAGTTAGGCGAATACCTTCACTTTCGATAGTGATTTCACCTGCTTTAAATAAACCACCAATTGATTTCTTAAAGGCTTTTTTACTCATGCCGAGTTTGTCATAAATGACATCAGCATCAGTTTTGTCATGTAGTGGTAAAAAACCATTAGCGCTTCGCAATTTATTAATGATCAAACGGGCATTTTTATCTAGCTCGTCTTTATCACCTTTTTGCAGCACAAGATCAATTTTGCCATCACTGCGCATTGTTTTGATATAACCAGTTACTTTTTGACCAAATCGCAATTTTTGGAAAACTTCGTTAGCGTAAATTACGCCCCAATGCAGGTTGTTAATAATGGCTTTGTAACCTAGCTCTGTAGTGCCACCAATGATTAAGTTAACCTGTTCACCTTCGGTGTAATGCGCTTCTGTTTTATCGACAAACTTATCCAGTTTTGACGATGCCATAATACGTTCGTCGGCATGGTTAGCATGGACATAAACTAAGTATGAGTGGCCTTCTTCGGCCGGTTTATGTTGCTCGCCAAACGGGAGTAATAAATCTTTGTCTAAGCCCCAATCTAAAAATGCGCCGAATGGGCCCGTGGCGATTACTTTTAAATAAGCATATTCACCCACTTGAGCTAACGATTTTTGGGTGGTAGCAATCACAATGTCTTCAGAGTCTAGGTAAAGAAACACATCTACCATATCACCGACATTACAACCGGTAGGGACAAATTTATTAGGAAGCAAGACTTGTCCAAGCTCTTGAGCATTTAGATAAACCCCAAAATTAACTTGTTTAACAACTTCTAATGAATAACGTTTACCGATTTGTATCATGAATGACTCTACTTTAATTAAAAATGAAAAGATGATCTTAGGAAAAACACGTAATTATACACGTAAATTAAGCTCACGTTGTGCCAATTAATCGCTATCGAAAATCATTTAGGCTTATCACCTTGTTTGTTGAGGTTTCTGGCAACGATTGTAGATGATTTTTTATGGTAATTAATCGGTAATTAACTTGCATTACACACCATTGCAGGTTTTAATTGCGCCGTTTTTATAAAGGCTGAAAATGTGGTTGGTTATCAATTAAAAAGTGAACTAACTGCAGGCTTAATCAGTAAAATACTTGTTACAGCTGCCAATTGATGTCCAGCAGCTAAAATTTGCATGCTTTATGAATTTCTGCGTAAGATGCTTACTATAAGTAGATGCGAAACATGATAACAATGACGATATGATATTGGGCCAACGTATAGTGCCTTTATTTTGTTTGTCACAGGTTTTACAGCCATAATCATAGTGCTGGATAAACCATTTTATTTCTTGGATAGCCTTATTGTGCTATCTGAATTTTTAACAAGCAGAAGCCACTTTTGGTTAACTGCTAACTTTGATACAAATACGGAAAATAATTATGTCTGATTGGTCTATCGAAGATGCTCGCTCGGGTTATAACGTGACTCACTGGAGCCAAGGTTTTTATGGTATTCGTGAAGATGGCGAGGTGACTGTGTCACCTAACCCACAAAATCCTGATCATAAAGTTGGCTTAAATGAATTAGCCAAAAGTATGGTCGAAGCAGGCGTCTCGTTACCGGTATTAGTCCGTTTCCCGCAAATCTTACACCATAGAGTGGAAAGTTTATGCGAAGCATTTAATGATGCTATTAAAAAGTACGATTATCAAAATGATTACTTGTTAGTTTACCCCATTAAAGTAAACCAACAGAAAACGGTAGTTGAAGAAATTTTAGCTAGCCAAAAATCTAAAGAAGTCCCTCAGTTAGGACTTGAAGCCGGTAGTAAGCCAGAGTTAATGGCTGTACTTGCGATGGCACAAAAAGCCAGTTCAGTCATTGTATGTAATGGTTACAAAGATAAAGAATATATTCGTTTAGCACTTATCGGCGAAAAGCTTGGCCATAAGGTGTATATCGTTCTGGAAAAAATGTCAGAACTTAAAATGGTACTAATTGAAGCTGAAAAGCTTGGTATTACACCTCGCTTGGGTTTACGTGTGCGTTTGGCGTTCCAGGGCAAAGGTAAATGGCAAGCCAGCGGTGGTGAAAAGTCTAAATTTGGTTTGTCTGCTGCACAAGTGTTGAAAGTTATAGCTGAATTGAAAAGTGCTAATATGCTTGATTCTCTGCAGTTATTACATTTCCATTTAGGTTCGCAAATTGCCAACATTCGCGACATTCGCCAAGGCGTAAGTGAAGCCGGTCGTTTTTACTGTGAATTGCGCCAACTCGGTGCCAGCATTGACTGTTTCGATGTGGGCGGCGGATTAGCGGTTGACTACGACGGTACTCGTAGCCAAAGCAATAACTCAATGAACTATGGTTTAAATGAGTATGCCAACAATATCGTCAACGTATTAACCGATTTATGTAATGAGTACGAGCAACCAATGCCGCGTATTATTTCTGAATCTGGTCGCCATTTAACGGCGCATCACGCGGTGTTAATTACTGATGTTATTGGTACTGAAGCGTATCAACCAGAAAATATTCAGGAACCAAGTGAAGATGCGCCGCAATTGCTCCACAATATGTGGCAATCTTGGTTAGAAATCAGCGGTCGATATGATCAACGTGCGATTATTGAAATTTATCATGATAGTCAGAGTGATATTTCTGAAGCACATTCATTGTTTGCTGTGGGTCAATTAAGTTTGGCTGACCGAGCTTGGGCTGAACAAGCTAATTTACGTGTTTGCCATGAAGTGAAGGGATTATTAAGTAACAATAACCGTTATCACCGCCCAGTGATTGATGAATTAAATGAAAAGTTAGCCGATAAGTTTTTTGTTAACTTCTCTTTATTCCAGTCATTACCTGATGCATGGGGTATTGATCAAGTGTTCCCTGTGTTGCCGTTATCGGGTTTAGATAAAGCACCAGAGCGCCGTGCGGTTATGTTAGATATTACCTGTGACTCAGATGGTATTGTTGATCAATATGTTGACGGTCAAGGCATTGAAACCACGTTGCCAGTCCCAGCATGGAGCGCCGATAGCCCATATTTGATTGGTTTCTTCATGGTTGGCGCATACCAAGAAATCTTGGGTGATATGCATAACTTGTTTGGTGATACCAACTCTGCGGTTGTGCGTATTGATGAGCGTGGATTAAGCCAGATTGAATCTGTTTTAGAAGGCGATACGGTAGCTGACGTTTTACGTTATGTAAACTTAGATGCGGTTGACTTTATGCGCACTTATGAAGAGCTTGTGAATCAACATATTGTTGAAGATGAGCGTGCTAGCATTCTAGAAGAGTTACAGTTAGGGCTTAAAGGTTACACTTACTTAGAAGATTTTTAATCTTATCGACTAAGTGATGTTAACTTGTTATTTAAAAAGCCTAGTGACCTCAGGTTGCTAGGCTTTTAAGTTGCTAAGATACGTGTAACGACTCAGACAGTTACCATTAATAGGTATTTCATCGTTGAAAAATGCTCATTTGAACCACTAAAACTGCGTTTTTACCTTGAATAAAGCTAGCCTGAGCATTTACATTACATCTTAATACAAACATCTCTAATTTGAATGGATGCTGAGTAGTAACACATGTTTTTTGAAGGTTCAGAAAAAAAATTAGAGATAATTGTGAATGCATCAGCGCCTAAATTACGATCTTTAGATCGAACATTTTGGCTGAAGCTTGTGGCTGCCTCAAATGCAGACATTTTATCGTCAATAAGTAATGAATATTGTGATGCTTATTTACTGAGTGAATCGAGTTTATTTGTCTGGGATGATCGTATTGTAATGCTCACATGCGGAGCTAGCACGTTGGCAGAATCAGCTTGTTACTGCATTGAACATTTAGGCGAACAAGCGATTGCGTACGTATGTTATCAACGTAAAAATGAATATTACGCTCATTTACAAGCCAGCTCTTTTAGCGATGATGTGCTCAGATTAAGGCATTTTATTGCAGGGCAGGCCTATCGAATGGGGCATTTAGACAGTCATCATCATTATATTTTTACCACCGATAAGCATTATCAAGCCAGTCGACTTGATACCACCAATGAATTACTGATGTACCATATTAGTGGGACAGTGGCTGATTATTTACGAGGCGATCAGCAATCAACTATTCAAATTAGTCAGATGCTGCAACTGCAACAATTATTTAATGGTTTTAGTGTTGATCAGCATTTATTCAGTCCGTTAGGTTATTCAATCAACGGTATTCGCGGTACTGAATATTTTACAATACACATTACGCCACAAGAAAATAGCTCTTATGTGAGTGTTGAAACTAACATTGATATCAGCTCAACTCAGGTTGATATTTTTGCTGAACTGGTGAGATTATTACAGCCTAATAGCTGCGACATTATTGGTTTTAATAGTCATATTGCCAACAAGCCTTTCCCACATTATTTGTGTTTAAGCCATTGCGCGATGACAATTGAGCAAGGTTTCAACATACACTTCAGCCACTATCAGCAAAATGGCTTAGAAGTGCTAAGCCCGACACTCTTGTAATTACCTGCAGTTGCCTGCTTTTGGATCGTTTATGACTACTTTTGCAAAAAACTGATTATCCGCTTTATTCAAACGCATTAAGCTATTTACGCTAATCGCTCGGTTTTAAATCAACCGAGTCTGACGCAGACGTTGTGGTGATCGGTTTACCTTTTCATAGGGAACAACCGGCGGCTCTGGTGAAAAACCGTTGGCCTTGAGATTTTAGCCTGAGTAAAAGTATTGTTGAAGCCGCTACCGTCAATGGTTGTTTAGACCCCAATTTGCACCTTAAAGAGCTATGCTTATTTGTGGCGGATTATCTAGCAATAAAGTGATGATGATATTCGTGGTCTACTCGGTATAAACGTTGTCTGCATGGATGTTGTTGAAGTGGCACCGTCTTACAATTCTATATATATTACCGCTCTTGCTGAAGTAGCACTGTGCCTTGAAATGCTACACATCTGGACTGAAGGTAAAGGCTTAATTAAAAAGTAATTTCAACTTTGTAATTAAACACATTAGCCAACGAGTTGACGTTGGCTTTTTTGTGTCGGCTCAGCGTAGAATAGATACAGAAAGGTTTAATGAGGAGCCAATATGAGTGATTTAAGTGATATTCGCCGTGAATATACCCAAGGTGGATTAAGACGAGCGAATTTGCCTGTTAACCCAATGGATCTATTCGAACAATGGATGCAACAGGCAAAAGATGCCCAACTTTCTGACCCGACGGCCATGTGCGTCGCGACGGTGGACGAAGATGGCCAACCTTTTCAGCGTATTGTGTTACTAAAAAAGTTTGATGATAACGGTTTTGTATTTTTTACTAATTTAGAAAGCCGCAAAGCAAAACAGATTGCCACTAACAGTAAAATCAGTTTACTGTTTCCCTGGCATCCACTAGAACGTCAAGTGGCTGTATTAGGGGAAGCGGAGCCATTATCGATGTTGGATGTGGCTAAATATTTTATGTCTAGACCAAAAGACAGCCAAATCGCTGCCTGGGTATCTAAACAATCAAGCAAGATTAGCGCAAGGCAGGCTCTAGAAGGTAAATTTGCTGAAATGAAAGCTAAATTTGCCCAAGGTGAGGTTCCATTACCTAAGTTTTGGGGTGGATATTTAGTGCGACCAGCCAGCATTGAGTTTTGGCAGGGCGGTGAACATCGGTTACACGACCGATTTATTTACACTAAAACCGATGCGGATTGGAATATTGATCGGTTGGCACCTTAATGAGTGTTAATGAAGTGGAGCATTTTGCGGTGATAACCAATAAAATCTGGGTTGATGCTGATGCTTGCCCTAACCCAGTTAAAGAGATGTTATTTAGGGCATCTGAGCGTAAATCAGTTCGATTAGTGTTAGTGGCCAATCAAATGATTAACGTACCTAATTCACCATTAGTTAGCATGATAAGGGTGAGTTCGGGTTTTGATGAAGCAGATAACTACATTGTGGAACAAGTAGTGAAAGGGGACTTAGTGATTACTGCTGATATTCCTCTGGCATCTGATGCGGTTGATAAAGGCGCATTAGTATTAAACCCTCGTGGTACGGTGTATACCGCTGAAAATATAAAGCAGATTCTGACGATGCGTGACTTTATGGAAGAAATGCGCAGCAGTGGAATCCATACTGGCGGTCCGAATAGTTTTTCGCAAACGGATAAACATGCATTTGCACAAGCGTTGGACAAATGGCTGGCGAGATTGATCCCCAGCAAGATATAACCAAAGATTACTCTATACTTAATCTGACTTTCTATACAAAGGACTTTATGATGAAAAAATGGTTACCATTATTAGCCGCGAGCTTGCTGAGTACATCAGTGATGGCAGGCGATTGGCAAGTCAATCAAGATCATTCTCGAGTGAGCTTCATTTCGATTAAGAAGGCCGATGTTGCCGAAGTGCATCATTTTAAACAAGTTGCAGGTGCTTTAACGGATGCAGGTGCCTTTTCTCTATCGATTGATTTAAGCAGTGTTGATACCGGAATAGAAATTCGTGATCAACGGATGCAGACGGTATTATTTGAAGTTGCACAATTTCCAAAGTTAACTTTGGATGCGGTAGTTAATCCGAAATTGCTAGCTGGATTAAAAGTCGGTGACACGTTAACGACTCAAGTTGAGGCGACCATAAAATTACATGGTCAGAAACAACAGAAAAGTTTTGAAGTGTTAGTGGCTAAATTGTCTGACAAGAAAATGGTGATTTCAAGTTTAGCGCCAGTAATTGTTCAAGCAAATGAATTTGATTTAGTGTCCGGTGTCGAAAAACTTAAAGAAATGGCGGGATTGCCGAGCATCAGCTTAGCAGTGCCAGTGTCATTTGTGCTAACCTTAGCGCAATAGTTATACGTGGTTGTTAATGGCTTTCAATCATCAGGTTGAGAGCCATTTGTTGTTAAGAAGTTTTTAATAAGGGTGGTATAAAATGGTTACTGACAAAGACGGATACATGCATTTAATTCAGTATTTAACTGAACATTTAGGGCTGTTTGAGTCGTCCCAGAATAATGCCGCTGCAACGGAAACCGTCATGGAACTGTTTGAAGAGCAGTTATCTGCTCAAATCATCATGGTATGTGGTCAAAACCCGCAATTATCATTCGCACAGCGTAATATGGTGATCCGCGAAATTGACGCAATTGTATATGATTTAGAAGAGATTTTAGCCTCTGTCTCCAATCAACAAGCCACCCCTGAACAGAGTATCTTTATTACTGAATTTTCTGGACTGATTAAAAATTTATTCGATCAAGAAGTTGATCATTTATTGCAATAAACGTTTTACAACTGGCCGCTAATAAAGCGATTTGTAGATTTTTTGGGATTGATCATGTTTAAAAGAATTGTGATTTCGACTCTGCTGTGTTTGCTTTCTATATCTGTTTTTGCGAGTAATAAAACCGTTTTAAGTCAAGTTGAAACCATGACCGTCGCTAAGTCAGGACTACAATATAATGCCCGCATTGATACAGGTGCCGTAAATACTTCACTGCATGCTGTCGATTTAGAAATCATTGGCGGTGCATCTAAAAAAATGAAAAGCAATGTTGGCAAAATTGTCGAATTCACCACTGAAAATGAACGCGGTGAGAAAAAACGCATTCAAGCCGAAATTGTTAGTACTTCAAGGGTGAAGAATTCTCAAGGTATTGAAACTCGTTATATGGTGAAACTTGATGTCGGTTTTCCCAGTGAGTTGCATGATATTCATGTTAATTTACGCGACCGTAGCCACATGAATTACAAACTACTCATCGGACGTAATTTTTTAAAGCACAATTACATTGTGGATGTATCAGACAAAAAGACCATAGGTCCTTTAGCCGAGTTAAGCATTAAACAAACTGGCTTAATGTACAACACGCGTATTGACACCGGTGCCGTAGAAAACTCATTACACGCTGTGAATATTCGAGTCGAAAATGAAGATAAAGTGAACATTGAAAATAACATCGGTAAGATGATTACGTTTACTACAGCGAATGAAAAAGGCGAAAAAGCCGATGTACGCACTAAAATTAGGGGTACATCGTTAATTCGTAATGCACAAGGTACAGAAAGACGTTATATGGTGAGGTTAAGTGTTGGTGAGCCTCGTCACGAATTTATAGTCGATGTGAACCTTAAAGATCGTACCAAAATGGGTTATAAATTATTAATTGGCCGAAATTGGTTACAGGGTCACTATATGGTTGATGTGTCTAAAAAACATTAATTGCTTATTATGGATTAATAACGTTGGTCAATAACGTTGATCAATAACATCAGCTAACAATACCGCTCATTATGAGCGGTATTTTTTTGGCTGTTTTTCACGCCTAGGTAACCAAACAATATCGTTGACAGAGGAGAAGCGGTAGTTAGGAGCGCGTGTGGACTGAAATTACTTTTGTATTCACTGCAACATCTTTGCAACCTTATTGTCATCCGTAATCGATATAGTAGGCGCTGATTGAGCGATGTAACCTCATAGCAGGATGGTAAATACCTATCAAACAGGCAGTTATTACCCCGCTATCGCAGTTGTATCAATGACAACTCGCACACTATTGATTCGTCAATACGGTTTGTTAGCAAAACAATGGCAAGCTTGATATTGATGATTTGAACATAAACGGATCTTTATATGTTTATTACAACGATTAATCCGAGCTGAGGTTATAGCAATCAATAACATATCAATTGAATAATTAAATTAACTCATTGGATTTATGGATAATGAATAGGGGTTCACTATGTTAGTTCAAAAGTCGTTGCTCGCGATGTCGATATCATCATTAATGGTATTCAATGTTGCTGCCCAAGATGTGCTTATTTCAGAGTACATAGAAGGAAGCAGTAATAACAAAGCTATAGAATTGTACAATCCAAGTTCGGCAGCGATAGATTTGAGTGATTATGTGTTGTCATTTTATTTTAATGGCAATACTGCAGCGACAACCAATATTACATTGGATGGTAATGTTGCAGCCAACTCAACGTTTGTTATTGCCGATAATGATGCATCAGCAGAAATCCTTGCGCTTGCCCAACAGATTAGTACTGCGAGCTTTTTTAATGGTGATGATGCCATTGTACTCAGTCACAATAACCTAGTTATCGACTCCCTAGGGCAAGTGGGTACAGACCCCGGATCACAATGGGGTACGGGTGATTTATCGACTCAAAATAACACTCTTCGTCGTGACACCAGTCAATTAGTTGCCGATGCCATTATTGACGATGAAGTCACCTTAACAGGCTGGCAAGGTTTTACTCAAGATGACATCAGTGATTTAGGTGTTTTCGCAGGTAATGATTCAGGCCCAACAGATCCTGTTGATCCAACTGACCCAATTGAATTTGTGTGTTCACAAAGTGCTGTCGCAATCCATGACATTCAAGGTATAGATGCCGCAAGCCCATTAGTGGGTTCAGACGTGGTGGTTGAAGCTATTGTGACAAGTAATCAACAAGCTGGGCTAAAGGGTATCTTTATCCAAATGGCCGACAGCGAAGTCGATACTGACATTAACACCTCAGAAGGTATTTTTGTTTACAGCGGTAATCAACCATTGGATGTGAATGCCGGAGATCGAGTTCGTTTACAAGCTTCTGTTGCCGAATACCAAGGTACAACTCAGTTATCTAATGTGACTCAATTTTCTCTATGTGGCACTAATCAATCATTACCTGTGGTTGCTACTGTCACATTGCCGTTAGCCGACAATCAACAACTTGAGCATGTTGAAGGCATGCGTGTATTATTCGATCAATCTCTAGTGGTCAATGAAGTGTATAATTTGGGCCGTTATGGTGAAGTGTCTTTAGGCAGTAGTCGCCATTTTATAGGTACTCAAGTTGCTTTACCTGGTGCTGCTGCTCTGGCTGTGACAGAAGCAAATGCCAAAGATAGTATCTTGTTGGATGATGGCTTAACCAGTCAAAATCCGGAACAAATTCGTTATCCAGCTCCTGGGTTATCAGCCACAAATACTTTACGGGTAGGGGATTCTGTTTCTGGGCTCGAGGGCATAATGCATTATGGCTTTAGCCAATACCGAGTGATACCAGCTCAAGTGGTTAATGTGGTGCAAAATAACCAGCGCCAATCTACTCCAGAGTTACCGCTTGACGCAGATCTTCGTGTCGCCAGTTTCAATGTGCTTAATTATTTCAACGGTGATGGGAATGGCAATGGATTTCCGACCGATCGCGGCGCCGACACGTTATCTGAATTTGAGCGTCAACGCGTTAAAATTATCAGTGCAATGCATGCCATTAACGCTGATGTATTTGGTTTAATGGAAATTGAAAATGACGGTTATGGTAGCGATTCAGCCATTAACGACTTAGTCAGCGGATTAAACCAAGCTATGGGGGCTGAGGTATACGCTTATGTTGTGCCTTCAGTGACACAAATAGGTACCGATGCAATTGCAGTGGGAATGATCTATCGTGCTGATAAAATAACTCCAACAGGTGATGCTCAAATATTATCATCAGCTAATTCGCCTGTTGATGGAAATGGCACCGCGTTATTCGATGACGGCAAAAACCGTCCAATGTTAACTCAATCATTTATGTTGAATGATCGGGATGACAGCATTGTTGTTGCCGTAAACCATTTAAAATCAAAAGGAAGCAGTTGCGACAGTATCAATGACCCCGATTTATTTGATGGCCAAGGAAACTGTAATTTAACTCGTACTCGAGCAACAGATGCCATTGGGCAATGGTTAATGGCTCAGTATCCAGAGCAAAAAATCTTGGTAATAGGTGATTTAAATGCTTATGCCAAAGAAAATCCACTCACTCAACTTGCCAACCATGGCTATAGCGAGCTTAATGCGCATTTTGGTAATGTTAATTCGTACTCCTACGTGTTCTCGGGTGAGTCAGGTCAATTAGACCATGCATTAGCAAACCAAGCGTTATTGGATAATGTATTAGCGATAACGGAATGGCATATTAATGCTGACGAGCCAAGGATCCTTGATTATAACGAAGAGTATAAATCAGCAGCTCAGATACTAGACTTGTATCAAGCTGATGGTTTCCGTTCTTCAGACCATGATCCAGTGATTGTTTCGCTGCAATTTGAGATCCAAAATGAGCTCCCAATCGCCAGTTTTGACCATCAACTTAATGGTAGTCAGCTAAAGGTTCAGTCTACCTCTATTGATAATGATGGTGACATTACGTTATTAGAATGGGATTTTGGTGATGGTACTA
Source organism: Shewanella sp. SG44-2 (assembly GCF_014164215.1). NCBI lineage: Bacteria > Pseudomonadati > Pseudomonadota > Gammaproteobacteria > Alteromonadales > Shewanellaceae > Shewanella > Shewanella sp. SG44-2. The sequence continues at coordinate 27,375 of NZ_JACJEU010000008.1, forward strand.
TCGTTAATGGTACTGTTGCTAATGGAGAAACGGCTTCGCATCAATATCAGCAATCAGGCAATTATCAAGTCCAGCTTACTGTTACTGACAATAAAGGCGACGTTGTGACAACCGTTAAAACCATCAATGTGGTTGTTGAACCGACTAATATCGCGCCTACTGCGCAAATACACCTGGTCAACTTATGGTTTATGAAATTATTTATTTCAACTAGCTATGACCAAGACGGTTTTATTAAACGTCAAAACTGGCTATTTAACAATGGTCGTAAAGCACATGGGCCAATCGCGTTTAGTTTCAGTCGTCGCGATAAAGCTGTGTCACTGACGGTTGTCGATAATGACGGTGAAAAAGACACTGCAACACTCAATTTTAGATAGGTCAATATTGTCGATTTGTGAATAAATATTCGCTACAAATAATAAGGAAGGCGTAACATGCGCCTTTTTTATTGTGCTTTCTCCATACAAAACGTCCTTTGTGATAACTTTTCGACACCTCCAAATTGTTACATACAAGCCCAATAGATATTCATTCATTCTCATCATCAGTAGACCGACGATTTTGCTTAGCAAGACTGTTAGCTTATTACTTGTCGTCACCGATACATGCTAAGTGGGTTAATTGCAGGTAAATACAACTATTTGCCATTAAATATACCAATAATGACTAGTAAATTTAGACTCGCTAACGTAAAATTTCACTCTTTTATTTTAACCCCAGTTTTGATGGTTTATTTGTCATAATAAGCGTCAAACTACCGCGTCGTCACTCACTACCGAGTTTCACTTTTGTGTACTCGCATAGCCGACAAGACGCCCAATCGCATTTAAATGCAAAAATGCAGTGGATGATAACATGCAGCAGTTAACCGAGATCGTAGAACAAGCCTTAGAAGTCATTGATAAGGCCAGTGATCTAAAGACATTGGATGATATCCGTGTCGATTACCTTGGTAAAAAAGGTAAAATCACTGACATGATGAAAATGATGGGATCATTAAGTGCAGAAGAAAAACCTGCCTTTGGTGCCGCAGTCAATCAAGCTAAACAAGCCGTTCAACAGCAGTTGACTGAGCGTATTGACGGATTAAAAGCATCGGAATTAGAAGCCAAATTAATTGCTGAAAATATTGATGTGACTTTACCCGGTCGTACCTTAGATATCGGTGGTTTGCATCCGGTTACGCGTACTATCGAACGTATTGAAACCTTCTTTGGTGAGTTAGGCTTTGTTGTTAAGCAAGGTCCTGAAATCGAAGATGATTTCCATAATTTCGATGCGTTAAATATTTCTGAGCATCATCCTGCTCGTGCCGATCATGACACTTTTTACTTTAATCCTAAAGTGATGTTACGCACCCAAACATCGGGCGTACAAATTCGCACGATGGAACATGAAAAGCCGCCACTTCGGATCATTTCTCCAGGCCGTGTTTATCGTAATGATTACGACCAAACTCACACGCCAATGTTCCACCAAGTTGAAGGGTTAATGGTTGCTGAAAACGTTAACTTTGCAGAGCTTAAGGGCATTTTGCATGATTTTTTACGTAACTTCTTTGAAGAAGACTTAGAAGTCCGTTTCCGCCCATCTTACTTTCCATTTACAGAACCTTCTGCTGAAGTAGACGTGATGGGTAAAAATGGCAAATGGTTAGAAGTATTAGGCTGCGGCATGGTACATCCAAATGTACTGCGCAGTGTTGGTATTGACCCTGAGAAATACTCTGGTTTTGCTTTTGGTATGGGTGTTGAGCGTTTAACCATGTTGCGCTACGGCGTAAATGATTTACGTGCCTTCTTCGAAAACGATTTACGTTTTCTTAAGCAATTCAAATAACGGAGCAAAAATTAGATGAAATTCAGTGAATCTTGGCTTCGTGAGTGGGTTAACCCATCAGTAAGTCGTGACGCATTATCACACCAAATCACCATGGCCGGTCTTGAAGTTGACGGTATTGATGCCGTAGCTGCCGATTTTAGCGGCGTGATAATTGGTGAAGTGGTTGAATGTGGCCAACATCCAGATGCAGACAAATTACGCGTCACCAAAATCAATGTTGGCGGCGATGAGCTTATCGACATTGTTTGTGGTGCACCAAACTGTCGTTTAGGCTTAAAAGTTGCTGTAGCAATGGTTGGCGCTGTGTTACCTGGCGATTTTAAAATTAAAAAAGCTAAGTTGCGCGGTCAACCGTCAATGGGCATGTTGTGCTCGTATGGCGAGTTAGGTATCGACATCGAAAGCGATGGCATTATTGAGCTACCGACTGATGCACCAATCGGTGTCAATGTACGTGAATTCTTGCAATTAGATGACGCCATTATTGATGTTGATTTAACGGCTAACCGTGCTGATTGTTTAGGCATGGCAGGACTTGCACGTGAAGTGGGTGTCTTAAATCGCCAAGCAGTGACAGAACCTTCTTGGGACGCGGTAACGGCCACGATTGACGCGCCATTTAGCATTAATGTTGTTGCGCCAGATTTGTGCCCACGTTACTTAGGCCGTGTGGTTAAAAACATCAATGTTAAGGCTGCTACGCCATTATGGATGCAAGAAAAATTGCGTCGCAGTGGTATTCGCTCAATTGATCCAATCGTTGATATCACCAACTATGTGTTGATCGAATTTGGTCAGCCAATGCATGCGTTTGATTTAAATACCTTAAACGGCGGTATTACCGTGCGTTTAGCTGATGGTGTTGAAAAGCTAACCTTACTGGATAGCAACGAAATTACCGTTCCAAGCGATACCTTAGTGATTGCAGACGACAAACAAGCGGTAGCGCTTGCGGGTGTGTTTGGCGGCGAAAGTACTGGTGTGAATGAAAACACTCAAGACATTCTTTTAGAGTGCGCCTTCTTTGCACCGTTAGCCATTATGGGTAAATCTCGTCGTTTAGGCTTACACACAGACGCGTCACACCGTTTTGAGCGTGGTGTAGACCCTGAGCTGCAACATAAGGTCATGGACCGCGCTACTCGCCTTGTATTGGATATCTGTGGTGGTGAAGCAGGGCAAGTGATTGAAGCTGTGTCTACTGAGCATTTACCAACAGCGGCTAAAATAACTCTGCGTCGTAGCAAGTTAGATAAAACCTTAGGTCACTTTATTCCTGACTCTGACGTGGTTGAAATTCTAGAACGTTTAGGTTTTAGCGTGCAAACCTGCGGTGATGTATGGAATGTGACAACCGCGACTTATCGTTTTGATATGGCGATTGAAGAAGATTTAATCGAAGAAGTGGCCCGTATTTACGGTTACAACAACATTCCTAATACCGCACCAAAAGCGGCGTTAAGCATGCCAGATCACAAAGAAGCGGATATTTCGTTAAAACGTGTGCGCAGTATCTTTGTGGCTCGTGGTTTCCAAGAAGCCGTTACCTACAGCTTCGTCGACCCAAAGATGCAGAACATTGTTCATCCTGGCGAAGAAGCGATGGTGTTGCCTAACCCGATTTCTGTCGAAATGTCAGCAATGCGCTTATCAATGTTTACGGGTTTATTGACCGCGGTAGGCTATAACCAGAGCCGCCAGCAAAATAGAGTACGTTTATTTGAGACAGGTTTACGCTTTGTTCCTGATGCACAAGCAGATTCTGGTGTTCGTCAACAAGCTATGCTGGGCGCGGTTATTTCTGGTGCTCAAAACGAAGAACATTGGTCAATGGAATCGAAAACAGTCGACTTCTTTGATTTAAAAGGTGATTTAGAAGCAATAATCGGCTTGACAGTTGCCTCTACAGAATTTAGCTTTAGAGGGGCAACACATCCTGCGCTGCATCCAGGTCAATGTGCTGAAATATTACGAAATAATCGAGTCATTGGTTACATCGGTGCTATCCATCCTAGTTTGGAAAAGCCGTTTGGACTCAATGGAAAAACAATTGTTTTTGAGTTAGAACTGGATGCATTATTGCACGCCCGTTTGCCGCTAGCCCAAGCTGTGTCTAAGTTTCCTGCCAATCGCCGTGATATCGCGGTAGTAGTAGATGAAACAGTTTCTGCAACTGATGTTATGAATTTGATAAGAAAAGTTGGCGAAAATCAGTTGGTTGGCTTAAACTTGTTCGATGTATACCAAGGTAAAGGTGTTGAGCCAGGCAAAAAGAGCCTAGCCATCGCACTTACGTTACAAGACACTACTCGTACACTTGAAGATAAAGATATTACTGAGACTATGGAATCAGTAGTATCGGCTCTAAAGACCGAGTTCAACGCATCGTTGAGGGATTAAAGTATGGCACTTACCAAAGCCGAAATGGCAGAACATCTTTTTGAAACATTAGGCATTAACAAACGTGTGGCTAAAGAGATGGTCGAGTCTTTCTTTGAAGAAATTCGTGAAGCACTCGAAAGTGGTGAGCAGGTCAAGTTATCTGGCTTTGGCAACTTTGACCTTAGGGACAAGAATCAAAGACCGGGAAGGAACCCGAAAACTGGTGAAGATATTCCGATTTCTGCACGCCGTGTTGTTACCTTCCGTCCTGGACAGAAGTTAAAATCACGTGTCGAAGCGGCAAACTCGGGTAAAAAATAGTTCACTAGTTAATACGCCAATCCGAACGGATCTGTATTACGAAGAGCCACTCTTAATTGAGTGGCTCTTTTGTTTTTGAATTTGGTGAATGTATGCCCTCGTCTATACCATCAGCTTGTTATTGGCATGGTCACTTTGTTATCTGATAAATATTGCCCAAGCTGTTCTATAAAACGGAGCTGACTGTATGGCAACACAGACGTTTGGAATTGTCTGGTATAATTTCTGTTTCACACTCATTAATCACTAGTATAATGCCATCGTTATAATATGATTTTTCACCGTGGGTCACGGTCAGTTTATTTGGAGTTTCTTTTGGCACGACAAGCAAAACATTTTGATACTCGCTTTAATAAATCACTATTGCATCCTCGTTACTGGGGAACATGGCTAGCTATCGCCGTGTTGTTTCTATTTGGCGTACTTCCCGCAAGCGTAAGAGATCCCATTGCGAGATTGTTGGCTCGAGTCGTGATGAAAGTGGCCAAAAAACCATTGCGAATAGCAAAGGTGAACATTACCCATTGTTTTCCAGAAAAATCAGCTGAACAAGTCGATGAATTAATCAAAAAAAATGTTGAAACATTTGTCATTACTTTATTATCGCAAGCAGAGCTGCTTATTCGTTCTACCGCGCACCTTAAACGACGTATCCAACTTAATGGTTTTGAGCATGTTAAAGCCGCACGCGATGCTAAGCAGCCGATTATTTTCATCATGCCGCATGTATGGCCGATGGAGTACGCAGGTCTTCGTATTAACATGGAAATACCTTTAGTGACTATGGCTAAGGCTCATCGCAATGGGTTATTTAATTGGTTTAGCAATCGGATGCGCAGCAGTCAAAATGGTCGCGTATATATGCGTGAAGCAGGCATCAGAGCATTGTTAGCAGAGTTAAAAAATGATAACAGCTTTTTCTATTTACCAGATGAAGACTTAGGCCCTGAACAGAGTGTGTTTGCACCATTTATGGGTACGGTTAAAGCGACGTTACCCGTAGTAGGGCGCTTAGCTCAAGCAGGTAACGCGCAAGTTATGCCTGTTAAAATTGGATACGATCAACAAGCTAAACAATTTATTATGACGGTGATGCCAGCGGTTAATCCTGATGAAATGATTGGCAAAAAAAACGAAGCTATCGTATTAAACAAAGTCGTTGAGCAGGTCGTTAACGCTTATCCAGAACAATATATGTGGTTTTTAAAATTGCTCAAAACTCGCCCTCCAGGTGAGCAAGAATTTTACTAAAATATAATTATCACCATAATATGAACACAAAAATAATAAGAGGTTTATATGGATTTTAATGAATTATTAACGTCTTTATCGTTTGTGGTATTCACCTACGATAAACATCAAATAACTTTATTGCAGCTGCTGCAAGTACCTCTCTACCTATTTTTAGCGTGGTTTATTATTACTCGTGTTGGGCGATTGATTGTTAAAGCACTAAAGCGACGTAAAGTGGGCGCTGATGCCATTCACTTGTTCACTCGCATGTACTTTATTATCAGTATTGCGGTGTTGGTTTTCACCAGTATGGAAATGTTAAATATTCCATTAACCGCTTTTGCATTTGTGTCTGGTGCTATTGCTATTGGTGTTGGTTTTGGTGCCCAGAACATCATCAATAACTTTATCAGTGGTTGGATTTTAATGTGGGAACGCCCAATTAGAATCGGTGACTTTTTAGAAGTTGGTGAAGCCCGTGGAGTTGTAGAGTGTATTAATACTCGCTCAACCTTGATACGCCGTAATGATGGGGTGCACATGTTGGTTCCAAATAGCCAACTGCTTGAAAATACAGTGACCAATTGGACTTTGATTGATAAAAATGCACGAACATTTGTTCGTGTTGGTGTCGCTTACGGTTCGGATGTGATTAAAGTTCGCGAGCTGATTTATCAAGTTATTGCTGAACGGGATGATATTTTGCCGCAACCTAAACCCTCAGTCTTATTTGAGGACTTTGGCGACAACGCATTGATTTTTGACTTGATATTTTGGGTCAGCGCCGTGTCAGAAACAGATATCCGCCGCCGTCGTAGCGAAATTCGCTTTAGAATGTACGAGCTATTCAATGAGAATAATGTGTCTATAGCATACCCTCAGCGCGACTTGCATGTAGATGGACATTTGACGATAACTCAAAGTCATAAAAATCAGCTCTGAGTTTACCTCCAATAAAAAAGACGCAAATGCGTCTTTTTTATTGTGCGATTAACGCTTAAAAGCTACTTGGCTTTATTATGGCGATCTAATAAGTTTCTATTAATATCAGCCATTGATAAGCCTTGGTCTTCAAGTAACACAATTAAATGATACATCAAATCAGAGGCTTCATTCACAAGTTCCTCTTTATCATGAGTCGCAGCAGCAAGGGCGGTTTCTAAACCTTCTTCACCCACTTTTTGCGCCATACGTTTAGTACCACTTTCAAATAGTGATGCGGTATAACTTGAATCTGCACTTTGGCCTTTACGCGAAATAATCAAATTGGTCAGATTATCAATAAAAGGGTGAGCGTTGCCATCTTTCCAGCAGCTTTCTGTCCCCGTGTGACATGTAGGACCGTTAGGGATGACTTGTACTAAAAAGCTGTCGTTGTCGCAGTCTTTGTCGATAGCGATGAGATCAAGTGTGTTACCTGAGGTTTCACCTTTAGTCCATAAACGCTGTTTAGAGCGACTAAAAAAGGTCACTTGTTTAGTGGCTAAGGTTTTCTCTAATGCCGCTTTATCCATGTAACCTAGCATAAGTACTTTGCCAGTTAGGTGGTGCTGTACAACGGCTGGGATTAACCCTTGTTGCTTGTCCCAATCTAGGCTTGTGCTATCAAATGTAATGCTTGTCATGTGTAATCTCTTATTTGATGAGGCTATTTACTGTTTGGTTTGGTCGTTAAGCGTAAGCCTATAAACGAATCGCAATGTTATTGGCATGCAAGTATTGCTTTAACTCACCAATATCAATAATGCCTTTGTGAAATACGCTAGCTGCTAATGCGGCGTCAACCTTAGCCAGTTCAAACACGGCTTTAAAGTGTTCCATTGTGCCAGCACCGCCTGAAGCGATTAACGGTACATCGCAAATCGCGCGCACAATGCTGAGCTGTTTGATGTCATAACCGCCGCGCACGCCGTCTTGGTTCATGACGTTTAATACAATTTCGCCACAACCACGTTTTTGCACTTCTTCAACCCAATCTTGGGTATACCATTGAGTGTCTTTGGTTGCCGCTTCGTCACCGGTAAACTGTTTTACTTTATAGCTATCACTAACAGCATCGTAAAATGAGTCAATGCCGATGACAATACATTGGCGGCCGAACTCATCTTGTAGGCGTGATATTAAACTCGGATCGCTTAATGCGGGCGAGTTGATTGATATTTTATCCGCGCCAAAGGCTAACTTTTCACGGGCTTGCTCGATGGTTTTTATACCACCAGCGACACAAAATGGAATATCAATTTGTTCAGCAACGCGGCTTACCCAAGATTTATCGATAACACGGTCGTGGGCGCTGGCGGTGATGTCATAAAATACTAATTCATCAGCGCCTTCTTCTGCATAACGGGCGGCGAGGGGAACGATATCTCCAACTATTTCGTGATTACGAAACTGCACTCCTTTAACTACTTTACCTTCACGTACGTCAAGACACGGAACTATGCGTTTGGCCAGCATTGTATTGCCTCCTCAACGGTAAATTGATTAATCAACAGTGCTTTACCGATAATGATACCCGATGCTTTGCTGTCGCGTACCGCAGCGACGTTATCGAGCGTTGCAATGCCGCCAGAGGCTTGCCACAGAATATTTGGATAAGTCGCGGCTAACTCAGTGTAAAGTTCAGTATTAGCGCCAGTTAAGGTGCCGTCACGGCTGATATCGGTCACTAAAGCATGCTTAAGGCCGACAGTTTCAAATTCAGCAACTAATGACTCTAGCGATTTACCACCACCAGATTGCCAGCCCGATACCGCAACAATCTTGTCGCCGTTATCATTGATGTTAACGTCCAGCGCTAAACAAATAGCATCGCTACCGTATTTTACAAACCAACTTTTTACCAGCTCAGGTTCTTTAACCGCAAGCGAACCAATAACTACGCGTTTGACACCAATGGCCAACAATTCTGCGACTTGATCTTCGCTGCGAATACCACCGCCCACTTGAATATCAACATTAAGCCCTGCAGCAAGTTCAGCAATCAATTTAGTTTGGCGTTTATTAGGATCTTTAGCTCCCGTTAAGTCGACGATATGCAGCAGCTTTGCCCCTTGGGCTTGATAAGATTGCAACTGTGCCAGTGGACTTAAGTCAAAGGTGGTTTGTTTGTCGTAGTCACCTTGGTATAAACGCACCACTTGGCCGTCAATTAAATCAATGGCAGGAATAATCATTGTGGTGCCCCCATGTTTAACCCCATCTGTAAAAAGTTCTGTAAAATTTTCGCGCCCACTTTGGCACTTTTTTCCGGGTGGAATTGCACCCCAAAAAAGTTACCTTTACCAATGGCTGCACTGAATGACTCGCCATATGTGCTGCTGGCTAAGGTGTACTCACTGATTGGTGCACGATAGCTGTGAACAAAATACACGTAGCTGCCATTTTCTATACCAACAAATAAAGGATGGTCGCTTACCTCAATTTGATTCCAGCCCATGTGCGGCAACGGTAAGCCTTTGCTGTCTAAGTCGCCAATATCAGTGGGCACTAATCCTAAACAGGTGATATCTTGTTCGCTGCGACCGCCATGTTCATTAGACAAAGATGCCAGCATTTGCATGCCTAAACACACACCCATAACAGGTTGTGTTAAGCTTTTAATTAGCTCGATAAGGTTCTTTTGTTTTAGGGCGTCCATGGCCGCACCTGCGGTGCCAACACCAGGCAGTACTACTCTTGCGGCGCTGCGGATGACATCAAAGTCAGCGCTGACAATAACATTGGCGTTAAGGCGCTCAAAAGCAAACCGTACAGAGCTTAAATTGGCACAACCGGTATCAATAATCACAGTAAGATCATTGGTAGAGCTTGAAGCATTCAATATTTGTGTCACATGAACTCCTTACAGCACACCTTTGCTTGATGGCAGTATGTCACCTTCCACTTTCACCGCTTGGCGAAGTGTGCGGCCTAGCACTTTAAATAGCGCTTCCACTTTGTGGTGATCATTGTCGCCTTTCGAGCCAATGTGCAATGTGCAACGCAGACCATCAGCGAATGAACGGAAGAAGTGAGGTACCATTTCGATAGCCATTTCACCCACCATTTCACGGTCAAAATCAGCACTGAATTTTATAAACGGACGACCAGAAATGTCCATTAAGCATTCGCCACTGGCTTCATCCATCGGTAAGCTGAAACCAAAACGAGCAATACCGCGCTTGTCGCCTAAGGCTTGACGAATTGCGTCGCCAATCGCGAGAGCTGTGTCTTCTACGCTGTGGTGGTCATCAATTTCTAGGTCGCCGTCAACATGGACGTCCATTTTAAAGTTACCGTGGGTTTGAATTTGATCTAGCATGTGGTCAAAAAAGCCAATACCAGTATCAATCTTACCTTTGCTTTGGCTGTCTAAGTCGATGGTGACTTTGATGTCAGTTTCTTTGGTGGTACGCACGACCGTAGCAACGCGACCTTTACTCAGTAACGCGCTGGCAATAGTGTCCCAGTCGAGTGTTTGACGATTATATTTAAAGCTTTTAATGCCCATGGCATTGGCAAGTTCAACGTCGGTTTCACGATCGCCAATGACTGCCGATTCGGTAAAATCCACTTTGCCTTGGGTTAAGTAGTCTTTTACTAAGCCCAGTTTGGGCTTACGGCAGCTGCAGTTTTCATCATTAAAGTGTGGACAGATAACCACATCGTCAAATATCACACCTTGGCTTGCAAAAATTTGCATCATCATGTCGTGCGGGGCATCAAAGTCTTCTTTTGGAAACGAAGGTGTGCCCAAACCGTCTTGATTGCTGACCATCACTAAGCGGAAACCTGCATTCTGTAATTTAAGTAACGCTGGGATCACTTTTGGCTCAAATACTAATTTGGCCAAACTATCGAGTTGCTTATCGATGGCTGGTTCTTCAACTAATGTACCGTCGCGGTCGATAAAAAGGATTTTCTGTTTCATGCTAACTACCTTAAATGGTGATATCTAATTCTTATTTATGATGTATAGGGTATTGGCCGATATGTAACGTGCCTTAACGAAATAACTGAATAATCACATCGGTTTCTTTGGCTGAGGTAAAACTAAAACGAATTGCATCAGCAAGGCGTGGATCTTTGTACGCACGGGCAACCACACCGGAATCACTGAGTCTTTTTGCTGCTGCATTTACATCGTCAAATTTAGCTAATACGTAATTACCGTTGGCAGGTAATACGTTAGCGCCATAAGCGGTTAATGCAGTACTTAAACGTTTACCTTGTTCAATTAAACTGGCCACTTGAGTTCGCATTGTGTCGATACCAGCACGACTTAACGCTTTTACTGCAAGGTCTGACACTGGTAATGGCACCGGATAAGGAGCAATAACTCGCATGACTAAATCAATAATGTCATCATTTGCGAGCATAAAACCACAACGTGCGCCCGCTAACGCAAATGCTTTTGATAATGTACGTAACACGACAAGGTTAGGGTATGTACCCAGTAAATCAGCCACGCTGTAGTCTGAGCAAAATTCAATGTAGGCTTCGTCTACCACCACAATTGCATTTGGCGCCGCTTGAATAGCCTGTTCAATTTTATCTTTAGCTATCACTGTACCTGTTGGGTTATTTGGATTACAAATAAATACAATTTTGGCACTACCGATTTGAGTTGACCATGCATCAGGTAATTGATAGTCATCGGTTAAACTTAACGCGGTAACCGCCACATTAAACGTGGCTGCACTAATTGAATACATACCATAGGTCGGACCAAAACAAGCAATACTGTCTACACCAGGAATACAAAATGTTCGAATGAGCAATTCAATTGCTTCGTCAGCACCACGGCTAGCAATCACGTTACTGGCTTTTACGCCAGCATAATCGCTGTAAGCATTGATTAATGCTGGCGGCTGGCACTCAGGGTAACGATTAACTTTATCAAGCTCACTATTATTGAATGGTGATTCATTGGCATTAATCCAAATATCTCCACGACCACCAATTCGTCGTGCACTCTGGTAGGGGGTCAACGTCAATAATTCGGGTCTGGCCAACGTTTTTGGATCAAAAGGCGCAGCTAAGGTTTGGCTCATGGTGGTGTTCTCTACTTTCTACTCTATAAGGTGCTAACTAGCGCTTAGCGATAGCGCTGACAATATGAATGACTCAAGACTCAAAGCTGGCTAAGCGAATGGCGATAGCATTTTTATGCGCATCTAATAATTCATTTTCTGCCAACACCATGACGGTGTTACCTAAGGTTTTAAGCCCTTGTTGGTTAAGCTCTTGAACCGTAAAACGGCGACTAAAGTCGGCTAATGACAAACTTGAAACCGAGCGGCTATAACCATAAGTCGGCAATACATGGTTAGTACCGCTAGCATAATCGCCTACAGACTCAGGGGTATAAGCCCCTAAGAACACTGAACCCGCACCGCGAATTTGCGTTAATACGTCTCGAGGTGCCGCAGTTTGAATAATCAAATGTTCTGGGCCATACAAGTTTGACACTTTTGCGGCTTGAGCCATATCGCTAACAATAATACTTCGGCTACATTCTAGCGCTTGTGCGGCGATGTCTTTACGGTTCAACTGCGCTAATTGTTCTATTAAGGCTTGGTTGACTTGCTCTGCCAGTGTTAATGAGTCGGTAACTAACATTACTTGCGAGTCAACGCCGTGTTCTGCTTGGGATAATAAATCGGCAGCAACAAAACCAGGATTTGCATCTTTGTCGGCAATAACGAGTACTTCAGACGGACCTGCAGGCATGTCTATTGACACACTAATACGGCTGTCCTGTGACATTAATCGTTTTGCTTCAGTCACATAACGATTACCCGGACCGAATATTTTGTCTACGTTTGGCACCGATTCTGTCCCAAATGCTAATGCTGCAATGGCTTGGGCACCACCGACCTGAAAGATGTCTGTAATACCGCATACATTAGCAGCATAAATAATCGCATCATTAATCGGCGGTGGACTGACTAATACACGCTTTTCGCAACCGGCTATTCTTGCTGGTAACGCCAACATCATCACAGTGGATATTAATGGCGCAGTACCACCGGGAATATATAAGCCGACTCGCTCGATGGGTTCGCTGCGCAATTCACAACGAATTCCCGCTTGAGTTTCTATATCAACACCCTGAAACACTTGCGCCTTATGAAAGGTTTCAATGTTATTCACCGCTTGCGCAACAGCTTGTTTGACGTCGTCACCTACTCGTGCACATGCTGCAGCAATCTCGTCAGTTGATAACGCTAGTTGAGTCAGTTCAACACCGTCAAATTGCTTGTTATAAGCCAGTAACGCGCTATCACCTTGAGCGTTCACTTGCTCAATAATGTTACGAACACGTTGTTCTACACTTGTATCACCAATTAATGGCGAGCGCGCTAACGTTTGTCGTTGTTGTTCGGTAGATAAAGAAGCCCAATCGAGAATTTGCATGTGTGTTACCCCATCATTTTTTCAATTGGCATCACTAGAATTGAGCTGGCACCTAATGCTGTTAACTCTTCCATGGTGTCCCAGAACAAATCTTCTGTACTTACAACGTGAATAGCCACGCGATTGGTGTCGTCATTGAGTGGTAATACTGTTGGGTTTTCAGCGCCTGGGAGCAGGGCAACAATTTGGTCTAAAGTTTCAACTGGGGCGTGCAATAAGATGTACTTACTTTCACGGGCACGGATAACACCATTAATACGCGATAAGATTTTGTTGATGAGTGCTTGTTTTTCAGTAGATTGAGTTTTATTTGATTGAATGATGCACGCCATTGAGCGGTAAATGACTTCGGTTTCATATAAGCCGTTTGCTTCAAGGGTTGCACCAGTAGAGACTAAATCACAAATGCCATCTGATAATCCTGCGCGTGGTGCTACTTCAACTGAGCCTTTCAACATACAGTCGCTGTAGTTAATGCCTTTTTCTTGCATAAAGCGGCGCAGCAAGTTTGGGTAAGAGGTCGCGATGCGAAGGCCTTCAAGTGAGTTGGCATCTTTGTATTCAAACTCATTGGGTACAGCAAGTGATAAACGACATGAACCAAAATCTAATTCACGTAATTTGGTGCATTCAGCTGGTTTTCCAGCTAGCTGGCGTTCAATTTGTTCTTCTTCTAGAACGTTCTCACCGATAATACCTAGGTCAACAACACCATCCATGACTAAGCCTGGAATATCATCATCACGAACGCGTAATAAATCGATTGGCATGTTGTCTGCGTGTGCAATCAAGCGTTGCTCATTGACGTTAAATTTCACACCACAGCTTTTAAGTAACTGTTGAGACTCTTTAGATAAACGGCCCGATTTCTGAATGGCGATGCGTAAACGCTTTGACTGGCTCATATGGTACTTCCTTAATATATAAAATATAAATTGTTGAAAATTAAAAATATAAATTTAAAAAAACAAAAAACCCCTGAAATTCCTTCCAGGGGTTTATGTGAATAAGTGTTCACCACCAGAAGGATAACGTCCTTCGGCAGTTAGCATCCGAAGGCTACCGCATATGGTGATGATGGTGGATTGTAGTCACTTGGATGTTCATTTCAATACTCTTTATTTGATATTAACTTGATATTAGTTAATCAGTTTAAATGAGGTTTTATGCACTCATTGAAGTCGTATTTATCGACTCGCTGTTAACTTAACCTCATTTATGCTTGTTTGCAAGAGTGAACAAAGCATTAATGTTATTTAATTACCATATTTTTGCATAAGATATGCTTTCTTGTCGATTGGTGATCATTAGAGCCAGTTAAGCAAAGCGTTAAAAGCACAACGGCTTAATATGTTAGCTATCAATGTCCCTGGGGATAAACCTCTGTTTGTTGTTTGTTGTTTGTCGATAAATGACTTTGAGAACTCAATAAATACATAGGTAGACCGTTAGCGTAATGACGCCTCCCATTTGGCACTCTACATCACTTAGGTTAATGATACCGTTTAATGGCTTGACTCTTATGCAACAAGAGCCGTGTGCTAGTCGATTATTCAAGGGATAAACGATGTTTTAGTGTGATGAAACTTGTTCCTTCAGTCTTTATGAATCGCAATGTTTAAATCATATCGTTATAAGCCATTGAGTTTATTGGACGCTACTTATAAGCTGGCGTGTATTACTCTTTATTAATTTAGCTAACGCCTCGAGGTATGCACTGTATGAAGACCATTGATTTAGTGGCGCTTAGAGATGTTATGGATTTGATGCTAGATGCTGTTTGCGTGGTTGATAAAGCGGGAACTTTTGTTTTTGTTAGTGCTGCATTTGAAGATATTTTTGGATATTCGCCAGACGAAGTGATAGGCAAACCCATGATTGACCATGTTTATCCAGAAGATGGCATAAAAACACTTAAAGTTGTTGAATCATTGATGGAGGGTAAAAAACAACCTCGTTTTGAGAATCGTTGGGTCCGTAAAGATGGCAAAATTATCGACATTCTTTGGTCGGCTAGATGGTCTGAAGATCACCAATTTAGAATTGCGATTGCTCACGATATTACTGAACGAAAATTAATGGAGCAACAACTGCATTACATTGCAGGACATGATCCATTAACTGAATTACCTAATAGAGCATTATTGTTTGGTCGCTTACAAACGTCACTTGGATTAGCTCGTCGTGAAGGTAGCCATCTTTCGTTGTTATTTATTGATATTGATGGGTTTAAACATGTTAATGACAGTTATGGTCATCTTGTAGGTGATAAGCTACTTAAGAACATAGCTCAACGTTTACGTGATTGTGTCCGTAAGTCCGATACGGTTGGACGTTTTGGCGGCGATGAGTTTGTGGTGGTGTTAAATGGCATAGATTCATTTGATAATGTGCTGGTTATTACTGAAAATATTCGTGCTCAGCTCGAAAAAACTTATCAATTTGATGATCTTAATTTGCAACTTTCACCGAGTATCGGTGTTGCTCGCTACCCAGATAATGGTGATGATGAGCAGCAATTACTTCAGTATGCAGATCAAGCAATGTATAGAGCAAAAAATGCCGGCGGTAACCGAGTTGATGTTGGTGTAGACGATGCTACCTAGTGTTATTGCCTAACTTTATTTTGCTCGGGCTTTAAACTTGAACAAGACGTTTTTGAAAGTAGCTGGTCTTCATGAATTACAATCAGAGCGATGGTTTTCGATGTGCTATCCACAACAAAATTTTGCTTAATAGTGTTTAATAAGGCGCTGAATTCATTTAGTTGTACAGATAAGGAATGATATTTTAAGTATGCGTAAAACTGATAAAAAAATAGATAATCAATTAAGAGAGGGATTAACTGCCGTATGTGAACATGCATTGGATAATTATCCTGGTTTTGCATGGATTACACACGTAGTTGATTACACACTATTCCCTAAAAGCTTACAGATTATTTGTATATTTGACAATGAGTCACTGCTAACGCAATTTAACCAAAGTGGCGATAAAGCGGTACTGTTAACGTTAATTCAACGTACTCTTGCTCAATACCAGATTAACCTCAGAGACATTAATCAACATGTTAGTTTTGATACTGAAACCGCTTGTGAGCAGCAACATAATGGTAATTGGGCATTGCGAGTTAATAATATCGCTAAAAGTAGGCAATCTAAGTTGAATTAGCATTGTGGTTTCAGTGGGCACAAGCCGTTAATTTTGATTAGGTGCTGGGAGAAATTAACTCATTTTGGTAAAGCTTTGTTGGTGATTATAAAAATGCAGTACATGGGCAAGTTCGTAATCAGCTTTGTTTAATTCACCATATGCAAAGTGCGGAGCAAACTCAGCTTGATATTGTTGAAAATCAGTTAAAGATTGTATCAGCCTAGCAAGCGCTAAATTAACATCAAGATTACGATCTAACTTCGGCGCCGCAGGAATTGGTTCGGCTAAGTTATGTGACATCGCGCCTTTGGTGGCAAATGCCGTAAATGCCAGTGCACCAACGGTTTGTTTAAACAGTGCTGATTTATGTTCAGGAAACCCGCTCATTGAAAATTCAACACTTTGCGCGCAATGTGCAAACACTTCAGCACTGTTCCATTTTCCGTGACTTAAATGCGCAAGTTGTTCGGTAGATAACATTGTTAACTGATTCAATTTGGCTAATAGTGCAGTAATGGTGAGTTGCTCAGGAGCATTGCCTTGGCTTAACCATATTGCACTGGCACTAGTTATTCCAACAGCGGCACCCATTACACTTACTTTTAAAAACTGTCTGCGTTGCATTATGTGGCCTCTTTGATCTGCATTAACTTAATATTTAATGCCGTCATCATAATCAACATAACGACTCTATGCATCTGTGTTGAAAGCAGATTTCTATACAAGATGTTAGCTGTTATGGGAATCAATAGAACAAGTTAATTAGCCAAATAATCAAATGGCTACTCAAGGATAAATTATATTTGATGATGTTAGCTGCAATTGTATTTGACTGCTTATTTCGGCTTTTTGACTGGCAGTTAATAGGGTTGAGTTATCAATCGCCGTCAGCGCTGCTCGTTTGTCAAAACCACTCCACACATTGACGGTACCAGCAATAGACTCTAATCGAATGGTAGTGTCATTAATACGTTCGGCTACATTAAACGCTTGTTGAGGATCCGTTTGGCTCAATTGTGCCGATCGTTGACGAAATGCAATGTCTTTGTTGTCATCAGACAGTGAATTAATAACCTGCAAAAAATCGACTTCCGAATGTTCTGCGAGGGCATAACTGGCGTTGATAATGATATCTCGCTGAACATTAGCTTCATAATTATCTATTCGCGCTAACATCATATTGGGTTCAACACTGGCGATTTCAGCTACGGCACTGTTGAAATAATCTTGGTTTAAATCGTAGGCTTGTTTCTGATTGTTTAAAAATACTAAAGCAGCCTCAGGATCGGTTTCTGCCATTTTTCGTGAGACAATATATATCCCGCTGGCACGTTGCTCAACGGCAATCGTATCTAACCAGTCAACAGCATCTTGAGTATTTTTTTCAACCAACTGATATACCATCGACGTTATAAGATAATTAGTCGACTCATTTAGTGGCAGTGATGAAATAAGATTTGCGGCTTCATTAGGTGACTGTTCAATATAGTAATACATGGTATTTAAGTACATTTTTAACGTTGATTGAGTTTCTGTTTGCTGCTTTAACCATTCAAATGCGGCAATTGCATCGGTATTGGCCCATGAGTCTACAATCGACATGATGATCGATGACTTCATCGGTTCTACTGCCAATAACTCGACATCGCTTAATGCTTGTTGCGGATTTACAGACGCTAAACCACGCAAATAACCGTCGAGTAATGACTCATACTGTTCAGTCGATTTTTGCTGTTCTAGCCATGAAATGACATTTGAAAATTGCATTTTGCCAGCTATTTCTAAAATTAATCCATATAAGTCTTCATGTTGAGTTTCTTCGGCAACGAGTAATGCTTCTAAAGGGTCTTGTTCGGCCAGTTGCATGATACGAAAAATCGACATGTAAGGCGTTTCATCATTGCTTAACGATGCCTTAAATGCTTCCCGGTCGTGAGTATTGTGGGGTAAATTATTCTCTGAGGTAATATTAGATTGTCCTGTAGAGACAGATTTTGAAGTATTAGTTGGTTGTGTTTTAGAAAGTAAACCGCGATGTTCAGTAGTGTTTGGGGTGTCATTAGGCCATATCAGCGGAAAACTGATAAACCCGATACACCAACTAATTGCCACTACGATTAACCATTTCATTATTGCTTTTCCTTAAGCTTGTTGCCGATGAACAAATCTCTCTTTAGGCTACGTTATTATGATGCTGTTTACATTGCAATGAATCATACAGTAATTAATGTCATGAAAAGATAGTTAACTCATTAACTTTCATATGTATTTGTTATCGACATTTAAATTTTGAGTTTGAACGAGTCATGATTCGTAAAACGGACAAAAAAGAGACGTTCTACTGAGACAAGAATTAACCACATATTATTTCGGATACTCTGTGTTTATTCCTATCATCAACAAAATCGAGATCTGGATCTTATACTGCGACTTCAAATAAGGCTATCTTTACAGTAGCGTTTTTATTGAGTAATGACTTATGTTTCAGATATTTTCTGATTTTGCATCTTGGCTTATTTATAGTGTATTGGGGTTGTCTGCTGAGACAAAACTCGGTGATGCGCTGCATTTTTTTGTTGAAGACGTGACTAAAATTTTTGCTTTACTACTGGTGATGATTTATTTCATTGCCTTAATCCGGGCTTCGTTAAATGTTGAACGGGTCAGAGATTATCTAGCTGGAAAGCACCGAGGATTAGGCTATTTAATGGGATCTGGTTTTGGTGTCATAACGCCATTTTGTTCTTGTTCGAGCATTCCTGTATTTTTAGGCTTTACTTCTGCCGGGATCCCATTGGGGATCACTATGAGCTTTTTGATTACCTCGCCTTTAATCAACGAGGTCGCAATATTACTATTGATGAGCTTATTGGGACTCAAATTTACTTTATTGTATATTGCCGTTGGAATGAGTGTGGGGATGTTAGGCGGTTTGTTTCTCGACAGTATTAAGGCTGAACGTTGGCTACAATCGTTTGCGGCCGAAGCCTTAAAGCGTGGCCAGCAGAAGGGGGTTGGCAATACGGCTGATGAGAGTGCCAATGTGCAAACTATGTCGTTACAACAAAGACATCAATTTGCCAAAACTGAAATGCTAGATATATTCGGCCGTGTCTGGAAATGGGTCATTATTGGTGTGGGGTTAGGCGCCGCATTACATGGTTTTGTGCCAGATGGTTGGATTGAAGCGCATTTGGGCGACGGACAATGGTGGTCTGTACCCGCTGCGGTACTGTTGGGTATTCCACTTTATTCCAATGCGACAGGCGTTATTCCTATTATGGAAAGCCTGATTGTGAATGGGCTACCGATTGGTACTACATTGGCATTTTGTATGAGTACCGTAGCAGCCAGTTTTCCTGAGTTTATTTTGTTAAAACAAGTGATGCAATGGCGCTTGCTGGCGATATTATTCAGCATGCTATTAGTTTCATTCACTTTAGTGGGGTGGATATTTAATGCATTTGCTCCGTTGCTATCATCTACGAGTTAGTCATAAGGAACATTAAATGAAAATCATTAAGGTATTAGGCTCTGGTTGTAAAAAGTGTCTTGAAACTGCAGAGCTTGCCCAAGCTGTTGCCGACGAAAAAGGTGTTGCTATAAAAATCGAAAAAGTAACCGATATGGCGCAAATTATGGCTTATGACGTAATGAGTACGCCAGCGGTAGTCGTTGATGAGAAAGTGGTCCATAAAGGCAGTAAACCCACTAAAGATCAAATGGCAATGTGGATATAGAAGATATGTTTTACGGGTGATTTTTATGTCCGATATATTGTCATTTGACTTGTTTGGCCTAGCCGAGGCTGAAAAAGTCATGAGCATGAGTGTGAAACACAAGGCGGCCAATCAAAAAATGGCGTTTGAACTCACCCCTGAACAGCACATTTAAAACCTGCTATCTGAATAACTAAAAGATAAACGATTGATTATATTTTATCCGAGTCAAAAATGCTGAGTCACGCTGGTGGCCAGCATTTTTTGTTTCCGGCCTAATAAGCCAAATCATCGATATTGTTAATACAACTGCCTTTACAATTTTTGGTGATAAACAGTTGGAACATGAAGCCGTTATAAGCATAATAGCCCAAACCACATTACATCAACGTTAGCGCGATAATTTGAGGATGCTTTGAGCTCTACACTTACCCAATCTGTAATCCATGAATTTAGCGATCGCGGCGCGTTAGCCAAACATGTGCATCATTATCACCACCGACAAAGTCAGACAGATATGGCCGTTGCGGTAAGTGACGCTATTGCTAAAAAGCATAATCTGATTTTAGAAGCTGGTACGGGTGTGGGTAAAACCTATGCGTATTTAATTCCGGCCTTACTCAGCGGTAAACAAGTGGTTGTGAGTACTGGCAGTAAAAACCTGCAAGAGCAGCTATTTCTTAAAGATCTCCCTGCATTACTCGCCATGCTAGATGTACATGTACCTATTGCGTTATTAAAAGGGCGTAACAATTATTTATGTCAGTTACGCCTAGAAAAACAAATGCAAAATGCCAGTCAATTTAGCGAATATTATATTGATGACTTGCTAAAAATTAACCAATGGGCACATTTGAGCAAAGATGGCGATATCGGCAATTTAACCTCGGTGGCAGAGCATTCAGAAGTTATTCCCACCGTTGTGAGCACTAAAGAAACCTGTACGGGTAAAAAATGCGATCATTATGATGTGTGTTTTACCCGTAAAGCACGTATTAGAGCAATGGAGGCCAAAGTGGTGGTGGTTAATCACCATTTATTTTTTGCTGACCGATTGCTAAAAGACACCGGATTTGCCGAGTTATTGCCAGATCCCGATGTGGTTATTTTTGATGAAGCCCATTTGGTACCCGATATTTGTATCAATTATTTTGGCAGTCATATATCCAGTCGCGAAATCGATCTGTTACTCAATGGCATCATCAAAATACATAAACAGGTTATTCGTGACAGTATTCAAATACAGCAACTATCGCAACGTGGGCTGGTGGCATTAAGTGATTGGCACAATGCGATGTATGACAATCAAGTGTCAGATTGGCGTAAAGTGCTTGCTAATAAGCAATTAGCAACCGTGTCATGGGCACTACAACAATCATTAACAGATCTTGCGAATGTGCTTCGCCATCATCTTGGCCGCGAAGACCTGCTCGATTTAGCGTTTGAACAATTACACGAGCTTGCTGAAAAGCTACAAGACTATTTTGAATGCAAAGACATGCAAGCGGCTTATAGTGTCGAGTTAGGCCCACGTTTTATCATGCTTCGGCTTAGCCCCATTAATGTGGCCAAACAATGCCAGCAGCTGTTTGATGTCAAAACCCGTTGGATTTTTACCTCGGCGACCTTGCAAGTAAACCGAAGTTTAGGCCATTTTGCGACCGAGCTTGGCTTATCATCCGCGAAGCAAATTATTTTAGACAGTCCGTTTGATTACCCTAATCAAGCGGTATTTTGTGTGCCGCGCCATTTAGGTAAAGTAGGGCAGTCGCAACATACAGTTAAACAATTAGTTGATGTGTGTGTTCAAGCTATCAACGCCGCTCAAGGCCGTACGTTCATATTGTTTACTAGTCATCAAATGCTCGAACAAGTTGCATCCGCTTTACAAGGTAAAGTCGCTTATCCATTATTGGTACAAGGCCAAGCTAGCAAACAAAGTTTATTAAATAAATTTAGGCAATTAGGTAATGCAGTGTTGCTCGGCACCAGCAGTTTTTGGGAAGGAGTCGATGTTCGCGGTAAGTTACTCAGCTGCGTGATTATCGATAAATTGCCGTTTGTATCGCCAGATGATGCTTTATACAAAGCACGGGCCGCTAATGCTGAACGCCAGGGACTTGATCCCTTTAGCCATATTTCTCTGCCACAAGCGGTGATAAGTTTAAAGCAAGGAGTCGGGCGGCTAATACGTGATGAAAAAGATCGCGGTGTGCTTATTTTGTGCGATAACCGTATCGTTAATCGTGCTTATGGGCAGGCGTTTATTAATTCGTTGCCACCAATGCAGCGCACACGTGACTTAGACCTAGCATTACAATTTTTAAAACAAATCCCTTAAGCTTTTTAAAACCGTGCGCATCAGTTATCATATTGAGTCTATTTGATGTTTTTTTACTGGGTAACCCATCATAATGCCAAAGCCGTTAACCATTCTCGCTCTTGATACTTGCACCGAAACTTGCTCTGCTGCGTTAACCATTAATGGCAACGTGTTTTCGCTTATTGCTGATGCACCACGTGAGCATAGCCAACGAATACTACCCATGGTTGATGAAGTGCTCGCTCAAGCCAAAGTGACATTGGCCGATGTGGATATGATTGCTTATGGCCGCGGTCCTGGCAGTTTTACTGGTATCCGTATTTGTACCAGTATGACTCAAGGCTTAGCTTTAGGACTCGATTTACCGGTTATTGGCATTTCGACCTTAGCGGCAATGGCCCAATTAGCCATAACAGAACAAGGTGCCACGCAAGTTTTGTGCTGTATTGATGCGCGTATGAAGGAAGTTTATTGGGGCCAATACATTGCCAAAGACGGCATTGCAACGTTAGTAGGCGAAGAGCACGTTAGTGCGCCTGAAGCGATTGAGTTGATCCTCGACACACAACAAAATATTAGTGTTTGTGGCACTGGCTTTGAAGCTTACCCACAGTTATTAACGATAGCGCCACACATGACACCATGCATTGAAGCGACTTATCCAGATGCGAAAGCTATGTTAGTTTTGGCACAACAAGGTCATCAACAAGGTTTGCATACTACTGTTGATGAACTTTCGCCGGTATACCTTCGTGATACCGTTACATGGAAAAAACTTCCGGGCCGAGAATAGCCATTGACGGTTATTTGACATAGAGTATAAGGTACGAATATAGGTAAATGGTGTCGTTAATGACGATAAATGCAGCATTATCAATGGCAAATAATCAATCAGGCCCTATTAGTCTGAGCCAAGCTGTTGCCGGTAATCGGCCGATAACTCCTGCCCGTGAACCTATTATTGTCAATCCTTCTGCTGAAGAACGTGACGTTCAAGGCATTGAAACTCGCAACATTGCCATTGTTGATGATTCTACTTTGTCAGCCAAACAGCAAGCCCGTGTAGAATACGATCGTGATACTCACAGTCAACGTGGTGCTATTGCGCAGTATTTATCAACCCAGCATTCTGCTAAAAGAGACGAAATTCAACAAATGGTTGGTATTGATTTATATGCCTAATGTGCAGTTGTCTGCAACACCCAGTCGCAGCCGTTTTATGATTGAATTACTGTTGGCTTTTTTACTGACGCGATTCCCCTATATCTCTATTCCTTTTAAATGGTTTGAAAGCTATTTTCACGAATTATCTCATGGCATCGCGACATTATTAACCGGCGGGTCTGTTAGTCATATTCAGCTATTTCCAAATGGTGCAGGTTTTTGTTTTAGCCAAGGCGGCAGCAGCGTACTAATTGCTTATGCTGGCTATTTTGGCGCCGCATTGTGGGGCTATTCAATATTTCTGATGGCAACTCAAAAACAGACCATTAGATTTACCCTGACTTTACTCGCGCTTACTGTGGCAGCATCATTACTTTTTTGGGCTCGAGATGTATTAACTATTGTTATTCTTAGCGTATTGATAATACTTTTTTTGTTACCACTTAAATTAAAAAATAGTAGTCTGTTAAACACCTTACTGCGTATATTAGGCCTAATGATTATTTTAAATGCCATGGCAAGTCCGATGGTGTTATTAGGGTTAAGCGGCCAAGGCGATGCGGTTATGTTAGCTGAAATGACTTGGCTACCTGCATGGATATGGGTAATAACATGGCTCGCCTTTAGCGGGTTTATGCTGTTGCTCTGTTGGCGTAAAGTTGATCGAAAAAAGGGAGTGTCAAAATGAAACGTAACATGGTGTTAGGAGCCTTAATTGGCTTATCAAGTTTAGGTATGTCAACTGCAATATACGCAGCCGATAGTATGGCCGATAAAACAGTGACGGCACCGCAGGTTAATTCCGCCCTTGCTAAAGCAGTGGCTAGCGAGTTTCGTACTGCAGATAATAAATTACGTGATCAATATCGTCATCCTGCTGAAACATTAGCATTTTTTGATGTAAAGCCTGAACAAACTGTAATTGAACTTTGGCCTGGTGGCGGTTGGTATGCTGAGATTTTAGCGCCTTACTTAGCTGAAAAAGGTCAATATGTTGCTGCTAATTTTGAAACAAAACCGGCAGAAGAAAACCGTCAAACAGCTTATTACAAATCGGCGGGTCTAAAGTTTGAAAAATGGGTCAGCGATAACAAAGCCAGTGTAGGCAATGTACAGTTTGTAACGTTAGATCCACCGGCTAAGTTTTCATTGGGTAAAGATAATTCTGCAGACCACGTATTAACATTCCGTAACTTGCACAATTGGGCAATGAAAGGAGAGTTGGAAGGTGTATTCAAAGCTGCTCACGACGTGTTAAAAGTTGGAGGCTCATTAGGTATTGTTGAACACAGAGCTAATATTGGTATGGCGGCAGAAAGTGGCTATATGGATCAAAATCAAATGGTTGAGTTGGCCAATAAATACGGTTTTGAATTAACCGGCAGCTCTGAAGTAAATGCTAATCCTAAAGACAGTAAAGATTATGAGAAAGGTGTATGGACATTACCACCGCGTTTAGCGTTGGGTGATCAAGATAAACAGAAGTACCTTGATATTGGTGAAAGTGATCGTATGACAATCAAATTTACCAAAACAGCCGCTAAATAATTATTACAAAGTGAGCCAACAATGTTGAACATTGATGTAGAAGAAATTCAATTGCCGTTGGCTCATATTACTCTTGCTGCTAAACGATATGGTCAAGCCGATAAGCCAGTAATATTGGCTTTGCATGGTTGGCTTGATAATGTTGACAGTTTTATCCCCTTGGCGCAGGCATTTGCCCAGCAAGGGTTATTCGATAAATTCCAACTGATATGTATCGATTGGCCAGGGCATGGATTATCAGATCATCGTCCCGGGCGTTATCCTTTGCATTGGGTTGATTATATTTACGACCTACAAGCCGTGATCCATACTCTGTCACAAGAAACAGGTCCCATTATCTTATTGGGCCATTCGCTCGGCGGCATTGTGGCGTCAGCTTATAATGCATGTCTTGCTGACAACATCCATAAACTCATTTTAATAGAAGCCCTTGCACCGTTATCTGAATCTGCTACACAAGCTAAAGATCGCTTACGTAAAGGCTTACAGCAACAACAACGCTTTAATCGTCAATTGGCTAGAGCAACTCCAACGTATTCTTCAATGGATATTGCCATTCAGGCTCGCCATCAACTCACTGGATTAGCATTACCATGGTGCGAAATAATCACCAAACGTAATATGGCAGTCACAGATGGCCATTATTCATGGCGTAGTGATCCTCGGTTAAAATTAGATTCACTTAACCGATATACCTTTGAACAGGTTGATGCTTTGATGACAATAAGTGACACGCCTTCTTTACTTATTGTTGGCCATGATGGTTTTAAAC
This sequence comes from Shewanella sp. SG44-2, assembly GCF_014164215.1. Lineage (NCBI taxonomy): Bacteria > Pseudomonadati > Pseudomonadota > Gammaproteobacteria > Alteromonadales > Shewanellaceae > Shewanella > Shewanella sp. SG44-2. The sequence continues at coordinate 53,236 of NZ_JACJEU010000008.1, forward strand.
AATTAACAGCATCAACCGAGCAAGCCAATAAATGGTTTTCCAATATTGATATCGTTCATTTAGCCGGAGACCATCATCTTCACATGGGAAATGCCGAGCAAGTTGCTAAATCGATTGGAGCATTTATTCTAAATAGCCGTTAACCATAGGTAAAAACGCTGTTATTTTTAGTTTATTTATGTGATTATGATCGAAAATTAAAACACTTGTATGACTTAGTTCACTACAAGCAACATAATAAAGCCTGCGAAAACAATTTTAATGATACGCAGACAATAAAATATTTTACCACTGACGGGGAATGCACGTCTTAGCACAGTGGGCATTATTAGGAGACACCTGTGGACCAGCCTTGGATTAATAATTTACCTGAACATGTTCCGGCCGAAATCGACCCATCTCAATTCAGTTCTTTAGTACACATGTTTGAAGATGCAGTAGCAAAATATGCTGACCAACCTGCATTTATTAACATGGGTGCGACGATGACGTACCGTAAACTCGAAGAGCGAAGCCGAGCATTTGCTGCATATTTACAAAACGAACTGCACTTAAATAAAGGCGACCGTGTTGCCATTATGATGCCTAATTTGCTGCAATATCCTATTGCTCTGTTTGGTATTTTACGTGCGGGAATGGTAGTGGTTAACGTTAACCCACTGTATACGCCACGGGAATTAAAACATCAATTAGTCGATTCGGGTGCAAGAGCCATCATTGTGGTGTCTAACTTTGCTAATACCCTAGAAGAAATTGTCGATCAAACTCCAATAGAATCAGTCATTATTACTAATCTTGGTGATCAACTCAGTGCACCTAAACGCACTTTAGTTAATTTTGTTGTTAAATACATTAAAAGATTAGTGCCAAAATATCATTTACCTCATGCGTTATCATTTCGCGATGCACTCTCTAAAGGCCGACGCCTACAGTACATTAAAGCCGATATTAGTGGCGAGGATTTGGCTTTTTTACAGTATACCGGTGGAACGACAGGGGTATCTAAAGGTGCCATGTTAAGCCATAAAAACGTAGTAAGTAACGTTTTACAAGCTAGTGGTGCTTATTCGCCAGCGCTTGATGATGGTGCTGAGTTTGTGGTGACAGCATTGCCTCTGTACCATATTTTTGCCCTAACAGTGAATTGTTTATTGTTTATACATAAAGGTAGCAAAAATTTACTGATCACTAACCCTCGCGATATCCCAGCATTTGTGGGTGAACTTAGAAAGTACCCGTTTACGGTATTAACGGGTGTTAATACCTTATTCAATGCTTTAGTGAATAACGAAGAATTTACTCAACTTGATTTTTCTGGTTTAAAGTTGTCTATTGGCGGCGGGATGGCGGTGCAGCGCGCCGTAGCTGATAAATGGCAAAACCTAACTAAGACACGTCTACTCGAAGGTTATGGTTTAACTGAAGCCTCACCATTGGTCACATGCTGCCCATATAACCTCAGCGGTTACAATGGTTCAATTGGCTTTCCTGCGCCTTCAACGTTCATTCAAATACGTGATGATGATGGTAAAGTTCTAGCCCAGGGCGAAACTGGTGAATTATTTGCTAAAGGCCCACAAGTGATGCAAGGCTATTGGCAGCGTCCGGAAGAAACGGCGAGTGTCATTGACAAAAACGGTTGGTTAGCCACAGGTGATATTGGTTATATGGATGAAAAAGGTTTCTTTTTCATTGTCGATCGTAAGAAAGATATGATTTTAGTGTCAGGTTTTAATGTATTCCCGAATGAAGTGGAAGAGGTTGTTGCATTACATCCTAAAGTCATCGAAGTCGCTGCGGTTGGCGTTCCTAACGATGCCAGTGGCGAATTAGTGAAGATTTTTGTGGTAGCAAAAGACAAATCATTAACTGAAGAAGAGCTGATTAAGCACTGTCGTCATCATTTAACGGGATATAAAGTTCCTAAGCTGGTAGAATTTAGAGACGAATTACCGAAAACCAATGTGGGTAAAATTTTACGCCGACAACTTCGAGATGAAGTTAAGAAAGCGTAAAATCAAAGCCGGCAACTGAGCCGGCTTTTTTATGTTTGGTTGTTATCAGCTTATCGTATTGCTCACACCTTTTTTTAGCGGAGCCTATTTTGTTAACGTTTGAATATATCAGTGATGATGCCAGCCTGTTGTCATTAGTTGAACAATACCAACAAAGCACCTTACTGGTGCTAGATACTGAGTTTGTCCGCACTCGAACCTATTATGCTAAATTAGGCCTTATTCAAGCCTATGATGGCAAAACTTTAGCCTTAATTGATCCGGTTGCGATTACCGATTTAAGCCCATTTTGGCAGTTATTAACTGACCAAAATATTGTCAAATTAGTGCATTCATGCAGTGAAGATCTCGAAGTATTTGCTCATTACGGTGAATGCCAGCCAAGCCCACTATTTGATAGCCAAATAGCTGCAAGCTTTGCTGGTTTAGGCCACGGTTTAGGTTATGCCAAGCTGGTTGACGCATGCTTGCAAGTCGAAATAGATAAAGGTGAGTCACGCACGGATTGGATGAATCGTCCGCTTTCTGATGCACAATTACAGTATGCGGCTAATGATGTGTTTTACTTGTATCAATTATACCCACAGCTGCAACAGAAGCTTGCTGCAGACAATCGTGTTGAATGGTTGTTTGAAGAAGGTCAGCGTATGACCGAAGGGCGCATGTCATTGCCAGAAGGCGACAGCGTCTACCTTAAAGTTAAAAATGCGTTTCAACTATCGAGTCAGCAGCTAGCCTATTTAAAAGTATTGGCTAAATGGCGTTTAGCCAAAGCGGTAAGCCGTAATCTTGCGCTAGGTTTTGTTGTAAAAGACCATGCATTAATTGCATTAGCCAAAAAACAACCAACCACATTAGCGGAATTGAATAGTTTAAATGACTTAACAGATCAAGAGAAACGTATTCACGGCAAAGATTTATTAACGGTTATGGCGACGGCAGATTTAATTAATCTCCCTGAAGAAGTTGATGTTGTGGCGCTTAAGTCTGGTTATAAATCAGCTTTTAAAGAAGTTAAAACAGTCTTAACTGAATTATGTGAGCGTGAAAACGTCGCATTAGAATTTGTTGGTTCTAAACGCCATATTCATGAATTTCTATTATGGTTATACCACAACAAACAAACGCCAACACCGATACTCTTGGTCGGTTGGCGTGGGCAGTTGGTAGGTGATTTACTAGAGCCAGTACGCTTTAGTTAATTTAGCTCTAGTTATTCAGTAATACCACCAAACTAAAAAAGGATACTCGCATTACGCGAGTATCCTTTTTTGTTTTAAGCAGAGTAGGGCAACCTAACCTTGGCTGATTACTTTGAATCAGGTAATGTAACGTTTAGCTCTAACACTGATAAATTATCATCGTTTTGATCAAGTTGCACAGAGACCTGATCATCTGATATTTGCACATATTTACGGATCACTTCAATGATTTCTTGCTTCATCTTTGGGAAATAATCAGGTGCACCACGCTCTCCACGCTGGTGAGCCACAATAATTTGTAATCGTTCTTTTGCCAATGATGCGGTATTGGGCTTTTTACTGCTTCTAAAATAATCAAGTATCGACATAATTAGCTCCCAAATATCCTTTTAAGGAATCCCTTTTTTTCTTCTGTAATAAATCTAACAGGCACATCATCGCCTAATAAGCGCGCGACTGTATCGCCGTATGCTAAACCTGCGTCACTTTCTTGGTCGATTATGACCGGTACACCAGAGTTTGATGCTTTCAGTACCGATTGAGACTCAGGGATTACTCCGAGTAATTCAATAGCCAAGATTTCTTTAACATCCTCAACACTGAGCATTTCACCCGTTTTGACTCGTGCTGGAGAGTAACGAGTTAACAATAAATATTCTTTAATGGGTTCCAAAGACAATTCAGCACGACGTGAACGGCTCTGTAACATGCCTAAAATACGATCAGAGTCACGTACTGAGCTCACTTCAGGGTTCGTAGTCACGATTGCAATGTCGGCAAAGTAAAGTGCCATCATGGCACCTTGTTCAATACCCGCAGGTGAGTCACAAACAATATAATCGAAATCTTTGGCTAAATTTTCAAGTACTCGACCAACACCTTCTTTAGTGAGCGCATCTTTATCGCGTGTTTGAGACGCGGGTAAGATAAACAGTTTGTCGCAGCGTTTATCTTTAATTAATGCTTGGTTCAAATTAGCTTCACCATTAATAACATTAACAAAATCATATACGACTCTGCGTTCACAACCCATAATCAAGTCAAGATTACGTAAGCCAATATCAAAATCGATAACGACAGTTTTCTTTCCTTTTAAGGCCAATCCTGTGGCAATTGCTGCACTGGATGTTGTTTTACCCACACCGCCTTTACCTGATGTGACAACAATAATTTGCGCCATTTATATGTATATCCTTGTATTTGCCGATTATTGGGGCAATGATTCAACAGTAAGAGATGCGCCTTCAAGGCGAACACAGCCTCTTTGACTTAGATCGTATTGTTGCAAATGTTCTGTCAACCAATACTGTCCAGCAATCGATACTAATTCTGCTTCTAACGAGTTAGCGATAATCACACTTTGATTATCTCCCGCAGCACCCGCCATGGCTTTCCCACGAAGAGCACCATATATATGGATGCTACCATCAGCAATGACTTCAGCGCCATTACCAACCGCACCAAAAATGATTAAATCAGCATTTTGTGCGTATATTTGTTGTCCAGAACGCACATTTTGTTTAACAATTTTAGTTGCTCGTTCAGGTAACTCTGCTTTGCGGGCTTGTTTCCCTGACTTTACCACTGCAATTGCCATGCTCTTTGCTTGTTCAATTTGCTCAGCGCTTGCATCGGTAATGCCTACAATAATAAGATTTCGGTCAATTAATAATTGTTTTAGCGCATTAAAATCAATGTGGGTATGCTGAATGGCAGATAAATTTAATACCAAGGGTGCGCCCAAAAAGAACTGAGGAGCTTGAGCCAATTTGTTGTCTAATTCAGCCGCAATGATATCGAGATCGTTATGATTGATATGCAGCACTGATAATGTAAAAGACGTGGCCTTTAATTCGAGATTTTGTTTAGCCATCCCGGCGTGATTCTCCAATACTCAGCGATAAACTGATTTACAATTATTTTCTTGTGCCACCATGTTATAGTGTGCTTAGTTGACTATCAAGTTTGAACCTTTGGAAATTTACACTAAAATGATATGTGCAGTATATAAAAGCGGTCGAAGAGCAGATACTTACCTTTTTGTCAAAAAACGTGATGTTTTTGATGACGTTCCTGAACCGTTAATGGAAATGTTTGGCTCAAAGACATTAGTGATGATTGTACCTTTATCTAAACGAGACCATTTAGGTATCGCTGATATTGACAAAGTGAAGGTAGCATTAGTTGAACAAGGCTATTACTTACAAATACCACCACCACAAATTAATTTACTCGAACAACACAAACAAGAATTAGCTTTTAAGAAATAAGCTCATTCTTAAAGGAGTAATCAAGACGAATATGATTCAAAAAATCATTTTATGCGCATTTTTTTACTTCATTTGTTCTAATATTGCCATGGCGGAAGACAGCCGTGGCGAATTTACTGACTACTTGTTGGAACTACAGCAAAAGGCAATTGCCACTGGCGTTAATCAGCTCACAGCAGAACGCTATATTGCTAATATTAAAATCTTCAAAAAAGCCAGCCTTAATACCCATTCAGACGAATCACAAACATTAGAAGACTTTATTCCCCAAGCTGTACCTGAAATTACCGTGAGTACTGCTAGAGCAATGTTTCAGCAGCACGAATCACAAATACAAAATTTAAGCCGAGCTTATCAGGTTCAACCACGTTTCTTGATGGCGCTATGGGGGATGAACTCTCGTTTTGGTGAACGTACAGGACGTTTTTCTGGGTTATCTGTTTTAGCCTCACTGGCTTATAAAGGCGATAAAGAAGCTTTTTACATTAATGAATTTATTGCAGCGCTTAAATTAATTGAACAAAAAAATATTACCGAAGATTTATTGCGGAGTTCTTCATCTGGGGCTATGGGGCAGATGCAAATGATGCCTAGCCAGATACTCCAATACGGTATAGATGCCGATAAAGACGGCATCATTAATGTCTGGGACAGTATGGATGATGCCTTTGCATCTACGGCTAATATGTTACATCGACAAGGTTGGCAATATGATTCTACATGGGGAAGACAGGTAAAAACGACCTTGATGTTAGATCCCAACTTACTTGGTTTACAAACACATCACACATTTCCACATTGGCAAGCCTATGGTGTCAGGCGTTTTGATGGTACAGATTTACCCCAACGTAATGACATGGAAGTATCATTAATTGCGCCGGATGGACCCAAAGGTCGCTTTTATTTAACCTATAATAATTTTCGTTTATTACATCAATTTAATAATTCTTTGTACGATACGTTGGCAATAACCTACCTTTCTGAGAAAATTAAACAGTAAATTGTACTGTTTTAGGTGTAAAATGCGTGAAAATTTAGATAATAAGCCACTTTAGACATAAAATGATGACTCAGTTTTGGATAACCACACCTTTAGAAAAAATGACACCCGAACAATGGGAGTCTCTTTGTGACGGCTGCGGTAAGTGCTGTCTAAATAAAATCATCGATGATGAAACTGATGAACTTTATTATACAAATGCCGCCTGCCACCTATTGGACAACGATACTTGCGGTTGCCGCAGATACCCTAATCGTTTTACTTATGTGCCTGAATGTACTGCCATTACGCCAGATAATATTGCTGAATTAACTTGGTTACCAGATAGCTGTGCCTATCGTCGTTTGCATGTTGGCAAAGACTTACCTAGTTGGCATCCGTTGCTGACGGGGAATAAAGAGGCCATGCATGCAGCGGGCATTTCGGTACAAGGTAAAACGGTAAACGAAATGAAAGTGAAGTATTTGGAAGACTGTATTGTATTGTGGCCGATGCTGGACGTTGAATAATCAATTCTTTAAATATAAAAAAGACCTCATTGAGGTCTTTTTTATATTTGATTTCGAACCTTTTGCTGATTTATTTTGCAGATTTAAGTGCCGGTAACAACATTAACAACCAAATAACACCATAAATAGCAAAACCAAGCATCATCCATTGTGCCATGCTGACAGACAGCCATGACCATGGTGAGTCACTGCACATACCCGTTGGCGAGAAGACTGCAGGTAACCAGGTGTCTAATGGCATAAAACTGGGGAATTCGGGGTAAAAAGAACAAGTCGCAAACGGTGAAGGATTAACTTGCATCTGGTTTAGCTCATAAGCTAATTTAAAGCCCCAAACCGCCGATACAGCCCATCCAGCCATACCCACTAATCGTAGCAACCACACTTTAGGTTGTAGTATGCCTATCAGCGCTGCCAGAATAATACCGAGTACAGCAACACGAATATAAATGCACATTACACACGGTGCTAGATCCATTCCATATTGAAAGAAGAGGGCTGCCAACTCTAATCCAATAGCGGATAATAATAATAAACCCCAAGAAAAACGATTATGGCAAAACTGCTGTAGTTGTGACAATTTCAGTTCCTAATAAATGTGCTGGTAAAAAAACACCCTCAAATGAGGGTGTTCAGATGGATTGTCACGACTTTAAGATAAATTATCTACTAAGTCCAATATGCTGATTTAATTAATGACCCATTACCGCACCGCTGATGTCTTTGGCAGAGTGGTGGATTATTAATTGAGTTTCATAAAGAACATCAGTCATGTCGACTAAGAAACCAGACTCAATGGCCATTACACCCACAATCGATAATACAATCGTATAAGGCAACGCCATCCATACCATACGGCCGTATGACAAGCGAATAAGCGGTGCTATGGCTGAGGTTAACAAGAATAAGAACGCTGCTTGTCCATTCGGTGTAGCCACAGAAGGTAGGTTAGTACCGGTGTTAATTGCCACAGCAAGTAAGTCAAATTGATCTCGAGTGATTTGGTCACTCATCAATGCAGCTTTCACTTCATTAATGTAAACCGTGCCCACAAACACGTTGTCACTGACCATAGATAATAAGCCGTTAGCGATGTAAAAAATCACTAACTGCATATTGCCTTCATAACCTAATGCCCATTGGATCACTGGAGCAAACAGTTCCTGGTCAATGATCACACCAACGATGGCAAAAAATACCGCTAAAAGCGCAGTGAAAGGCAAGGCTTCTTCAAACGCTTTACCCAAAGAATGTTCGTCGGTTATGCCATTAAATGCTGTTGCTAAAATAATGACCGATAAACCAATGAGGCCCACAGAAGCTAGGTGAAGTGCTAAACCTGCAATTAACCAAACTCCAATAAGAGCCTGTACAACCAGTTTCATTTTATCTTGGTTGGTTCTGTGTGAGTCTTCATGATTAGCGTAATCGGTTAAAATCTTATGTACTGCACCAGGTAATTGCGCGCCATAACCAAATACTTTGAATTTTTCGACAAGAAAACAAGTGAATATTCCTGCAACCAATACCGGCATAGTCACCGGTGACATCCGTAAGAAAAACTCACCAAACTGCCAGTGGGCTTGTGCCGCAATGATCAAGTTCTGTGGTTCGCCCACCATAGTACAGACACCACCAAGAGCGGTACCAATACCTGAATGCATTAATAAATTACGTAAGAATGCACGAAATGCTTCTAATTCTTCATTGTTTAACTGTTCGGTTGTTTCAGATGTATGGTCATGGCCATCGTTAAAGCTCTTACCTGAAGCGACCTTGTGGTAAATGGAGTAAAAACCAACGGCAACAGCAATGATAACCGCGATGACTGTTAACGCATCTAAGAACGCAGATAAGAATGCCGACGCAGTACAGAACATCAACGAAACAATGATTTTTGAACGCACTTTAGTAATCATCTTGGTAAATACAAACAGTAATAACTGTTTCATAAAGTAAATACCGGCGACCATGAAGACTAAAAGTAACAATACTTCCAGGTTGGCTTCAATTTCATGTAGAACTTGTGAGGGGGATGTCATGCCAATAAATACGGCTTGAATTGCGAGCAAACCGCCGGGCTGAAGTGGATAACATTTAAGTGCCATGGCAAGGGTGAAAATAAATTCAACTACCAGTACCCATCCAGCGACAAATGGACTGACATAAAAAAACAGCAGGGGATTAATGACTAAAAATGCCATAATTGCGTATTTGTACCATTTAGGTGAATTGCCTAAAAAGTTGACAAATAGCGCCTGACTTTTGGTTGCCTGCATAGCAGCCTCTCCGATATTGTTATTGTGACTGTATTGGTACCATTTTTGGATAGCTTACAATACATCATTATTTTCAAACAGATTTGGGAGAATAGAGGCAACTCATATTCGAAAACTTGATGAGTATCAACTTTTCGTTAATTGAGTTTTAAATTCAACTCGATTGAATGAGTGATTTTGGCCAATTTCTCTCTGTAGAATATAGATATCTTGTTATAGCAAACAATGTGTTAGTTAAATAATTTACTCACTAACTACGCATGGCTCTTATTTTTCATCGCTAGTGTAGCGTAAAAAAAATTGAATTGTAACGCTGTTATTTTTGTTAGTAAAAACACGTGGCGTTAACAATTTAATTACATCAGTATATACTAAACTGCTAGGGTTTTATCAGATAAAGTGATGATATGTCGATGATTATAGTAGTGTAATGTGATTAATATTCAATTATTGTTACTTGCTCTGCTTCAGTTGTTTGAAATTCAATCGTAATGAGTGTCGTGTTTAAACAATGGTTTTTATTTTCTACCGCTCTGGTATGATCAGTCCCAATAGTTTCGCCATTGTTTAGCAATAGGATATTAAGGCTGATGATCATCAATGCCAAAGGGCCAGCGAGTTTTGCCGAGAAATATATTGTTCGTTCCATTTGGGAAAACAAATTCCCACCGGGATCAATTTTACCTGCTGAACGTGAGCTGTCTGAACTTATCGGCGTTACACGTACAACGTTAAGAGAAGTATTACAACGTCTTGCTCGAGATGGTTGGTTGAAAATTCAACATGGTAAACCTACCCAAGTGAATAATTTTTGGGAAACGTCTGGGCTAAATATTTTAGAAACCATTGCGGACTTGAATCCTGATGGTTTTCCATTATTAGTCGACCAGTTAATGGCCGCTCGTGGTAATGTCAGTAATATTTATTTTCGGGCTTCTATCCGTCACAACCCTGAAAAAGTAGTTCAAGTATTAGCAGGTATTCATAGCTTAGAAAATGATGCTGAAGCGTATGCAACATTTGATTATCAGTTGCACCATACATTAGCTTTTGCGTCAGGCAATCCATTGTATGTGTTGATTTTAAATGGTTTTAAAGGCCTTTATAATCGTGTTGGTCGATATTATTTTTCTAGCCAAGAAGCTCGTGAATTAACCATGCGTTTTTATCTTAAATTAGAGAAACTGGCTCAGGATAAAAATTACTCAGACGTACCAGCGTTAATGCGTACAAATGGTATTGAAAGTGGCAAAATGTGGCAAAAATTGCGTGATGATTTACCCGCTGAAATGGGTCATGATAAATCATATTGATATAGTGAGATAGTGAGATAGTGAGATAGTAACTTAAGCCATTAAATCTCTCATTACACGTTAAAAAAACCAATCAAATTGATTGGTTTTTTTAACAACAAAATTGCTCATACTCACAGCATCGAATGTAAACTAGATAGACTTTGTGGTGTCGTTTCTGGACACATTGACAAGGTACTAACAATGCCTAAGTGATCAAATTGCTCCAAAGTGACATTAAATCCCCATAATCGATGTAAATGCTTTAATACCTCTTGATGGTTGTCAGCCAGCGGAATGTTATCAAATGGTATGTAGCGTAAGATAATTGACCTATCACCGTTCACTTGAACTTGTTGTACTTGTATATTGGGCTCGATATTCGACAGATTATATTGTTGTGATAGGGTGTTGCGAATATCCTGGTAACCTTGATCATCATGAATGGCCGATATTGATAGTTGACCGCGTTTTTCATCATCTAAAATACCAAATAGTTTAAAGTCACGTATCACTTTAGGTGATAAATATTGGCTAATAAAACTCTCATCTTTAAAGTGTTTCATAGCAAAGTGAACCGTAGTGAGCCAATCGCTGCCTGCAATGTCTGGAAACCATTTTCGATCTTCTTCAGTGGGGGTTTCGCAGATACGTCTGATATCGATAAACATCGCAAAACCTAAAGCATAGGGGTTTATGCCACTATAATGTGGACTATTATAGGCAGGCTGCGCGACCACCGCGGTGTGATTCTGCAAAAATTCCAACATGAAACGGTCGGTGACTTTGCCAGTATCATATAATCGATTGAGGATGGTGTAATGCCAAAAAGTTGCCCAGCCTTCGTTCATTACTTGGGTTTGCTTTTGTGGGTAAAAATACTGCGCCATCTTACGTACTATACGGACTAATTCACGTTGCCAAGGTGCTAATAATGGTGCGTTTTTTTCAATAAAATATAAAATGTTTTCTTGAGGTTCACTAGGAAAAACGACTGTCGTTTCAGGGTTGTCTTTTGGTGGCGATGTCGGCAGAGTTCGCCATAAGTCATTCACTTGGCTTTGTAAATAATCTTCACGCTCTTGTTGTCTTGCTTGTTCTTCTTTTAGTGACACTTCAGCTGGACGTTTGTAGCGGTCTACACCGTAATTCATTAATGCATGGCAAGAGTCTAAGGTCAGTTCAACTTGTTCTACACCATAACGTAACTCACATTCACGGATATAATTCTTAGCAAAAACTAAATAATCGATAATCGAACTTGCATCGGTCCAGGTGTTAAATAAATAGTTATTTTTAAAAAAACTATTGTGGCCATAACAAGCGTGGGCCATGACCAATGCTTGCATCGTAATGGTATTTTCTTCCATTAAGTAGGCAATACATGGGTCGGAATTGATCACAATTTCATACGCCAACCCCATTTGGCCGCGCTTGTAGCCTTGTTCTGTTTGAATAAATCGTTTGCCAAATGACCAGTGAGTGTAACCAATGGGCATTCCTATTCCTGCATAGGCATCCATCATTTGTTCCGCGGTAATAATTTCAATTTGATTCGGGTAAGTATCAAGTTTAAAGAAAGCTGCGGCCTGTTCAATTTCATGTTGATATTGTTGCAGTAAATCAAATGTCCACTCGGGACCATCATCTAACGGGTTACGGTTATGTTGAACCATGATAGCCTCCTATATAGCTTGTTTTTTAAAGAGTTCACGGAAAACGGGATAGATATCTTCAACTTGGTGAATTTGCTGTACCGCAATGTTGTCAAACTGCTGTTGTAACTGTTCATATTGATGCCACAAGGTTTGATGCGCCCGATGGCTGATTTCGATGTAACTGAAATAGCGTACTTTGGGGAGAATATGTTTTGCTAATATCTCATGGCAAATAGGAGAGTCGTCTGACCAATTATCGCCATCAGAAGCTTGCGCGGCATAAATATTCCACTCATTTTCAGGGTAACGAGCTTGTTGTATTTCGTGCATTAGTTTTAATGCGCTTGATACTATGGTTCCGCCAGTTTCTTGTGAGTAAAAAAATTCGTGTTCATCGACTTCTTTTGCTTGTGTATGGTGGCGAATGTACACAACCTCGAGGTTTTGATAACTGCGGGTCAGAAATAGATACAATAGAATATAAAAACGTTTAGCCATGTCTTTGGTGGCTTGATCCATTGATCCTGACACATCCATTAAGCAGAACATCACCGCTTGACTAGAAGGGACTTCACGTTTTGCATAGTTGTTATAGCGTAAATCAAAGGTATCGATAAAAGGCACTTTAGCGATTTGTTGCTTAAGCACAATTATCTGCTCTTTGATGGCTATAATGCGCTCGGCCTTAGCGCCAGGAGTATTTTCTAATACTGTAAGTTCAGCTTCTAATGTCTGTAATGCTTTTTTCTTGCCGCCGCTCATGGCAATGCGTCTAGCAAGTGATGAGCGCAGTGATCTGACAATATTGATATTGGCGGGCACGCCATCATTGGTGAAACCTGCACGATAAGTTTGATACTCAACCAATTTATTAAGGCGATTATTCTGTAAGTTTGGCAGTTCGAGATCTTCAAACAACAATGCTAAATATTCATCTTTTGAAATAGTAAATACAAAATCGTCATCACCTTCGCCACTATTTGATGCATCGCCTTGACCAGCGCCTCCATGTCCGGCCTTAGGTCGTTGGATTTGGTCGCCACGATTAAATTGATCATTACCTGGGTGAACTCTGTCCCTTATGCCACCTTGTCCTTGTCTAAATACAGGCTCACTGAGATCCCGTTTGGGAATAGTAATCTGTTCACCTTTATCAATATCAGTGACACTTCGACGTGTTACGGCATCACCGACAGCTTTTTTAATTTGTTTTTTATAACGTTCAATAAAACGCTGCCGATTAACTGTGCTTTTTCCTTTTGCATTAAGTCGTCTATCAATAAAATTTGCCATACGCTGCTCCCAAGTCTTATTTTTGGAAGCGCCTTTGCCAGTGGCGCTACCAACATTGGGTTTCTACGAAGATTTACGCACTCGTAAATACCATTCTGACAATAGTCTGACTTGTTTTTTGGTGTAGCCTTTTTCCATCATGCGATTAACAAAGTCGTCATGCTTACGCTGATCGTCATTCGATGTTTTGCCATTAAACGAAATCACAGGCAGTAAATCTTCAGTGTTGGAAAACATTTTTTTCTCAATCACTGTGCGTAATTTCTCATAGCTAGTCCACAGAGGATTATTACCTTCATTATTGGCTCGAGCACGTAAGACAAAGTTAACAATTTCATTGCGGAAATCTTTTGGATTACTGATCCCCGCTGGTTTTTCAATTTTCTCTAACTCTGCATTTAAGGCACCACGATCAAAAAGTTGTCCTGTTTCTGGATCGCGATATTCTTGATCTTGGATCCAAAAATCTGCATAGGTAACATATCGGTCGAAAATATTTTGTCCGTATTCAGAATACGACTCAAGGTAAGCTGTTTGGATCTCTTTACCGATAAACTCAACATACTTAGGGATTAAATAACCTTTAAGAAACTCTAAATATTTCTCACTTATATCGTTAGGAAATTGTTCTTGTTCAATCTGCTTTTCGAGTACATAAAATAAGTGGACTGGGTTTGCGGCTATTTCTGCACTGTCAAAATTAAATACACGTGACAAAATCTTAAATGCAAAGCGGGTCGATAGCCCTTGCATGCCTTCATCTACGCCAGCATAGTCACGATATTCTTGGTAGGATTTTGCTTTTGGATCGGTGTCTTTTAAGCTTTCACCGTTATAGACGCGCATTTTTGAATAAATAGAGGAGTTTTCGGGCACTTTTAACCGTGATAACACGCTAAATTGTGCCAGGGTTTCTAAGGTGCCAGGTGCACAAGATGCCGTCGATAGTTCAGAATTGGCTAATAGTTTTTGGTAAATTTCCATTTCTTCAGATACCCGTAAACAGTAGGGCACTTTGACGATGTAGACGCGATCTAAAAATGCTTCGTTGTTTTTATTATTCCTAAACGCGGACCATTCAGACTCATTCGAATGGGCCAAAATAATACCGTTGTACGGCAAGGCTGACAGGCCTTCAGTACCGTTGTAATTGCCTTCCTGAGTCGCAGTTAATAATGGGTGAAGTACCTTAATGGGTGCTTTAAACATTTCAACAAACTCCATTAATCCTTGGTTTGCACGACATAACGCACCTGAGTAAGCATAAGCATCGGCATCATCTTGAGAAAAATGCTCTAACTGACGAATATCAACTTTACCCACCAAAGCAGAAATATCTTGGTTATTTTCATCTCCAGGTTCTGTTTTAGCAATACCGATTTGATCGAGCACCGATGGGTACACTTTAACAACTCTGAATTTTGATATATCACCACCATATTGGTGTAAACGTTTTACAGTCCATGGTGACATAATCGTTTTGATATAACGACTTGGGATGTTGTATTCGTTTTTGAGTAGTTCACTGTCTTCTTCAGGATCAAACAGACAAAATGGGTGGTCGTTGACAGGGCTGCGAATGCCATCGGCAGTTAATATGTAAATCGGTACTTGCTGCATTAATGCTTTGAGTTTTTCGGCCAACGATGATTTACCGCCACCGACAGGACCTAAGAGATATAATATTTGCTTTGACTCTTCAAGGCCTTGAGCTGAATGTGTTAAGTAGGCCACGATTTGTTCAATCGCATCTTCCATGCCATAAAAATCTTTAAATGCGGGATACTGTGCAATAACACGATTAGAAAAAATCCGACTTAAAATTGGATTTTTTGCAGTGTCAATAATCTGCGGTTCACCAATGGCCATGAGTAACCGTTCAGCCGCAGACACATAAGCACTTCTGTCTTGTTTACAGATGTCGAGGAATTGCTCTAAGGTATATTCTTCGTCGCGTTTTTTCTCATAACGTTGTTGATAGTGTTCAAAAATGCCCATAGTAACCCCCTCAAAACGTACCGTTGTATGACTTAAAAAGCCTGAGTGATTAATGCGATGGTCAAGAATGTAATGTTATATCTGTTAGCGCAATATTAGGCTTTAAGACTAAAGTGTAGGACAGGAAAAATAACTTGGCTAAGTTTTAGTGAAAAATAAATCAAATAAAAACAACAACAAACAGTAGCATTTGCAATAGTTGCAAAAATAGTGCGATGACCGACTGCGTACTTTAGGCGGATAAAATGATAAAAAAAGGAGCCAAAAGGCTCCTTAAGTTTTTGCCATTAATCGAAATTAAGCAGCAAAGTTCTTGTTAACAAATTCCCAGTTAACAAGCTGCCAGAAGTGAGCTAAATACTCTGGACGTGCGTTACGGTAATCAACGTAGTAAGCATGTTCCCATACGTCTACAGTTAATAGAATCGTAACAGACTCATCTGTTAACGGTGTAGCAGCATTGCTAGTGTTAACAATAGCTAATGAACCATCAGCTTTTTTCACTAACCATGTCCAAGCACTACCAAAGTTATTTACTGCAGAATCAGTAAATTTAGCTTTGAATTCTTCAAAAGAACCAAATGAAGCATTGATAGCAGCAGCGATATCGCCAGTTGCTTCGCCGCCAGCATTAGGTGCTAAGCAGTTCCAGTAAAAAGTGTGGTTCCAAACTTGAGCCGCGTTGTTGAACATACCGCCAGTTGAAGTTTTAACAACTTCTTCTAGTGTTTTGCCAGCAAACTCAGTTCCTTCAACTAAACCGTTTAGTTTTACAACATATGTGTTGTGATGCTTACCATAATGGAACTCAATGGTTTCTTGAGAAATGTGTGGTTCAAGTGCGTTCTTTGCATAAGGTAATGCTGGTAGTTCGAAAGCCATTAGTATCTCTCCATGGATTCAGGTTATCGTTTTTGTTTACCAATCAGGTAACATTGCTCTACTGCTATTGTACTGATTATTTTTGTGATGTGAATCATTGTTTAAGGAATTATGTGGATTGCAGTAATCGATTTTATGGATTTTAAATAAACCCTACAAACTGTGGCATTTTGTTCTTTGTCTAGGTGTCGTACAATAGGCACAATGTGTTCAGTCGTCGTACTTAGGAAATCAAATGGAAACTGTAGAAAAGATTAAACAGCAAATTAGCGAAAACCCAATTATTGTGTACATGAAAGGTTCACCTAAATTACCAAGCTGTGGATTTTCATCTCAAGTTGCTCAAGTGATGATCAACTGTGGTGAACAATTTGCATTCGTGGATATTTTACAGCATCCAGATATTCGTGCTGAATTACCAAAATTCGCTAACTGGCCAACATTCCCACAATTATGGGTTGAAGGCGAGTTGATTGGTGGTTGTGACATTATCACTGAAATGTTCCAAAAAGGTGAACTTCAACCTATCATTAAAGCGACTGCTGACAAATTCCGTACAGAAGACGCTGCAGAGTAATTGCAGAAGATTAAGTGCTTTACGCACTGAATAAAAAGCCCCACAGCTAAAGGCTGTTGGGGCTTTTTTATATCGTTTTAAAACGAGCACTTACAAAGCAGTGTTGCTGCATGCGGTTACAGAAAGTTACTTTTCAGCTTGTGGTTTTTTCACCGCAGGTAAAATCAAGTTCATCAAAATAGCGACAATACCGCACAAACTAATCCCCGTTAAGCTAAACGAGCCAATACCAAACGCCATTCCGCCAATACCGAATACCAACGTTACCCCAACAATACTAAGATTACGTGGTTCAGATAAATCGACTTGATGACGAATTAAGGTATTTAATCCAACTGCTGCAATCGAACCAAACAGTAAGCACATAATACCGCCCATTACCGGTACTGGTATGGTTTGCATCATAGCGCCAAGTTTACCTACAAAGGCGAGGGTTATCGCAGTAATGGCTGTCCAGGTCATAATACGTGGATCAAAACTTTTGGTTAGTGTAACAGCTCCTGTTACTTCACTATAAGTGGTGTTAGGCGGTCCACCCAACGCCGATGCTGCTATCGTAGCAATACCATCGCCAGTAAGTGTGCGATGTAAACCTGGCTTTTTAAAATAGTCTTTACCCGTCACGTTAGAGATGGCTAAAATATCGCCGATATGTTCAACCGCTGGCGCAATGGCAACTGGGATCATAAATAGGATTGCATGCCAGTTAAATTCAGGGGCAACAAAGTTTGGCATAGCTAACCAAGCGGCTTGGGTAACAGGGGTGAAATCGACAACCCCAAAGGCTAAGCTAACACCATAGCCAACTAAAATACCCGCTAGGATGGGCATTAATCGGACCAATCCTTTAGCAAAAATCGCGACGATTATGGTGGTTGTTAAAGCCGAAAGTGAAATCATTAGCGCGACATTTTGCTCTACGATGATAAGACTTCCATCACCACTTTTACCTAATGCCATATTGACAGCTACAGGTGCTAAGCCTAAGCCAATGATCATAATGACTGGGCCGACAACAACCGGTGGCAATAAAGTATGTATAAATCCAGTGCCACGAAGTTTCACTGTTAATCCAAGTAGCATATAAACCACGCCAGCAGCCATTAAACCGCCCATGGTGGCTGGAATACCCCATGTTTGTACGCCATATAAAATGGGAGCGATAAAAGCAAAGGAAGAAGCGAGAAACACAGGGACTTGACGTTTAGTGACTAATTGAAACAGTAGGGTACCGAAACCGGCTGTAAATAAGGCGACACTTGTGTCTAAACCCGTTAATAACGGCATTAGCACGAGTGCACCAAAAGCGACAAATAGCATTTGTGCGCCTTGAAGCGGAATTAACACGCGTTTCATATTGTTCTCCATCATTATTTAGAAAGTTAGCGTGTGATTAAACGGCGCGAATTGTCACATAAAAGCGATCATATGCATAACAACTTTGAGGACGCTGTAGCGATTATTGTTATTTGATATGGCTACAATACTGGGTCAATTTGGCAGTAGTAAAAAAGAGTTTTCGTTATCCATTACTCGATAGAATTTTATTATGATATAATTTGTTCACTTATATTTGCTGCGTTTATGTTATCAGATGCTGAAAAAACTAATTAATCTCATTGCGTTACCACTAATGGCGTTAACTTCGATTACGCTTGTACATGCCGCGGAAGTGAACAAGCTTGATGAAGCCGATATTACGGTAGCATCACGCGCAAACGATGTGAAAAACAACGCCCTTAAAGAGGCATTAGCTGCCGTTTTCTTAAAAAACTCTGGTCTACCAAGTGTGGTATTAAACCCATTGGTTAAAGCCCAAATTAATAACCCAGAAGTCATTTTGACTCAATATGGTTACTATGAGAAAAATGGCGAACTGATGCTCAAAGCCAGCTTTGACCATCAACGGGTTATTTCAACGTTACGTGAAGCAGGTTTACCTGTTTGGGGCAGTCAACGCCCATTAACCTTGTTATGGATGTCGGTTGATGAAAATAATGAACCATCTATTTTAGCAGATGCTTCTTCGGCCGATATTCGATCTGAGTTGGCTCAAGAGTCTAGTAACAAAGGCATTCCATTATTGTTGCCAATAATGGATTTGGATGATGTGATGCAAGTCAGTATCACTGATGTACGTGGAATGTTTACCGATGTGCTAGCTAACGCATCTACCCGTTATCAAGCTGATTATTTCGCTATTGCCAATTTGGATACTCAAGGCGTTAACGTTCATTACACCATCAAATTATTTGATAAAAATAGAACTAATGGTGTGTTACAACCGTTAATTTCGCAACAAGGTGATGCGACTGATAATCAACAAGCCACGAAGCGAATGATGAACATTCTAGCCGATTATTATATTAGCCAGTATGCCATAGCCTCTACAGGCAGAGATGTTGCTACCCAAGTTAGCTTTACTGGGTTAAATAACATGACTCAACTGGTACATGTTGAAACATATCTTCGCCAGCTCAGTGCGGTAAAATCCCTTAAACTGAGTCAGTTCAAGGGTGATGCAGCAACATATACGATAGAATTATTTAGTAGTGTAGATGACCTGCAAAGATTGCTTAATATTGATAGCCGGTTATCACAATTAGATACAGTGGGTAGTGTGGAGTCATTTTATGAATCTAAGGCCGACAATCCAGCGCCTAAATTACTTTATCAATGGTTGGGCCAATAAGTATTATCACCAGATGCGCTGTACACTTTAGTCGTACAGCGTGAATTTTATACCAAGGTTATCTTTCTATGCTGGCTTCTCGCTGATACTCGCATAATTGACGGATTTAGGTATAATAACGTTAGTTAGTTTATGATTTTGAGACCTATCTGAGTGACACAAAACTCACCAAGACAATTATCTTTACCCGTTTATCTACCTGACGATGAAACCTTTCAGAGTTATTATCCTGCTTCGGGTAATGATGAGTTGATCCAGAAACTTCAAGCTAGCGCTGAAGGCAATCTAGCGTCTTCTTTATATGTATATGGCCCAGAAAAATCAGGCCGAACCCATTTAATGCATGCAGCTTGTGCACTTGCCAATGACCTTGAACGCCGTACTCTCTATATCCCATTAGGCATTCATGCCAGTATTTCACCGGCATTATTTGAAGGTCTAGAGTCTCTGGAGTTAATTTGTATTGATGATATTGAAGCCATAGCGGGTCATCCTGTATGGGAAGAAGCTATTTTTCATTTATATAATCGTATAGCTGAGCAACAAGATTGTCGTTTAATTGTTAGCGGAAAGGCATCACCTTCTGAAACCGGTTTTTTATTGCCTGATTTGGTTTCTCGTATGCAATGGGGATTAATCTATCAATTACAACCAATGGCAGACGATGAAAAGCTTGTGGCCTTGCAGCGCCGAGCGGCAATGCGTGGTTTACAGTTGTCTGATGAAGTAGGGCGCTTCTTACTGACGCGAATGGCGCGTGATTTACGCACCTTGTTTGATGTTCTCGATAAACTCGATAAAGCTTCTATGGTACATCAGCGTAAACTGACTATTCCGTTTATAAAAGAGATGTTGAGGCTTTAATACCTTAGGTTTTAATTCCTTAGGTAAAAAATTATCGTCATTAGTCTAACTAATCAAGTAACAAAAAACGCCAAATGAATTCATTTGGCGTTTTTTATTACGTGAGTCAATGGCTTAGTGTTTCACGTGATCACTGCCACTAAATTGCAATGGTCTAGTGTCAACAGCATTTTGTTCAGCGACTTTCTGTGGTGATTTTGATGGATCAGTTGCTAGCACCAAGTTTTGTGCCCAGGTTTGGCCTTTAACTAACGCTACTGGTGCAGGTAAACCGTCCATCACTTGGCTAACATCAACTTCAGGCAGTATTTGGCTCAAGACGTAGCTAGCGCGATCGTATAACTCAGGTTGACCGACTCGGCCACGTTGGCCCCACTCAACCACAATGGTGGAACCAGTGGCATCTTCAGGTTTATCAGTTATTGCCATATCACGTAATACATCGTAACGATGGCTCATCATCACTTCTTCAAATAGCATCGCTGCATCTTCTCGTGTTGATGAATAGGCATAATCATCGTTGGCGAGATCGTTTGCAAAAAATTGCGCTACATCGTTCGGTGTATACGCTTTTTGGGTATTATTTGCATTTTCACCAGAGTATTGAACGTTAGCAAGAGCATACATTTCAGTACTGGTTAATGGATAGCGGATGTTAAGTTGGTCTGATGTCATCTCTTTACTATCATACCGACGATTAAAATCATTTTCTAAGGTTGGACCTTGCAGATTTTCATGCATGCTTTGTGGAAAATAATCATTTGCATGAGCCAGTTCATGGTACAAGAGCCTGGCTAGGTTAGAAGACATATTCTCCATGGTACGATTTGTACGGTTGCCTATTTCAATATATTCACCAGCATAATTGTTGTTTTTAACATAACGATATGGCGAGAGGTAATTTAGCTCTTCACCAAAGTTGCTGCGATAATCAGGGGTTTCATTAATCGTATCTCGCTGAACCGAAGTTAGCCACACATATTCAGGATCAAGATATATTGCTCCAATAAAACCAGCATAAAAGGCTGGTCTGATATCGTAACTGATGACTACAGCCGTCACTGATTGCAACAATTCTACAAAATCATTATGAGTTTGTGCACGTAAATAGGCTTCAAAGTTTGCCCCCATCCAGTCGTGTGAAACGAGTACTCTGTCCATAATAGTATCAATCGGATCTGGTTTAGTATCTTGGCTAATGAAGGGTAACTCATTAATAATGTTGCATGCATCAACGAGTTGGTTCGAGTAAACACAAGAGGTTAGCTGCTTTGCATATGGTGAGTCATGCTTGTAAGCGTGCATTCGTGCAACAGAGGAATTGAAGAAAGCGTCCGATGGAGTCGTTTTTTCTTTGGTTACGAGTAAATTAACGTCATCACTAATGGTTTGGCCGTCAAATGTGGCAGTGGCTTTCAGGCTGAATAGCTGATCGGTATCGACGTTTGGCGCAACAAAAAGCGGCCTATTACTGTCACTTAAATCCACGTTGGTAAAGGCTTTATTATTAGTACTAGGATACATACACCAACTAATATTTTCAGGTACTTGGCCGTTTATATTCTGTATACGCAAACTAGCATCAGTTAAACTCACCATTTGATGATCGCTATTAATGCGTAAAATATTGTCATTAGAATCGGCAGTAATTGTTATCGTTTCTTCAATGTTGATATTATCGCCAGAGACCTTCACCTTAAAAGCGTAATCTTGGTTACTTGTGGGTGTGAATGCTAAAACCTGACTATTAACTGCAGCAAGTTCAAGAATGGGTCCTGAAACCTGCTGCCACAAAAATGTTTTGCCAATAGTGTCTTGTTCATTAAGGTTGGCAATAATGCTACCAGGCTTGTCTTTGGCATAATCGTGTTCAAGGACAAAAGTCAGTTGAGAGTCTGTGTCGGCAATGGAATAAGTGATATTTTCACTACAAATTTCGAAAGCGGATGAGGTAGGCACACCTTGATCGTTATTGTCTGAATCTCCTCCGCAGGCGCTAACTAACATAGCACTGGCTAAAAGGCTGTAGGTTCCTAAATTTCGTGATAACTTCATTAAACGACTCCATGTTTATATTGTTATTATTTAAATACACTTACATAACATCTTGTTAACGAACGAATGTAGCACGCTGTTTTGGTTAAATGCAAGCAACAAAAAAGCGCCCGAAGGCGCTCAAATAAACAACAAAAATGAAAGTTGTTTATTGTTGTTCAGACTTTTTCTTCAAGCCTAATCCTAGCTCTCGGCCGCGCTTACGAGCATAGAATGGAAAACTCACCAACAACACACAAATCAATACTGATTCAATCAGTGCAAATACCAGCGCATCAGTAGTGACATAAGCAAGGGTTAAGCCATGTAATAAGTATACACACAGAATAAAACTGGCCCATGCATATGTATATGGGTTACCGGTTAAGATGCCTTTAAGTGGAAACAGTAAAGGTACAATCCATATTAAGCTGAACCCTAAAGAGTAGGTGCCATTCATGCCTTGTTGGATAAACCAGCCGCTGAGCAGCAGGAGTAATGCAAGGTAACCAATTCGACTTAGTTGAAACAAGGTTTGTGAAGTCATTATTTTACTCGTTAAAGAATAGACAAAACATTTTCTGGCGGACGACCAATGGCTGCTTTGTTGTTGGCTAGCACGATAGGGCGTTCAATTAATTTAGGTGTTGCTACCATTGCAGCGATGAGCTGATCTTCCGATAACGATGCGTCAGCCAAATTTTGAGCTTTATATTCGTCTTCTTTAGTGCGCATAAGCTGGCGAGCTGTTAAACCAAGTTGTTGTAAAATAGTCTGAATTTCATCCGCTGTAGGTGGCGTCTTTAAGTATTCAACGACAGTGACATCTGCTGCATTAGCTTGCAACAGAGCGAGTGTTTCACGGCTTTTTGAACAGCGAGGGTTATGGTATATCGTTGTTTTTGTGGTTGTCATTGTCATAGTCCGTCATTAAAAAATGGCAAACAATAAGTAGATTTATTGTTTGCAATTATTCTATCAAAAAATAGCTTATAAGGTTAGATTATCGCGGCTATTTTAATTCTTCCATTGCCCTATCTGCTTGTCTGAATTGTCTTATTCTTGCCTCAATTCGCGCCAGTTGCAGGTTTTGTCCATCAGAATAGCGATATGCATAATTGAGTTGATCAATTGCACCTTTATAGTTAGCCGATAAGGCCATGAGTTCAGCATTGCTATAATACTCAAGCGCTTTATTGTCTAGCTTACGATATGCATCAGCCATAATTTGATACGGCAGCATATTTTGCTTATCGAAAAATATCAGTTCTTCTAAAAGTGGAATCGCTTTTTTCGGTTGATCTGCCTGAACATAAATATTGGCCAAGTTTGTGTTGACCACTTGCGAAGTCGGTTTCAATTTCCGCTGAGCTTCTAATAATGCTATTGCGCCTGCAAAATCTTTTTTCTGATCTAACAAATCTGTTTTGGTGTCGATGTAGAACAGATTATTGTCATCTTGTTTTAGTAGATCATCGATGATCACTTCAGCTTGAGCAAATTTTTCCAAACGGAAAAGTGCTAACGCTTTGCCATAGAGTGCCGCTTGTTTAAAAGAATACTCATTCTTTTTGAGTTGTTGTTCAAACAAAGATAACGCGGCATCATCACTAAAACTTGAAAAGCGAACTTGGATACGGGCTTTAGCTAGCTGAAAGTTAAGGCTGTTAGGGACATTACGTTTAGGGTACTGAGCTGCGCGGTTACGAGCCTCAGTAATACGTGATTCTGGCAATGGATGCGTCAGCAACATTTGTGGTGGTGTTGTGGTAAAACGATAGCGAATTGCTAATTGACCAAAAAATGTAGCAGCAGCATTAGGATCAAATCCAGCATCGACAAGAATTTGCATTCCAATACGATCAGCTTCTTTTTCATGTAAGCGGGTATAGTTTATTTTAGATTGCGTTGCTAATGCTTGAGTTGTCGCCAAGGCAGCCATACCGGCTTGAGGTGCAGCAATTGTTAATAAAATAGCCCCTAACATTCCCACAATCGTTGCAGTCGAGCTTTTTTGTTGTGCTTCAAGAGATCGTGCTAGATGGCGTTGAGTCACGTGGGTAATTTCGTGGGCTAATACTGATGCAAGCTCACTTTCGTTGTCGGCATTTAAAAATAAACCCGTATGCACGCCAACATGACCACCAAAGAACGCAAATGCGTTGATTTCATCATTGCGGAGTAAAAAGAAATAAAATGGTGTCTTTACCCCCGTGGCATTAGCAACTAGCTTGTTACCCAGTTCAGATAAATATTGGGTTAACACTGGATCACTGAGTACCGGTGCCGATGAACGAATAACGCGCATATAAGCGTCACCGTAGACAGTTTCTTTTTCTAAACTAAAAGTATTGACCGCTGCGGTACCTAGATCTGGAAGATCATTATTGGCAAAACTGTGGCCAATACTGGCAGCAAAAAGCACACTAATAGCGCTAGCAGCCAGTGATTTTGAAAAGGTCGATAATGATAATTTACTCAAGCGGAACCTTTAATGATGATTGAATCGAAAATATAAGCTTAACCAACAAGTTTGCTTAAGTTACATTGCTTGTGGTTTATTGTACAAGCTAGGATAATAGCCCTAGATTGTTTAAAGCAAGTTGATAATGATTTTAATTGATTTAACACCCTATGTTTGTCCTTATCCTTTAGTAAAAATTAAACTTTTACTAAAGCAAATGGATCTGGATGAAAAATTACATGTACTCTTATCTGACCCTGGTTCACGCCGAGATGTTCCCTTGTTGATAAAAAAAATGGGTTTTGGTATTGAAATCATTGCTGATCAACCGCAATGCTTGTCATTTATCATCACCAAAACAAATTAATATTGTTTATATAAAAGGTTTTTCAATGCTGGAAATTTTAACTGATTGGTACAAAACCCGTTTTAGTGACCCACAAGCCATAACGTTAATGTTTATCATTATTGGGATTGGTCTTGCATTGTACTTTGGTTCCGGATTACTTGCGCCATTACTGGTTGCTTTGGTGTTAGCTTTTTTATTAGAGTGGCCAGTAGCACAGATGTCGCGACTGGGTATAAGCCGAACCGCTGCTGCAACAATTGTGTTGGTGGTTTTTTTAGGGTTGATGATTATTTTGACGTTTGGTTTAGTGCCCAGTATTTGGCGCCAAGGAGTGTCATTGGTCACCGATTTACCTTCTATGATCGATAAGGGCATGATAATCGTGCGCGAATTTAGTGCTGATTACCCGCAGTTTGTGAGTGCATCGCAACTTGATTCGATGATGGAAGAAATCAACAAGATGCTTGATACACAGCACCTGATTGATTTAGGTAAACAAATTCTTGGTTATTCTGCGTCATTATTAGTGTTAATGGTGTACGCGATTTTAGTACCATTATTGGTATTTTTCTTTTTAAAAGACAAAGAGTTTTTATTAAACGGTAGCAAACGATTTTTCCCGTCTAACCGTGGTCTTGCACGAAAAGTTTGGTTTGAAATGGACCAACAAATTTTTAATTATATTCGCGGTAAAGTGATTGAGATTGTTATTATTGGCGTAGCCAGTTATATCTTTTTTGCTATCATGGGGTTGCGTTATTCAGCGCTACTGGGCGTATTAACAGGTTTGTCGGTATTGATCCCATATGTTGGCGCAACATTGGTTACATTACCGATCGCGTTAGTGGCATTTTTTCAGTGGGGTTTTAGTGCTGAATTTGGTTATTTAATGTTAGGTTATGGGATTATTCAGGCGTTAGATGGCAATGTGTTAGTACCGCTACTCTTTTCTGATGCTGTTGATTTACATCCCGTTGTGATTATTGCCGCCGTGTTAGTATTTGGTGGCTTATGGGGCGTTTGGGGAGTCTTTTTTGCCATACCACTAGCTTCGTTAGTCAAAGCCGTCATCAATGCTTGGCCTAATAACCAAGAGCAACAACGAGTCAAGTTTGACAGTGAATAACACTTACCTATGGTATTGAACTACACCTGTACAGAAACAAAGCCTGTTGGATACACATTAAGCTAACCCCATTATGGTGTTAGCTTTTTTATTATCAGGCTTATGTTGTAACATTTAGAGATTGTACGAATGGTAATCGCGATAGAAAGAATGACCGTTAGACAAATAACAACGATTAAGCATAAGAATATAGAGCAACATGGACGTTATGTTAATTGCATACTGCTATAAAAAATAGCTAGGTTCATTTTATTAATAGGTCAATTGAGCATTATAACGTTTTGTCTTTGCTGTCTATGTCTTTCTCATCTGAAGGTGCTGCTGTCAGTTTATCTTCCGATTCTGGTGAACTAGTTTCTTTGCCTTTGGTGTGCGTTTGATCTTTATGTTCACCAAATTGAGGCATTTTAAATTTGGCAGAATATTTCAATACCGCGATATTACTTGCAATAACGCCTATAACTAAAATAATAATTAGCCAAACTTCATAACCTTCAAGACTCATTGAAAACTCCTTTTAAGCTGAAATTTTCT
Source organism: Shewanella sp. SG44-2 (assembly GCF_014164215.1). NCBI lineage: Bacteria > Pseudomonadati > Pseudomonadota > Gammaproteobacteria > Alteromonadales > Shewanellaceae > Shewanella > Shewanella sp. SG44-2. Next base: position 80,274 of record NZ_JACJEU010000008.1, read on the forward strand.
AGCCGTGTTTTTAAGACAACAGGGCTAGAACCATACGTGTTTGGTTATTAGTCGACGGCTAAACGTAGCTCACATTTGCGAATATCTTCAGGGGTATCGACTTCTGGAGAGTCAAATGCGCTGATAGCAATTTTAATTTTGTGGCCGTATTCGAGTGCGCGTAGCTGTTCTAATTTTTCAAGATCTTCAAGTCTGCCTAAAGGCAACTTAGCAAAGGCATTCACAAAACGCTTAGTGTAAGCATAAACACCTAAATGTTTGTAAACCGGATAGTCATTGGTATCGCGACCAAAGGGAATACGAGAGCGAGAGAAATATAATGCATTATGGTCATTATCAAACACCATTTTAACGTGCATTGGGTCGTCTAATTCTCTTTTATCGACGATCTCAAATCCTAATGTTGCCATTTCGAATTCACCAGGGTGACGTTCAAATAGACTAATGATTTGTTCGATTGAGATAGGATCAATCAGCGGTTGATCGCCTTGTAAATTAATCACTAAATCATCATCGTTAAGACCTAGCAATGCAATGGCGTCATTAATACGGTCGGTACCAGAGGCTGCATCAGGGCTGGTCATTACCACTTTACCACCAAAGGATTCAACGGCATCTTTAATGCGGTCGTCATCTGTAGCAACATAGATGCTATCGAGACCTTTTGCTAATGATGCACGTTCATAAACGTGTTGGATCATGGGTTTACCATTAATCGGGGCTAGCGGCTTGCCCGGGAAACGGCTTGAACCATAACGTGCCGGGATTAATAGAGTAACTTTCATTAATATGACCTACTTGTGGTTGTGACAATGGTATAGACAATAAATAAAAGGGCTCATAAGAGCCCTTTATGACTTAATCTGTCGTTTATTATATACGACGGAATAACTTAGTCAGCATTTCATCGGTAACTTTCTCTTCCCAGCCTTTACCGTACACGTTGTCCCAAAGTGGACCCATGCTCTTAGTAACGGCAACCATCTTAGCGATAGTTTCATCTGGCAAATCTTTACAGATGTTTTTAGGCAGAGTGATGTTATGAATTTTCATCATTTTGCGGAATTCAGTCACACCTTCTGGGTAAAACTCTTCCAGCACATCAAAGGCTAAACAGTTACCAATACCGTGGTGATAACCCAGCACATAACCTAAACCGTAAGATACCGCATGACATGCACCAACTTGGCTATAAGCAATACTCATACCGCCCATGTAAGACGCCATCATTAACTTGTCGTCTTTTTCTGCGTGGTCGTCTAAGAACACTTCACGACATAAATCCATAGATTTTTCGGCAAATGCTTTAGCAAACTCGTTTAAGTAAGTGCCTTGTAATGATTCTACACAATGGATAAAGCAATCCATACCAGTGTAGAACCATTGATCAGTCGGAACCCCTGCAATTAATTCAGAGTCCATGATGATTTGATCAAATACGGTGTAATCTGAGTTCAAACCTAGTTTACGAACTGGTCCGCACAATACCGCAGTACGTGATGCTTCTGCACCCGTGCCAGATACTGTTGGAATACCAATGTGGTGTATCGCAGGGTTTTTAATCAAATCCCAACCTTGGTATTCAGAAGAACTACCAGGGTTAGTGAGCATTAGTGATACAGCTTTGGCTAAGTCCATTGTTGAACCGCCGCCTAAACCGACTACGCTCACTGGTAACTTAGTGTTAAATGCTTTAACTTGCGCCGTTAACGCATCAACTTGTTCAGTGGTTGGTTCATCATCTACGTTTACGTAAATCAGTAGGTCGTGCGCTTGCGTTGGCACGCGGTCAGCTAGCGGTTTACCTTGATGTACATCATCGACAAGGAAAACGACAAAATCGTTAGCATCTTGACGTTCTTGACCTAATACAACATCAAGTTGCACAAATGAACCACGGCCAAAGATCATTTTTGGTACACATTTAAAATTTTTAAAACTCATTACAACAGTCTCCATTGAGATAAGTACTGTAAAAAGTGCTCTGAGCCATCACTGACCGAGAGGCATCAATGCTAGGCAAAAGCGCGTTTGATATTTTCAATACGTTCAGCTATTTGCTCATCAGTCCAAGACAACTTGATCAACATCGAAATCGTTCGGCTCATGATAGCGTCAGATTTGGGTGTCAGCACTTTAGTGTAGTCAGGACGATCAGCGATTAGCATAATAGGTAATGCGGCAGGCGCTTTAAGTTCTTGGATGTGTTTCCAATTTTTAAGGTAATGCCAGTTGTTAACATACCAGTAAAAACAACCATCAACTTTGTTGGCAGCCAGCTTTTTATTAATTTCTTGAGTGCGTTCTTCTGTTGGCATCATAAATGTTAAGAAGCCTGCAGAATCGCCGTCTGGATCAGGAATTTCACGGAAGGTGATTTCAGCAATAGATGCCATTGCATCTTTAATGGTTTTCTTATTTTTACGTTGAATAGCAATGATTTTATCAAGCTTACGTAATTGTGCTAAACCCATTGCTGCATTCATTTCTGAAATACGGAAATTCAACCCCATAATTGGGTGTGATTCTGCACCACGATCATTACCAACATGGTCATGGCCGTGATCTGAAAACATGTGTGAGTGGTTATAAATTTCGCTGTTGTTAGTGACAATCGCGCCGCCTTCACCACAGGTGATGGTTTTAACTGAGTCAAATGAGTAACAACCTACATCACCAATAGTGCCCAATGCTTGGCCTTTATAACTGCCACCGATGGCTTGACATGCATCTTCTAAAATCACCAAGTTATGCTTTTTACACACTGCTTTGATTTCGTCCATCTTGGCCATAGAACCACACATATGAACAAGGTTAATGGCCTTGGTACGTGGCGTGATTACAGCTTCAATACCTTCTGGAGATAAACACAATGTTTCGTCAATTTCAGCAAAAATAGGTACAGCACCGGCCATAAACACGGCTTCAACAGAGGCTACAAAGGTAAATGGAGGCACAATGACTTCATCGCCAGCACCAATGCCCGCTGCTGCCATTGCAGTTTGTAATGCAGCAGTACCGCTTGATACTAAATGAGCGTGTTTCACGTTCATTTTTTCGCAAAGTAGTTGCTCCATGTCGCGGGTTTTCCAGCGATCATTACGCATATGGTCGAAGTTATAACGGAAGGTAAAACCGTTCTCCATTACGTCAGCAACTTCCTGCTTTTCTTCAGGACCAAATAATTCAAAACCAGGCATGGAAATCATCTCCTAAAAATTCTGCGCATAGTAACGCTAAATAAACTGGATGATTATAACGTTCTTCAGTGGTGGTTCGCGACTTTTATTGCATATTTTTAATAACAATAAACAAAGGCCTGCTAAATAACAGGCCTATTAAAAGTGTAAATGGAGATAGAAGGCAAGATTATGCTAAATTGCGGCCATGAAGACGGTCAATTGTCACGTCTAAATCTGTGAGTAATCCGTTATTAATTCCGTAAATCCAACCATGTATTGCTACATCTTGACCACGATCCCATGCTTCTTGAACTATGTTGGTCGACACAACATTTGACACTTGTTCCATTACATTAAGCTCACATAGGCGATCAAAACGTGCTTGTTCACTCATCGATTCAAGAGCCTCCTCGTGAATACGATAAATGTCGCGTAAATGTCCGAGCCAATTGTCAATCAAGCCCAATCGCTCTTTATTCATTGCTGCACGAACACCACCACAGCCATAATGCCCAACGACCATGATGTGCTTTACTTTTAGCACATCAACAGCATATTGCAGCACTGATAAACAATTTAAATCTGTGTGAATGACCATATTAGCGATGTTACGGTGAACAAACACTTCACCGGGTAATAAGTCGATAATCTGATTAGAAGGCACTCGGCTATCTGAGCAACCAATCCATAAATATTCTGGGTTTTGTTGTTTTGCCAGCTGCGCAAAAAAGGTAGGATCTTCTTTGTTGATCCGTTCAGCCCAACGGCGATTATTATCAAATAATGGTTTAAGAAGTTTCATGAGCGCTCGAATTAGGTCGTTTTTACCGGTAAGGTATTACAGGTAATATGTCATTTTGTAATGAGTATATCAGCAATGTTGACGGATCTGGTCTATCCATTGAGGTGATTAATTAAAATTAACTTTACTCAAAAAATCAATAAGATGCTGATTAAAAATGACTGATTTTTCGATGTTAGCTAAATGACCTGCTTGTTCAATGTGCAATAATTGACTGCCATCAATACAGTCATGCATTAAATAACTTTCCAGTGCAGTACGCAAATAACCACTTAATCCTACCGCCACCAAAGTCGGTAATGTTAATAACTCAACCGATTCGAGTGTGTCTCGTTTGAATATGGCCATATTGGCAAACTTCAGTAACGCACTAAGTTGTGCGCTAGAGTAAGACGTTAATTCAGCGCTAAATTGTGCAACAATATTAGCTAGATTAGGGTCTAGACTGATCAATTGCTCAATATCTTTACTAAAAAATAATGTGCTAATGGTTTGGGCAAGGTCTGCTGATATTGCTTGTTCGTTGGCAACTTGAGCCATTAACCCTTGGTATTTAACGCAATTAACTTGCGGTTCAAACCCCACAAAACTGTTTAACATCACCAAGCCATTAATACGAGCCGGTGCATGTAAAATAAGTTCAGCTGCAATTGCGCCGCCACTACCATGACCTACGATGGCGGCAGAGTTGATTTCAAGGTTATCCATTAACGTTAATACGTGTTGAGCCACATCTTGTAAATTTTCAACAGATTCAGGGATAGTGGTTGTTTTACCATGACCCCAAAAGTCGATGGCAATACATCGATACTGTGATGACAGCTGGTCAATTTGCGATCGCCACATCGTGCTATTGGTGAGTAAGCCATGACAAAAGATAACAACAGGTCCATGCCCTTCATCCAAGTAATACAGTGGTTGATTATCAATTTTTATGTGATGCAGTAAAGTGGACATAACAGACTCATTTAAAGAGGAAATGCGCGCAGACACTAAGCCGGAGAGGGCGCAACAAAGAAAACATAATGATTAACTAACTCTGTTAGCCGTTCAATTAAGGGTGATTTTAACGATATTTCTGCCGCAGACAACACTTTTGCAAATTCATCTGCGCTAAATTGCTCCAACAACTCATTAGCGACAGGAAAATAGCTCATGTGCCATGGCTCAGGACTAACACCACTTAAATCAGGTTGATAGGGAAAATAAAATCCAAACTCAGCAGCATGCGAGATAAGCCATTGATGTAGATGAGCACAAGGGCCATCGGCTGTATATTCTGCAGTGATTAACTGCAGTGCTTGTTTGCTAATGTTATTCGCATCATATATATCGAAATCGGTGCCCCAATGATGCCGAGATGCGCCAGGGAGTGCAGACCATATCAAAATGGTATCAATCAGTTGTTGTGGCGTGAGTGACGTAAACTCAACTGGATTTGAGTGTTGGTCGAGTAATGGTCGCTGACCTGTGGCTTTGGCGTTCCAAATACTCAATTGACGATCAAATGGTCTATATGCAGAACATATTTGTACATCAAACCCCGCAACAGATGCCGCGCACTGCAACTGCATAAATGCAGTTGCAGTGCGTTGTTCAAGCAAAAACTGTCCGATTGAAACTAAATGTCGATCGTCTAAGCCGTATAATTTAGTTTGCTCGCTAGGGATATCAATCGAAGAAAACTGTGAGCTTATTTGCACAATAACTTTTCCAAAATGCGTTCATAGCAATTGGCTAATATCTCTAAGTCGGCCACGTTAACGCATTCATTCACTTTATGAATTGTCGCGTTGACTGGGCCTAACTCCAACACTTGTGCGCCAGTTGGTGCGATAAAGCGACCATCAGAGGTACCACCTGAAGTTTGTGGGTCGGTTTCATAACCTGTGACTTCGCGAATCGCTTCCCGTGTGGCATCAAGCAGTGGGCCGTCACCCGTTAAGAACGGTAAACCGTTAAAAATCCAGTTGATATCATAATCTAAGCCATGAGCATCAAGAATACTCACCACCCGCAGGATCAATTCTTCTGCGGTCACTTCGGTAGAGTAACGGAAGTTAAACATCACGGTTAATTCACCGGGGATAACATTCGATGCACCAGTACCGCCATTAATGTTAGCAATTTGGAAACTGGTCGGTGGGAAAAACTCATTACCATTATCCCAATGCATTTGTGCGAGTTCAGTTAGTGCTGGAACCGCTTTATGAATAGGGTTGTCGGCTAAATGTGGATAGGCAACATGGCCTTGAATTCCGTTAACAGTTAAGTTGCCAGTTAAACTTCCACGACGACCATTTTTGACGACATCACCTAATTTATGAGTTGAAGAAGGTTCGCCAACTAGCGCCCATGTCATTTTTTCATTACGAGCTTCGAGCGTATCAATAACCCGCGTGGTGCCGTTTATAAATGGACCTTCTTCGTCACTGGTAATTAAATAAGCAATAGAGCCATTGTGGTCTGGATGTTTAGCAACAAATCGTTCGGTCGCGATAATCATCGCGGCTAACGATCCTTTCATGTCTGCCGCGCCGCGACCATGTAAATAGTTATCAATAATGGTCGGTTCAAACGGAGGAGTATGCCAACGGTTAAGATCGCCAGTTGGGACTACATCGGTATGACCTGCAAAGCAGAAAACCGGATCACAGTTACCGCGTCTTGCCCACATATTGGTGGTGTCTTCAAAAACCATCGGTTCAATATTAAAGCCAACAGCGGCAAGGCGATTGGCCATTAAGGTTTGGCAACCCTCATCCAATGGTGTTACCGATGGACGTGATATCAGATCTTTTGCTAATTCAACTACATCATTATTCATTATGCGAACCACGCTTGGTATTGAGCTAGGTTAAAACCAACCAGTAATTTATCGTTGTTGACCAGAACCGGGCGCTTAATCAATGTTGGATGTTGCACCATTAATGCTATGGCTTTGTCTTGAGTGATATCCGTTTTTTCAGCATCAGTCAAACCACGAAAACTGGTGCTGCGTTTGTTAAATAAGGTTTCCCAACCGACAACATCAGCCCACTGCGTAACCATGGTTTCATTTAGACCATCTTCACGGAAGTCGTGAAACGTGTAATCAATTTTTTCGGCTTCAAGCCATTTGCGCGCTTTACGAACTGTATCGCAATTTTTTATGCCGTATAAAGTCAAAAGAATACTCCATTAATGTCGATAGGGTTGTCATGTAAGGCTTGGCTTTTTAGATAAGCCTGAAAAAGTGCCATATGTAAAAGGGATATCATTGAATGCATTTAACAACATTGTGGCATTGTGAAGCGGCTTGAACAAGCCGAAGACGGTGTTTTGAAAAGATTTCATAATATGCAACCTACGCTCACTTAAGCTGAAGGTTGCATATTATTGTGGCGCGATAGTTTACGACAATCATTGAATAGGGTTGTTAAATAGATAGAGCCAACTTGATGTTACATTTGCACCGTAAAAATAATATCTTTACCAGCAACAACGCTGCCTTGAGCCTTATCTAATTGTTTAACGTCTTCCATATTGGCCAACACTACCGGGGTCAGTAAACTGTCGACTTTGCCGCGTAAATAGGCCAGGTCGAAAGACAAAATCGGTTCACCGGCTTTAACTTGCTGACCTTCTTCGGCCAAACGTTTAAAGCCATTACCTCGCAGTTCAACGGTTCCAACCCCAAAGTGCACAAACAGTTCAAGCCCTTGTGGAGACTCAATACTAAATGCATGGTTGGTTTCAAAAATTTTACCTATGGTGCCATCTATCGGAGCAACAATAAATTCGCCCTTTGGGTCGATAGCAATGCCATCGCCAACAATTTTTTCAGCAAATACCACGTCGGGTACTTTTTCAATTGCAACAATATCACCAGATACAGGTGCATAAATGGCAATACCACCTGTTAATGGTGGTTGTCCAGAAATAAGTCGTCTAATACGGCTTAAAAATCCCATAAGAACAAGCCTCTTTTATTAATATTTTTATGCGGTTAATTGTAAACGGCTCTGCGAACTTTACCAACTTTATTCGTGCTATTGATTGTAATCAAGTGCAAAAGCGTTAATGGCTGAGCGTATATCAGTAATTCGAGTTAACAAAGCAATGTGTTGTGCATGGCGGACATATTCTGCGTAATGCCCCTTAATCAATGCCACTTTTACATCTAATAAATTAGCTGGGTTGATACTCAATTCATCAAGCCCAAGTCCGACTAATAAAGGTAAGACGCGTGGATCGCTACCAAGTTCACCACATAAAGAGACTTTAACGTTTGCCTTTTTACAGTGGTTTATGGTGATGGAAATTAACTGGATAACAGCAGGTGACAGAGGCGGATATTGTTTGGCTAAATGCGGATTAGTACGATCGGCCGCTAAAGTATACTGGGTTAAATCATTGGTGCCTATACTGACAAAATCAAGCAGTGGCAGCATGCTGGGTAGGTTCATTACTGCTGCTGGGGTTTCAACCACAATACCGTAGCTCAAAGTACCAAAACCTTTTTCTTGTTCAATTAACTCCGCTTTGGCACGTTCAATTAATAAAAACGCGGCGTCAAGTTCTTCAACCTGGCTAACCATCGGAAACATTAATCGAACTTGGCCATGGTTTGCCGCCCGAAGTATCGCTTTTACTTGGGGGATAAAGGTCTCTGGGTGCGCCAAACTATAGCGAATACCACGAATACCAAGGGCAGGGTTGTCTTCGTTACTTTGCGGCAAACAAGGGATCTCTTTATCTGCGCCAATATCAAACGTTCGAATAGTCAACACGTCGCCTTGTAAACTATGCAGAGCATCGCTATAGAGTTTATATTGTTGCTGTTCATCGGGTAGCGCTTTAGCATTCATCAATAAAAATTCGGTACGAAACAAGCCAATACCTTGTGCTCCGACTTCGGCTGTATGAGATATTTCACTCAGATTTCCCACATTGGCCAGCAAAGTGATCTTATGACCATCAAGGGTTTGACTGGGCTTATCTCTATAAATCATCAATGCTTGACGACGCAGCAATTCTTGTTGTTGTTTTTGCTTTAACTGGTCGAAAAGTTCAGGTGATGGGGCGATATGTAACTCACCTGACATACCATCTAAAATGAGCTGCGAGCCATCTGTGATGAGGTTTTCAGATTGTGAGAATTGATAATTAAGTAACGCTGGAATACCCGCTGCCCGAGCTAAAATCGCAGTATGGCTTGTTAGACCTCCAGATTCGAGAATAAGTCCGGTAATGTGGGTTAGTGGCAATATGGCAAATTCAGCAGGAGTTAAATCATCAGCGAGCAAAATCGTGTCTTCTGCGAGTGTTGATAAGTCCCATTGCAAATGGCCATGCAAAGCACTGGTCAGGCGTTTAGCCAAACAAATAATATCACCGCTACGATTGGCTAAATAAGGGTCGTCTAATGACGACATTTCTGCTGCATGTTGATTAAAAATCCGATCAACCGCGACGGCAGCGCAAACTCTAAATTGATTAATATGTTGATGTAGTTGCTGCTGTAGCTCCTCATCTTCTAGCAACATAATATCGCTATCAATGAGTTGGAAATTATCGCAATCTGGGCACAGGTGATGTTGGCAGTGTTGTAAATGAGCAATTAAGTGATTAATTGCCTGGGTTAGCTGTTGCTGTTGCTGGTCAATTTGTTCAATAGAAAGCAGTTTAAAATCGAGCGGTGGCAGTTGAGTGGTAATTGTCAGGGCTTTACCAAAAGCGATGCCTGCAGATACAACGATTCCATTGATTGACATAACGTTGTCCTATTAGCTAAGTGTAATCAGCATTGAGGCTATCTTGTCGACAGCCGCTTGACCGTGTTCACCTGACGCCAATACCGTCACCGACATGCCCTGGTAAAGGCCCAATGTTTGCAATTTAAATAAACTTTTAGCACTGGCCTGTTTTCCATTACATTCGACCATGATGTCGCAGTCGAACTCTTTTGCCTCTTTTACCAGTAATGCCGCTGGACGCGTGTGAATGCCGTGAGGAGCAACAATGGTGACAGTTTTTTGATACATAAAAAACATACTCTGTAATGAATGACAACTAAATACTCATTGGATTAAGTATCAATATTTCAATACGCTAGTGGGAAATGTTTACTAGCATTTTTTGCTAAAATACCTTGTTGAGCTCAAGTATTTAATCTGATGGACACAATATACCTTAAAGTCATAAGGGCTAAAAGTGATGTTCGACTCGAAATTGCCCGTGATGTATTAATCAAGGCTTTAAGTCAATATTGGTTGCGGTAATAATATGAAAGTTTAGAAGGTAAATCTAAAGGCTTTTTAGGTTGGAAGTTGTAAAGCCAAGTCTAAAAAGCCTTAGTTAATCAATTGTTTTAATAGCTATATTTTAAATTGCCCTAGAGTTTTGCTCATATCAACACTAATGCCTTGCAACGATTGCGCTGCCTGATTGTGAGTTTCGTTCGCTGTTAACGACTGTTCGGTGAGTTCAGAAATGGTATTGACGTTGACATTGATGTCTTCGGTAACCAATGCTTGTTCTTCAGTGGCGCTAGCAAGTTGTGCTGTCATGCCGCTAATATTATCGATGAGCGCTAAAATTTCGATAATCGCATCGCTTGATTGTACTGCTTTTGACTGTAACTGAGTAGATTGTCGTTGTGTATGAGTAATGCTGTCGATAACCGATTGAATACCCGTTTGGATCTGACTAATAATTTTATTGATTTCATTAGTCGATGACTGAGTTCTATTCGCAAGAGCTCGTACTTCATCTGCCACGACAGCAAAACCTCGACCATGTTCACCGGCTCGTGCAGCTTCAATGGCGGCATTGAGCGCAAGCAGGTTAGTTTGATCTGCAATGCTGCCAATAACATCAAGAATACTGCCAATCTCAGCGGATGAATGACTCAGTGTTAATGACACGGTTTCAGCTTGATGTAATTCGTGGACTAAACTTTGTGTTTGTTCAACGGTTTGTTGCATCAATTTTTGATTCTGTTCCGCTTGATGTTTTACATTAGCGGCCCCGTCAGCTGCATCTTGTGTATTTCGTGCCATTTCTTGGCTAGTCGACAACATCTGGTTGATAGCCGCGGCGACGCTTTGAGTTTCACTATGCACTTGATTCGCACTTTGATTCGATGACTTTACGGTGTCTAATAAATGTATGGCTTCATTATTTAAGGTATGCCCGAGCGGTTGCAAATTAGCCACCATATTGGCAATTTTAATCACAAACTGATTGAATGCATCTGCTAATTTGGCTACTTCATCATTACCTTCGGTAGACAAGCGTTGGGTCAAGTCACCTTCACCTTTGGCTATCTGTTCCATCGCATCGATAGTGACGTTGAGAGGTTGGGTAATGGAATGATTCAGCAATAAAAAGAACCCAAAAATAGGCACTGAAATAATCATCATGATAATAAAATAGTCAATAATGATACCTGTCATGCTTTCATTAACATCGTTGACGTTAGCTTGAGTGATTAAGGTCCAATCAAGGGCTGAATAATATTGCGCTACTGCTAATACTGTTTGTGGCCGATTTTGTTGATCAACAATAGCTAGTTCAGCCTGTGCGAGGTTATTTTTTTTGGCGCTGGCGAACAACTGTTGGTATGAATTGGATCCGTTGAATGTTGCTAAATTGGAGAGGGGCTTGCCGACTGAATTTTGATTTAATGGATTAACAATAATACGGTCTTGGTTATCAACAATGATAAAAGCTTGATGATCATTAACTTCAATTTTACTGGCAAATTGGCTTAATATTTCAACCGTAGCATCCGGTTTGGCCAATTTAAACGCATCTAGAGTGCTACTTAATTGGCTGACTTGCCCACTTATCTGCTTATATTTTTCTTCGATTAAATGATCGTATTGTTCTTTAATTGAAAAAGAACCGAAAACCACAGTACCTACAGCGGCTAAAGCTAACATAATGAATAAGCGCTTTAAAATGGTTAAACGCCTTAATAATCCAATCATTATCTGTCCTAATTCAAAGTATCCATACAAAGTGAAGCAATTATAATGAAAATTTCAAAAAACATAAGCTTGAAAGATTGTTTTTGTGAGCAGACAGCTGATTTTTACATTTGTGAATAAAATGTATCATTTTGGTAAAAAAATTATTGATTATCAACGGATTAGTGTACCATTAAATTCGATTGATTAATTATCATGCTAATCGATTGTTTTAATTTTGATTTTTTTTTGTTTTACCCGCAAGATTAGCTTAATTAATGGATAAGGTATCAACGTTATGAATTCATCTTCTACAGTCAAAAATGACGACATTTTACTTAAGCTTTGTCATTCAGTTTCTCATGTTCTTTCTAGCACTAGTGCGAGCCATGTTAGTCATGCTGGGATGGTTCAAAGTATTTCTCGTACCCGTTTAAAACCGGATTTGGCATGTTTCTCCATATTCGACGGCGGCTTTTCTGGCTTGGTTGTGATTAACTTTTCTGCCGCAGCAGCGATTGAGATTTACCGTCGCTATATGCTCAACATGGGTATGCCTGAAACAGAACTCGCGTTTTCACATACTTCTGATGATGTCAGTAATGTTATGGGCGAATTAATGAACCAAATTTTGGGTGACTTTATTGGTAAAATATCAAAAGAATTACAAACATCAATTAGCCAAAGCCAACCTAAAATGTTGGTTATCAATAAAGAATTAACGATTTCGGTAGACACTAACCTCGATAATGCCGTAGCCAGACGAGTATCATTTAAGACTGAAAATAATCATATCTTTTATCTCGAATTCGCCATGGATAAAACCGAGTTTATTCGTTCTGCTGATTTTGAAATGGACGAAGAGTTTGATTTAGATTCGTTAATTGAAACTCATGGTAAAGCAGCGCAAGTTAACACTGCAAAATCAAAAGATGTATTAAATGATCCCAATATTAAAGGCATTGTTGTCGATGACGCAGATGACTTGCTTAGTGAACTTGGATTATAAGTTCGCTTTATAACACCAGGTTGGTTTATCAACTTGGTGGTTTTTTATAGTGGCGATGACAATAAAAATAAAAGGTTAACCATAAAAATGGCATCTAAAGCGACTTCTATTGATATAGCTTACCGTGCAGGCGTGTCGCAATCGACTGTGTCTCGTGCGTTAAGAAACAGTCCGTTGGTAAATTTAGAAACGCGACAGCGTATCCAAGCCATTGCAAAAGAACTCAATTATAAAGTCGATAAAAATGCCAGTAACTTGCGCATGCAAAACAGCCATACGTTAGCATTGCTAATTTGTGAAGATCCAACTAATGATGAGTCGATGATCAACCCATTTTTCCTCTCTATGTTGGGTTCGATCACTCGAGCAACAGCCCGTCAAGGTTATGATTTATTGGTGTCATTTCAGCAGCTTTCAACTGATTGGCATGCAGATTATGAAGACAGCAATAAAGCCGATGGTATTATTTTATTAGGCTATGGCGATTATATGGATTATGCCCATAAGCTTGATAAGCTTATCGAAAAAAATACTCATTTTGTTATCTGGGGAGCTGAGCATAACAATAAAGCGGTGTTGTCTATTGGTTGCGATAATCATCAAGGTGGTTTTGTTGCCACGGAACATTTGCTTGGGTTAGGGCATAAACACATTGCTTTTTTAGGTGACTCGTCAAGTCGCAGCCCTGAATTTCGCGACAGATATTTAGGTCATGTTGATGCTTTACAATCTACCGGTATCGAAGCCGACACACAGTTACAGCATGACGCTATTAATACTGAAGCCTCTGGCTATCTTGCCGCCAACGTATTATTAGATAGCGGCGTGACATTTGATGCTATTTTTACTGCGAGTGATCTTATTGCGATAGGGGCGATTCGTGCATTGAAAAAACGCGGAGTTTTAGTTCCGGAGCAAGTTGCTGTAGTGGGATACGATGATATTCCTGTGGCCAGCTTTGCCAATCCGGCGTTAACAACCATAAAGCAAGATACTCAGTTCGCAGGTGAAATACTTGTCGAAAGTGTGTTGAAGTTAATCCGTGGTCAAGAAGTTAGCCAGCGATTAATCAAGACCCATTTAGTGGTACGTAGTTCATGTGGTGCAAATGTAGAAGATAATTAACTCACAGGCATCAAGCCATGAAGTGCATCTAACATTTTATGTAGACCCTTTTTTATTTTGTTTGCAGAGTCTTGGCGAGCTAAAACACTGAGTTAATATTATTTATTTCCAGTGACCGTCCTATGCAGATACTATTAAACGCTATCATACTTGTGCGTCGATCTTGCTAGTTAAATTTTTAAAGGATAATTTTTTTATGGCAGGTGCCAGTTTATTAACTCTATTAGATGATATTGCGACTATTTTGGATGATGTAGCGGCCATGAGTAAAGTGGCTGCACGCAAAACAGCGGGCGTTCTGGGTGATGATTTAGCCTTAAATGCACAACAAGTGTCGGGTGTTGCGTCTGAGCGTGAACTGCCTGTGGTATTTGCGGTGGCGATGGGATCATTTAAAAATAAAGTGATTTTAGTGCCGATGGCCATGCTGATCAGCGCATTTATTCCATGGGCTATAACGCCTTTATTAATGTTTGGTGGTTTGTTTTTGTGTTATGAGGGCTTTGAAAAAGTCTATCATTCACTAACACATAAGCGTGCTCCTGTGATTGATGACGATGCGGTAGTCGCCAAAGCAAAAGCGGATATCGAAGATTTAGCCGCATTCGAAAAAGAAAAAATAAAAGGGGCTATTCGTACCGATTTTGTTTTATCGGCTGAGATCATCGCTATTAGTTTAGGTGTGGCTGCACACATGGATCTAATGGGGCAATTTTTAACCTTATGTGTGATTGCCATTGTGATTACGGTAGGGGTATATGGTTTAGTAGCAGGGATTGTTAAAATCGATGATCTTGGTTTGTATCTTGCTCAGCGTAAGCCAAGTGGAATAGGGCATAAATTGGGTTTAGGATTAGTATCTGCTGCCCCTTACTTAATGAAGGTCCTGACATTTGTCGGCACTATTGCCATGTTTATGGTCGGTGGCGGTATTTTAACTCACGGAATTCATGTGGTGTCTGAATGGATTGTGCATGCAGAAACGCTGGTAAGCCAAGTGAGTGTTGTTGGTGACGTTTTAGGGTTATTAACCCCAAGCGTGTTGAATGCACTATTTGGTGTTGTTGCTGGTGGTTTGGCTGTATTAGTGATGAATGGTGTGACCAAGTTACTGCCTGCAAAAGATTAGTTAATCCAAGTATTTGTTGTGGTAAGCAGTGATGGGTAACAACATACAAAAAAAAGCATAGTCCATGACTATGCTTTTTTCGTGGTATTGACGATAACGACGATGTTAATCAGTCTCTTAGAACTAAACCGCTAAATTATCCGGACTGTCTGGATTTGGTACTGTTTTTGGATTTGGCCCATATTCGTTGTCATCTTTACTGTTAAAACACATCACAACCAGTAAAATTAATATGCCAAGTAATGGAATAAATATCAATAATAACCACCAACCAGAATGGTCTGTGTCGTGTAAACGACGGACACTCACTGCGATACTTGGGATCATGATGGCGAGTGAATAAATTGAGCTTAATACCCCTGCACCGTAGACGTCGCTGTAAAAACCGACACCCATGTCTAATAGCGTCAGTACGATACTGATCACCGCACTGATTAATCCAAACATCCAGTATTCTTTACGACGTGCACGGCCGCTAAAATCAAAATACTGCTTCAATACTTTTACATACCAATCCATTTGTTGTTCCTTAACGTTAACTTTTATTAATCCGGTGTATTTGTAACAAGATAGTGTTGAATTAACAAGGATTTTTTTCAAAATACACACAAAAAATAAAGCCGTTGTGAGTCACAACGGCTTATTGAACAAGCTAATAATAGTGCCATCAATACACTGTGATTAATACAGTGCTATTTAGCGAGTGTTTGTTGTACAACAGGGTAAAAGTCCCATACTTTTTCATCGGTCATCGAACGCACCAATTTAACGTATTCAGCATGAGTCCACGCTAGCGGTGTTGCTGAATTGGTACCTTGGCCCATTTTGTAATTATAACGAGTCGCGTTGCCTACGCCGTCCCAAGATTGCTCTGGCAACATTAACCCTTGGTTAGCAAAGGTTTCCATGCCTTGAACATAGGTATTGATTAAAACTTTCTTCGTGTCTGGGGTTAACGTGTCGTTCGCTTTTGCTAAGGCTAATTCATAATGACCGCGTTCACCGGTAAAGAAGGGCCATACTCGGCCTCGTTGATTTTCGGTGTCGCCTTTTTCAGCGTAGCTAAGGCCTGTGACGGTATCTTCACCGTAACCATCGTTACCATAGCGGCGGTATCCTGGTACTTTACTGCCATCTTTGGCGGTAAATTGGTATTTAACTCGTAAGTTATCTTCAAGATTTTGGTTGTCTATTAGCATGACGCTGTTTTTAATAACAGGGTCTTTAGCGTTAACCACACCATAACGGACTAATTCTAAAAATCCACCGTCGAGGATCAAGCGCTGATCTAAACCAGGTTTACCATTGTTATCAATGAGCTTATCGGTGTTATTAGGGTTACCATTTGGGCTAATGCGCACATAATAAGGTGCCGCTTTACCTTTGGAATCTGTTTGACCTAATAAGCCTGTGGTGGTGACCATCGTTGTTTCGAGCTGACGTTGTAGCTTACGTGCTAAATCGGCATACTCAGGTGCTTGTTCATCTTTCGCTAGCGATCCAATATCACTGGCAGCCACTAAACCGGCAATTACGGCTGCAGTTGTGGATGGAGAGAATCCTGCTTGCTCTTCCCAGCGTTCTTGTTGAGTACTTGGAGGAGTAATTTTAGTGTCATTCCAATCCAGTTTTACTTTGCCGCCTTTAACTAAAAAGTTAGCGGCTGGTTTAAGCATGTCGTTATACCATTGGGTTATTTCTGCATCGTTAAGTACACCTGCTTGCCACAGTTTCCAGCCGAGCATGATTGGCATGGCAGTTTGATCGAGCTGCACGCCAACCCATTCAATTTCACCATCGACATGAGTTTTTTGTAAAAACCATCCAGGAGTACCTGCAAAACCAGGTGTTTGTTGTTGAACTTGAACCTGCTTTAAATATTCAAAAGCCACTTTGGGTGTTTGAGTATCGCCCATGGCTAAAAATGCCATTGCACATTGGTAAAAATCACGTGGCCATACCGCTTTATAGCCTGTGCTGCCTACTTTTGCTGAAACCGTGTCGCCCCAAGGATTTGAAAGTGATGCGATTAACGCACCAGCATGGGTTTTATCTTCTTGAGCTTTTAACACTAAGGCGCTGGCATAGAGTAATTTACCGTTATCTGTAGTGTTGCTGCTCATGTCATTTAATGGCTTCAGCGAGGCTAAGTAATCTTTCCAGCCAAGATGTTTATCGTCGCCTAAATACGCTTGTTTAACGGCGTCATAACCCGCATCTAATGTCGCTTGAGTGTTGGCTAAGCTGCTTGCTTTGTCTTGACCAAAACCAATAACCAAATTAAAGCTTAGGCTGTCATTAACATTGGTAAGGGTGGGGTATTGTGCCGTTAGGGCGACGTTACCGCCTTGATTGGTGTCGCTAGTGGTTTGGTAATGATAATCAAGTTTACCGTTATCTTGTAAATCGACAATACCATCTGATGTGCCGACGAACCCAGCGCTAGCGGCGACAAAATCGACATCTGTTTTAACCGTCATTACCGTTGAGTTAGTGTCACTTGCGTAAGCCACTAGCGATTGGCCTTCAACACTAGCAATGTCATTGGCACCACTGTTATCAATGTGCGGATTGACATAAAGGTGTGGTGTAATGCCAGCCTCAAAAGCAGTAAAGGTGACTTTCATCATCAAGCTACTTCTATCGGGATCGGTAAATATATGTTTTTCTATTTGGTATTTACCTTCAACATCTTTATTGATGACTTTATAAGCCAGCGATAATGGCCGCCCCATATCATCGGTATCTAAATACTCAATAGTGCTGATAGTATTGTCTTTTTCAGTATCGACAAAGCCTTTGCCAGAGATAATAAATTGCAGTTCTTTAAGCTGGGCATTGTGAATAAGGCCAAACATGGTTTCGGTTAATACGCCTTGAGCAATCGAAAACCATACTTTACTGACCGGGTTTGCCGCTGTGTCTTGATAATTGCCGTTAACATAGGGCTCGTAAGATGTGCCTATGCCCGTTTTTCCTGAGAATGCCCAAGTAGGTTCTGTGCCTGGCGCACCGGGGGCGACGTTAACAACTTGAGCTGAAGTGTTAACTTGAGTATCTGCTGGTGAGCACGCACTTAAGGCTAGAGCCATCATGCTGGTCGTAACAGCTTTCGCTATGATGCTGCGATGCGTGAGTAAATGTGGTTTTAACATGGAATTCCCCAAAATAATAATCTCAATCTAGTTACCAGTGACAAAGACTGGTAATACTTATTGTGTTTGCTTGTCTTGATCGACAAATAGCACCGCAATGCCCGACAACATCATAAATATCCCGCCAAGTACTAACGCGTAAATAGGTTGGCCATCAAAAAATACCTTAAGCAATAAGCCAAGAATACTGGCCGCTAACAGTTGTGGGATCACAATGAAGAAGTTAAAAATCCCCATGTAAACGCCCATTTTCTTCGGGGGTAATACACCAGACAACATGGCGTAAGGCACTGATAGAATAGATGCCCAGGCAAAACCAACCCCAATCATCGGTATCCATAACAGGTTAGGGTTTTCAATAAACATAAAGCTAATGAGGCCCGCACCGCCAATAAACATGTTGATGGTATGGGTGAGTTTAATGCCGACTGCTTTAGCCAGAAACGGAATAATAATCGCAGCAATTGCAGCAAAGCCGTTATACGACGCGAACAACATACCGACCCAATCAGCACCGTCATTGTAGGCTTGTGATACCACATCAGTGGTGCCGTAATGGAACGAGGTAACGGCCGCTGTGGTGTAAATCCACATTGCAAAAAGGGCAAACCAAGCAAAAAACTGCACCAGTGCTAGCTGACGCATGGCTTTGGGCATATGAAACAAATCATCGACAACATTAAACGTCATGCCTAATCCGTCGCGCGTTACTGACGATTCAGTGTTGTTGTTTGACAGTTTGGCTAACTTACGCGAACAGTAAAGTTGCAGTGGGCCGAAGGTAAAAATACCCAAACTTAAAATATAAAGTTGCTTATCTAGATCCAGGCTAACAATTGCGAGAGTGAAAATGGCGCCAATCGCAATCCATATAATCGCACCATTTTGATATTGTTTGGCTGTACGCGTATTGACGTTAGTGTCTTGTGCGTCAGTGGTGTCTTGTTGATGAAATTCAGCTAATTGCTCTGGAGAGTATTCTTTGGTTGAAATAATGGTCCAACCTACGGCCAACATTAGTACCGCGCCACCAAAGTAAAATGCATAGCGTACAGAGTCGGCAATTTCGCCCGCTGGGGCGGTATTTTCCACATCAAAGACATTGGTTAAAATATATGGCAAGGCAGATGCCACCACCGCGCCAATACCAATGAAAAAGCTCTGCATTGCATAGCCTTGGGTCCGTTGGTTTTTGGGTAGATTATCGCCGACAAAAGCACGAAACGGTTCCATGGCGATATTGATTGAGGCATCCATAATCCACAACATACCCGCTGCAATCCATAAAGTAGGCGAGTGCGGCATGATAAAGAGTGACAATGTGGTTAATACTGCACCAATTAAAAAATAGGGGCGACGACGGCCAAGGCTATTCCAAGTATTGTCACTTAAGTAACCAATAATAGGTTGTACGATGAGGCCCGTGAGCGGTGCGGCAATCCATAAAATGGGAATATCATCAATAGATGCACCTAAGGTTTGAAAGATACGGCTGACATTGGCATTTTGCAGTGCGAAACCAAATTGGATCCCCAAAAAGCCAAAACACATATTGAAAATTTGCCAAAAATTAAGCTGCGGTTGTTGGGTGACGTTTTTATGATTATTGCCAGACATGTGACATCCTTTTTGGTAAGTCATTGTGCTTACTTCTTGTAATTTTACTTCTTATGGCGAATTCGTAGATAACCATTGAGATGGCTACGTTACATATTAATAGTTAAAAAAATGGCGAATACGCATCTCCCTAAGACGGGTATTCGCCAAGACCTACGCTTTATCCATTAGCGACTTTCGTCAAATAATCAATGGATAAAATAAATGAAGGTACTCTAAAGCTGATGGTCTCCATGGTCGAAGACACACCAGAAACGACCTAACCATTCCATCCTGAAATTAGAAACGAAACAGCATGTTTTATAGTATCCTCGAGCTTGTTCTTGGTACAACTGACTACATACGTATTCATGCTTTGTTAGTAACCTAATGCGAACACTTATGTAACATTCCAGTGTTACAAGGCTTTAAAACGAATCGCGGTACCCCCACTGGCTGCTAAGTTCAGTGTCATCGCGTCATTTGCAGTAACGATTTTGGTTTCAATCACGTAATCATATGGATTAGTTAACCAATCAGCTTTATCACCGTCACGATAAATTTCGGCTTGGTAGCGTTTCCCCAGGGTGAGGAAGTCTAATTTTAATGTCAATTTTCGTGAATCTTCATCTGTTAATGCGCCTAGATACCAGTCTTCAGCACCGCGCTGTTTTCTTGCAAAGGCAACATAGTCACCAATTTCACCCGCAAGGGCAATACTGTCGCTCCAATCTGTCGGTACATCTTGAATAAACTGGAAAGCATCGAGACGTTGCACATAGTTGCGCGGTAAGTCTGCAGCCATTTGAATAGGGCTGTACAACACAACATATAAGGCTAATTGCTTAGTAAGTGTGGTTTTTACGCGGTTTACCGCATCTAGACCTTCAGGCGCTAAATTAAAAATCCCAGGGGTGAAGTCCATCGGCCCAGCTAGCATACGCGTATAAGGTAGAATTGCCGTATGTTCTGGAGTATTCGGTGGGCTTCCCCATGCATTATACTCTTGGCCTCGAGCACCTTCGCGTGCTATCCAATTTGGGTAAGTACGACGTAAACCGGTATCTTTAATCGGCTCATGGGTATTAATGCTAATACCCCGTTTTGCGGCTTCGGTAACGCTATGTAGATATTCGTTAACCATAAATTGGCCGTCGTGCCATTCATGGCGCACAATACCATTTTCATCAACGCGCTTAATGTCTCCACCGTCTGCTACGTAACCGGTTTTAACTTGAGTCACGCCATGTTTTTGATATAAATCATAAGCATCACTCATTTGATTTCGGTAATTAGTGACTGAACCAGAGGTTTCATGATGGCCAATTAAACGGACATTTTTACTGTGTCCATATTGAGTTATCTCATTGATGTCAAAATCAGGATAAGCTTTAGTAAAGCTAAACACGTCGCCGTTATCGAACCAACTACCATCCCAGCCTTCATTCCAACCTTCAACCAATACCCCATCAAACCCATATTGGGCGGCAAAGTCCATATAACGCTTAGTTTCGCTGGTGGTTGCACCATGCTTAGGGCCGCTTCCCCAGGTGTTTTCATTTAGGTGCATTCCCCACCAAATCCCAACGTATTTACCCGGTTGCACCCAAGATACATCACCTAATTTATTCGGTTCATTAAGATTAAGGATCAGGTCTGAGTTAAGTAAACCTGGGGCATCTTTAGCAATTTGAATCGTACGCCAAGGTGTTGAAAAGCCAGGTTGAGTCTTCACTCGAATACCGTCCGACCAAGGCGTTAAATCAGCACGTAAAATACCGTCACGCCCTTGATTAAGCACCATTGCGGCATAATCGGTGAGGGCGGCTTCATGGATGCTTAAATGCACGCCATCAGCAGTTCTAAAAGTCATAGGTGTGTGGGCTCGGTCGATTTTATCAAGTGAGGTTGTACGGTATAAATATTCGTATCGGTTCCAGCCGCGCCCGGGGATCCACCATGCGGTTGTGTGTTGTGGGTCTGGGATGGCAAATTCAGTTAATTCATCGGTAATATCAAGTTTTGGCGTGTTAGCCAGTCCGGTTTGTTTTGGCACCAGGTAACGAAAACCAATACCGTCATTAAACGCTTTAAATTCGATATCGAAGTCAATTTTGCCGTTACTCAGGGTGGCGACCACGCGGTTGTAATGATCGCGAATATTTTCACGCTCCCCCCAAGGTTGCTGCCATGTTTGGTCTACGCTGCTGTTAGTCACATGTTTAATGTTGAAATCAGTACCTAATTCACCTAACTGTTGAAATACCAACCCTAATTTACTTGGATTAATAACAATATTGTCATTAAATTTTACTTGGTATTCTGGACGGCCATTATCATCAGTCAAACTGATATTGATATGTTTGTCTGGGGATTCGACGTTGACAGTTTTAGCTTGAGCGAGACTGGGAATGGTGGCTAGCGCGATAGCACAAGCTACTGCGATAACATTAAGTGCAAAGTGTGACTGTGTGGATAGCGGATTTGCACCGTTAAATAAAACGCGCGCCATAGTATGTCCTTGTTGATTATTATTTTATCTTTAGAACAAGTAATATAAGGCGTTTTTCGTTTATACAGCAAAGATTTGCATACGTATTCAGTGTGCCAAGCAAGTGCTTGAAGTTAATTTACGCAACAATATTGTTACCTCATGAACAATGATTGCTCAGTGTTGATTAATCGGCTCACACATTGATTCGTCAACACTTTATCCTTTATTCAATCGTACTGATTTACAATCTCATGTCTAATTCATTGTGGATCAGCACCACGCATTGCGATGCAAACAGCATTTTAGGGCCTAAGTTAATGTGTTGAGTACCCAAGCGTTTAAGGCTATTAAAGCTCTTCTTAGGCATAGGGATGTGATCGGTGAGTAAAAAACACGGGTTAGCTGCAAACTCTATATCACGTACTGGTGTACCTTTTTTCTCTAACATATACAGTTGATAATCTTCAGCTAATTCCTGTATCAATTTTTCGAAACTCACGGTGCGTACCGTAATTCCTGCTTCAACTTCACGTAATTGTTCTTTCGCCATGCCTTTAGATGCCGTTAAGGCTTTAGCTATTTTATTGGTTAAGTTTTGTTCGTGAAAGCCACCGATATGACCTAATTCGTTTGAACGAAAGCAAATTGTGCGAGAAAAGTCTTGGGTACTTTCTAGCACTAAATACACCACAACATCGTCACGATGAGATTGGGCGACAAAAATGGTATTCATTAAGGTGTGAGCTAAAATTTCAGTGTGAGCTTCATGACCAATAGCGGCTAGAAATTGTTGACTATCAACTGGAGCAGCTCTGGCTCGAACGACAAAAGCGCGCATAGTAAATCCTAATGAGGAAAGATTGGAGTGTAAATGTGATAACTGAAATAGAAAATCTATCAGCTATTGCGCATTGTAATCAGGCTATTATCTCAGTTTTAGTGGTGGCTGTAACGCGATTAATTTTTAGCGTTAAGCGTGCAATATTGTAATGTTTTAAAGTGAGTTATCGTTAGTTAAAATTAAGGTGAAGGAGATAGTGGTTAAATGTTGTGGTTCCAAAATTAAAGCTAACGGTAGGATAACTGTAAATACTAGGTAATGTGTTTCCTGAATATCGCTTTTTATCAAAGGAGAGACGCAAAAGTGAAACTCTTTACATCATTACAAAATTAAAAAAGCCACTGTTATTTCATCAGTGGCTTTTTGTTATTCTGAGTGAAGACTTCAGCTGTTAAGGCTTATTTGATCGGTGACAGTAGCGCTGGGTTAGTGACTAGGTTTCTCACACCATGAGCGTGATCTTCCTTGAAGACGTTACCCTCACACCACTTGCCTACAGTGTTAATATTCACTTTAGCTACTTTAGGACGGACACTCCAAGAGACTTGGAATGGTGAGCCTATTTCATTATAACCAGGGCCTGTTGTTGAGCCATTATACTGAATTGCATCACCGGTATTATTTGGAATATTAACCGCTTGATGAAAACCTTGTTTTATTTCTGATGCAGTTAGTGCTGTAAAATCTAACGCTTTATTGTCATTGACCAACACAAACACTTGAGTTTCAACTCGTAGTTGCGGGTTGTTTATCGCATCATTTAAACAAGCACCTAATGTTGGACCAGGTACGACTTGTGCGCTTGAATGTACATAATGCACTTCAATGGTATCTCCAGCCTTTAAAGCACCATGTTCACTTGGGCAAATAGCATTTTTAGTTGGCGTTAATTCCGCTTTATTTAGTTTACCTGAATACTTAAAACCTGATTGGAAACCTTTACCATCGCCATTACCTGCATAAGTGGTGAACTCTCCACCTGAGTGTTCAGCATTTTTATGAAAATGAATATTACATAAATTCATTTTAGTGAAAGAAGGGGCTTGAGAAAATTGTATTGGATTAGTACCGACAAGTGAGTTTACATCTCGAGGTGACTGAGGTCCAAAACCCTCACCTTTAGTGCTAGTGGCAAGATTTGCTCTTTGTTCTGCGACCACGCTATCAGCGACGGTAGCATGATGTTCTGAGAGATTGTCTTTAGCTATGGCGTTGGTTGACAGCGATAAAGTTGCGATTGTTAGTAATAGTTTTTTGTTCATTTTTATGACCTATAACCTTGTAGTTAGTATATTTGAAACATAATCTTAGTATGTTAACAGTTTGTTATCCAGTATTGCTCCGTGTCGATAAGCCATAAAAGCAGCAAATATTATCAAGATTGAATGGGCGTTAGCCTGTAGTCAATATTTTGTAACTATTTGCTTGCGTGTTTAGCTGATCATCCCAAGAATTGAACACAACAGCCTTCAATTACCCCAATTTGAGTGCTGAAGGGTATTAACTAAAAATAACGTATTTTCCTTTTATGACAATAGGTTATAGGTTATAGGTTTTGTTAGTGGCGGGTTGGTTATATATCTAAAGATGTAATAGCGTTATCTTCATGTTTATAAGTTGGTTTCTTCTAAATCCAAACAGCCAGTACCAACAAAAGTATGATCATGCCAGAAAGTGAAAAAAGGATAACTGTTTCAAATCCAAATTGTTTCCATAATTGACCAACAATAATAGCTCCGAGCGAGCTAGTTAATGCAATACCACCATAGAAGATGCCATAAACGAAAGCTTTGCTAATAGCATATTGAGATATGTAGGCTCTGATTGCGTTAAGTGACATAACCGTAAACATTCCCAATAAAATAAAACACAACCATAAATATTCTTGCCATAAGGCTAGGAGAGATAGGGTGCCGAATACAAAGGCAATTAACAGCATTTTATGGTTGCCAATTTTGTCCGTTATTACACCACTATAATAACTGAATAAGGTTTGGCTTAGCGTCAGGATAATGATAAATAGAGGAATAATTGAAAAAGAATAACCCGCTTGTTTAACTTTAATGATCAGAAACTGATTACTCAAGATAAAAAATAGTGAAGTAAAGTAAATGATAATCAAAGGCAATAAGCGCATGTCTTGTTGGTTGATTACCGCTTTGCGTTTTTCATTTTTGGCTTGAATTGAAGTAGGAATATCTTTAACCAAAAATAACGCGATGGCGCTAGCAATGAGACCAGGGATCAACGTGGCGGCGAATATTAGCCGAATGCTGTCTTTATCCAGTGTAAACCACGTGAGGATGAGGAAAATACAGATAGCGCCGCCAAGCTCACCAGCTATATCCATTGTTTTGTGAAAGCCAAAGGTTTTGCCAGAGTAATTCGTTTCACTGTAGGCGCTGATTAATGCATCTTTGGGGGCGCTGCGGACAGCTTTGCCCGCACGTTCCACGCCACGGATTATTGCTACTCCTATGTAACCCTGCGTCAATGCCAACATTGGCTTGGTAAGTGCGGAGATTAAATAACCGCTTACGACCAAAGGTTTGACTAGCGTAAAACGGTCACTTAGGTAACCAAACAATATTCTGAAAAAATAAGAGATAAAGCTTGCCGCTGCGATAATAATGCCCAGTTTGTCGACGCCTTCGTTGAGGATATAAACAACATATAAAGGCACTAGAGTTGTGACCATAGACGAAGCGAAATCAGTAAAAAAACTGACCCACCCGAGATAAATGATGTTGTTGTTCATATGCCGCATAGTGTTAAATTATCAACCTCGTGATGTGTCCGATAAGTCTTTATACCTAGCTTGACCTTTAAGTCATCAAAGAAACAATAAATCACTTGCGATCAAGATTCCTTGAATCGATAAACTAATCGTTAATTACGTTAGATTGTTATCAATTTTAAGTCGCGCTG
This sequence comes from Shewanella sp. SG44-2, assembly GCF_014164215.1. Lineage (NCBI taxonomy): Bacteria > Pseudomonadati > Pseudomonadota > Gammaproteobacteria > Alteromonadales > Shewanellaceae > Shewanella > Shewanella sp. SG44-2. The sequence goes on from NZ_JACJEU010000008.1 coordinate 106,490, forward strand.
TAGGCCGTTTTTTTGATTCAATTATAGCGCTATGTATAGGCTTGAAATACAGATAAACAAAAAATGAAAAACTGTAATCGATGAGTACGAAAAATAAACGAAATTGAATAGTGAAATGATGTCATTGATCAATAATCAGCATAAAAAAAGGTTTTAAGATGAAGTTAATGAGCAGTATGTTTTAACATCATTCTGGATGTGAACTATCCATAAATAGAAGGAAAATTCCATGTTGCAATTTATACCTGTATTCGATGGCAATACCATTGCTGTGCGAGCTTCTGGAAAACTAACTCTTGAGGATTTCCAGCAATTCTTTCCCCAACTTGAAACGCAAATTAAACGATTAGGTAAAATCTCATTACTTTTTGAGTTTGATAATTTTTCCGGCTGGGATTTAGATGCCGCAATAGATGATATTAAGTTTGGTATGAAACACCTTAGTGATTTTGAGCGCATTGCGATGGTTGGCGATAAGTCTTGGGAACATTGGATGGCGTTAATCGCGAAGCCTTTTTTGATATCTAGTGAAGTGCGTTATTTTAACCGAGAAAATCTGCAACAAGCATGGGACTGGTTACGTGAAAAGCAAGAGTTTGAAAAAGCGGTAGAACAATTGCAACCCTATCAAAACATTGTGGTTGCGGTGGATTTCTCCCTGTATTCAAAGCATGCATGCAAACGCGCAATAGAATTAGCTAACTACTATCAAGCTTCATTAACATTACTCAATGTTGTTCCAGAAGTACTCGCTTATACACTCTATGGCGATCCAGTGGGCTACAACGTTGTTGATCTAGACATCATCAAAGATCAAAACAAAAAAAATATTGATGCAGCTCAGTTTCAGATGAAAGCTTTTGTGAATGATTTGGATACAAATTTTCCCATTGAGACCAAAGTGATTTGCGGTGAGATAAATTATGGCGTTGTGTCTTTTTTGGAAGCACAACATATTGATTTAGCCATTTTTGGGGCAAAAAAGAAAAAAGGCATAAACAAGTTATTAGGCTCAGTGCCGCATTACGTTCAAAATCATAGTCGTTGTGAAATATTAATCGTTCCGGTTCAAGGTCCTGTGTTCTAACTTATTATGGCTAAGGTATATTTATATGTCCGATATACAAAATATAGAAATTGAACGCTACCATGACCAGATCACCGAAGACGTTCGTCAAGTCGTAGAGCGATATCGCGAAATTATGGCGTGGGATGTCCCTGATAATGACACTGTGGAAGCTGATAGGCTCATATTTCAAGCCATTCATGCTGCCGTTGTTGAAATTGAAACAAGCTCAATAAAAGTTTGACGTCATGAACGTAGCCGTAAAAATAACAGCAGATGTTGCTACATTTTACAGTTACCTGACAACTGTTTTTATTGAGATTTAACCAGAAAATCTTTTTACGCTATGATTTTTTGGTTTTTATTAGCGCCTCTTATGCCGGTAAGTTGAGTGTTATCGGCATCAATTTCAATATAGGCGCCAACAATAATATTTTTCAAATCTTGTGTGTGAGATCGGTATTTATAACTAAAAAATACGTTATAAAATACAAATAAATTACACCTTTAATTGGAGATACAATGTCAGAATCAGTTCACGGCCATAAAGTGATGGAAATGATGCTAACCCATGGCTCTGCGTTAACAAAGCATGATCTTAAAACCATGATGCATACTGAGTTTGGCGCAGAGGCTCGTTATCATACTTGTTCAGCAACCGAGATGGATGCTGAGATGTTGATTGAGTTTTTAGAAGGCAAAGGCAAGTTCATCCCAAGCGAAGGTGGCATTACAACCGCTATAGAAAAAATCTGTAATCACTAGGGTTTGTTAAACTTAGCTGGTTAATTTTTTCTAAATAAAAGCATTTTAATCGAGGCGAGTGGATTATTTCTAGTAATCTAAGCAACACTCGCTTAATAAATAATTGCTCAACAAAGTGTAAAGTGCTTTCAGACGAACTATTACGAAAGCGTTTATTAGCCATATGAACTCGAATATTGGCTTTTTATATAGGTTAGCATCACCGTAAAGCTTCTGTTTTGTCACTCACTGTTTACGCTATGAACCATCAATGTGTTGAAAAAATGGCCTTGAAAGATTAGCAACCCTTAATCATTTACATCAACAAATTGTAGCTTAGACCTCGCTTTATCTAGCGAGGTCTAATGCGTTAATCTCGATTGATAGTCATGCTTTTATCATATTTAAAGCACTTACAGCAACTGGTTATTATTTATAGAGCCGTGATAATATCTCTTAAGTTGTTCTTGGATATATTATTTATTTACTCCAAGAATCACAGACTGTAAAGGGGATAGTTCAATGTTAACACTAGCACTGCCATCTTTATTCAATATGAGTTGCTGATTGAGTTGAGCGTTTTTTAGTAAATCTGTCAGTTTTGCATTTCCCAAAAGATGCCAAGCTTGTATTAGTGAGCTTGGTAACTCAAGGGTAAATTGTTTGCCCTGGACTTGACTAAAGTTACTGACAATAATCAATTGCTGAGTATTGCTAAAACGACTAAAAGCAAAGACGCTGTCGTCATAACCCACAACCTTATTTTGGCGCTGTAGACTATCTAGTTCCCTATATTCGCCAGTTAATGCTGATGCACTATGGCTTAGGGTTAACAAGGTTTGGTAATAAGCCCGTAATGTCTTTTCATCAGATGTTGACTGTCCGCCATCAAACTTGCCGTTGTTCATCCAGCGTTGATGAGCAGGCACGCCAACATAATCAAAAATACTGGTGCGAGTCGGTTGTCCAAAGCCTGCATTTTCAGCGCCTGATTCACCTACTTCTTGACCAAAATACAGTAAGGTGGGAGAGCGACTTAACGTTGCAGACACCACCATCGCTGGCAGTGCATTAAACGGATTTCGAGCAAAGTCGGCTGTGTTGATGCGTTGTTCGTCGTGGTTTTCTAAAAAATGCAGCATATGCTGATCGATGTCGCTGACTTTGGCTTGAACTGTGGCAATGGCTGCTGTACTGGCCTTACCTTGAATTATGGCTTTTAAGGTGTCATATAAATCGACTTTGTCGTATAAGTAATCCATTTTACCTAAATGAATATAATCGCGATATAAATCGGGGTTATACACCTCAGCCAGAATAAACGCATTTGGGTTGGTGTGCTTAATGTGGCTGTTGAGGTAACTCCAAAATTCAACTGGTACCATTTCAGCCATGTCGTAGCGAAAACCATCTACGCCTTTGGCTAGCCAATATTGTGCGATGTGCTCAAACTTACGCCATGAATCTGGAATATCATCGGCCGCTTGTGCTTGCCAAAAGGTTAAATGCTCGGCTGCGGTTTTATTTGCATAATCATTAGGCAGTGCAGGGAAGTCATGGCTGCCATCGGGTTTTACTCCATAGTTTATTTTAACGGTTTCGTACCAATCGTTAGCATCGGGCTTGGCTAAACGTGAGCCGTTGCCGGTCCATTTTGCCGGTGATTCGGCAAACTTTGCGTCGATGAGGGGATGTGTTTCGCCGCCTAATGGCTGATAACCATCCGATGCTTGTGGGACTTGAAAGTCTTGACCGACTACATAATAGAAATTGTTGTGTCTACTATAGGTGTTAGTTTTATCGTCGTTAGCACCAAAGTCTGGCTCGCCTTTTGGCGCTGAAATAGAATGATAATTGCGCGCGACATGATTAGGCACTATGTCGATAATCACCTGCATGCCATTGGCATGAGTACGACCGATTAAGGCTTCGAATTCTGCCAAGCGATTAGCCGGGTTGTCAGCCAGATCAGGATTGACGTTGTAGTAGTCTTTTACCGCATATGGTGAGCCCGCGCGGCCTTTTACCACATCAGGATCATCATTACTAATACCATCAGCCGTATAGTCATTGACCAACGCATGATGCGGTACGCCGGTATACCAAACGTGAGTGGTGCCTAAGGATTTAATATCTCGTAATGCCACATCGGTAAAATCACTGAATTTTCCTACGCCATTTTCGGCAATAGTTCCCCAAGCTTTATTGGTGGTATTGGTGTTGCCATACAGGCGAGTGAATACTTGATATACCACCGGTTTGCCTGTTGTAGCAGTTTGGTTTATTTGAGTAACTGATACGTTTTCGTTATCGTTTTTTACCGCAGTATCAGTTTGTTCAACGGTATTGGGTTGGCAAGCGCTTAATCCTAATCCCAGCATACTGGCTAGTACCAATGCCTTAGAGGTTGGGGAAGGTCGGTGAAGTTGGCTTGCTAACGGTTTAATGATGGTGCGCATGAGTCTCTCTTTTATTATTTTTATGGGAGTGGTTCTATTGAAGAACATAGAACCACTCCTTAATTTCAAATAACGGATCAAAATATCAGTGATAAAAATCAACGGTTCAGTTTAAGAATCGTGACACCTTTATTGGATAACGTAAGCGGTTTAGATAATGAATACGTTTGTTTGTTGATAATATCAACGCCAGCAGTGTTGTCATTAATAGCAGGTTTAAAACGTTGTAAATCAAGCTCAATGGCGTGGCTGTTTTTATTGTAAATGATCAGTAACGTTTCATCGCCTTGATGACGACTTTGAACATAAACACCGTCTTTTGGCACAAAGTGCTGTAACTTACCTTGTTGAATCGCTAATGAATTTTTACGGTAATTTAATAATGTACGTACGAAGGTAAGTGCTTCAGTTTGTTGTGCATTCAAACCTTTACCTGTAAATACATTGACACTGTCTTGCGGCCAGCCACCTGGGAAGTCTGCGCGTACAGCTCCGTCGTTACGGTCTTCTGTAGGACTTTGCATGACTATTTCTGAGCCGTAAAATATTTGTGGAATACGATTGCTGGTCAGTACATAAGCCATGGCCATTTTGTACAGTTCAATGTCGTTTTTCATTAAACTGTAAATACGGTTAGTGTCGTGATTACCTTCAAATAACACTAACTGGCTTGGATTGGCATACACCACATCGTTAGCCAACATTTGGTAAAGATCGATAAATCCAGCTCCCCAATCTTCCTCTTTGGTTAAGCTTGCTATAAGAGTGTCATACAACGGAAAATCCATCATGCTAGGTGCAAAAGATTGATAACCATCTGCATTTTTCTTTCCAGCTTGCCAGTAGCTTACCGTCACTGGGTTACTACTCCATTCTTCACCAACAATATTAAAATGCGGGTATTCATCCATAATGGCCTTTGACCATGCTGTTAGAAAATCTTTGTCAGCATAAGAGTAGGTGTCTTCGCGAATACCGCTCAGCCCCGCGTATTCAACCCACCAAATACTATTTTGAATTAAGTATGTTGCCATGTGCGGATCGCGTTGATTGAGATCTGGCATAGTGACGTCAAACCATCCATCGCTAAAATCTACCGTGTCTGCATTCACAGAGTAAGGATCTTGTACGGTAGTGCGTCTATGGCTTGAGTAACTGACATCTGTCGGATCATTGACCCAACGTGATTGACCATTAATCCAAGTGTTACTCGGCATACTGCTCATCCATTTATGACCGGATCCCATGTGATTAACAACCACATCTTGGATGATGCCAATGCCAAAGGTTTGCGCTTCTTCTACCAAGGCTTGGTATTCTTGATTACTACCAAAGCGAGGGTCTATTTTATAAAAATCAGTAGTGGAATAGCCGTGATAAGAATATTTTTGTTGGTTATTTTCAAGCAATGGATTAATCCACAACTGAGTCACACCTAAATCATGCAAGTAGGGCAGTGCTTTGCGGATCCCCATAATATCACCACCATGGCGACCACCATCAAGGCTACGATTAGCTTTTTCAAGCATGTCTGGATGGTTATCGTTGTCGGGATTACCGTTAACAAAACGATCTGGAGTGATTAAGTAAATCACATCTTTATTACTAAACCCTTGGCGATCGCGTGAGCCTTTTTGACGTGTTTGCAGCACATAATCAAATTGTTCAACTAATTGTTCGCCTTTATATAAACCCAAAGTAAGTCGTTGTGGTTTAGCTTGGCTTAAGTCCAAATTAATAAATAAATGGTCGTTACTGTCAGTTTTATCAACGCTGTTGAGTGTGACACCTTGAGCCTTGATTAATTTCACTTGGGTGTCACGAATATTATCGCCAGCAATCAACAGTTGTAACTTAGGTTGTTGCATACCGGCCCACCATGACATGGGTTCGACGTTAAGTGCGGCATTCACCGACATGGCGCTGACACTGAGCGCACAGCTCAATAATAAACGTGATGCGAGCTTGCTGATGCGGTGTTGGCCTAGTGGCGTTGGGTGTGAGCAATGTGATGACATGATTACTGGTCCTGTTCTATTTAATTTGTTTTTATTCTTTTGACTGATTGTTAATCAATCGCTTAACATTTTTTTATATAGGCTTCATGGGTCGGCATTTGGTTAACCGTGGTGGCAATGACCTTACGGATATTGCTTAAATAGTCTGTTAAATCGACTCGGCTGACAGCTTGGGTAAGTGGATGATAATCTAAAGGAATAATGCCTTGTCCTAACATTACCTGGATCCAAGCTGCTTCGGTAAAGAGTTCATCTTGATGCCTGAAAACCGTTGCAGTGGATTTAAATAAATCGATTTTTCGTTGCAAGCTTTCGGGAATGTTCATGTCGCGACATTGCTGCCATAAACCGTGTTCACCGTCGGCAGATTGTTTTGCATTAAGATGATAATGCAAAATAATAAAGTCGCGGATTTGTTCAAACTCGGTTTGTGATTGGCGATTAAATTCATCAATGTGTTGCGATTGAATGCCGTTTCGGGGAAATAACTTTGTTAAACGAATGATAGCCGATTGGACTAAATGTAAGCTGGTGGACTCTAACGGTTCTAAAAATCCGCTCGATAAACCAATAGCAACACAGTTTTTATGCCATTGCTTGACGCGCCTGCCAGTGGTGAAGTTAATTTTACGCGGCTCGGCTAACGGTTTTCCGTCTAGGTTGGCTAATAAATGCTGTTTAGCTTGGTCGTCGCTCATATGTTGGCTGCTATACACAATGCCATTACCAGTGCGATGTTGCAGTGGAATACGCCATTGCCAACCAGCATCATTAGCGGTTGATTTAGTGTAAGGCGTGAGAGGAGAGGTGCTTTCACAAGGCACGGCATATGCGCTGTCACAGGGTAGCCAATGCTGCCAGTTTTCGTATTCTACTCCTAATGCTTTTTCAATCAATAAAGCAGAAAAACCCGAACAATCAATAAATAAGTCACCATTAATGCAGTCACCATTTTGTAAGGTGACACTGTCTATCGCGCCATCATTGGTGAGTTGAGTGCTGGTAATAGTGCCTTCAACCCGAACAACACCACGTTGTATACTGTATTGGCGTAGTAAGTTGGCATATAAACTAGCATCAAAGTGATATGCATGGGTGATACCACTCATCTGCGCTTGAGTAATACTTTGAATAGGTTGGAATTTATTGTGTTTAGCAGCCTGATAATTAAGTGAGTATTGCCAGAAATCTTTAGCGCTAAACGTACTTTGATTTTGTTGGCCACAATGAGCTTGTGCGCTGAGCCAATAATGATGAAACGAGGTAAAGCCTAAGTCACGACCAATATTGCCAAAAGCGTGCATGTAAGCATCGCCTTGTTGGTGCCAGTTTTCAAACTCGATGCCTAATTTATAGGTTGCTTGGGTCGCTTTAATAAAGTCTTTCTCGCTGATGCCTAATACGCTGTTAAATATCTGCAGTGGCGGAATGGTGGCTTCACCAACACCTATAGTGCCGATGGTGTCAGATTCAATGAGAGTGATATTAAGTTGTGTTTTAAACAATTTTGCTAACATGGCTGCGGTCATCCAGCCCGATGTTCCGCCGCCTACAATGACAATGTTTTTTATTATCGTTTGATCCATTGTTATCGCCTTTTTAACTATTTTTGATTTATTTTTACTGAATCCGATATTGTAAAAAAGCCCCTGTAATAGGTTACAGAGGCTTTTTTGTCGGTTTAGTACATTCTACAAGCCCATTAGAACTTGTAGTTTGCGCCTAACATAAAGTTACGACCGTAGTTTTGATAATCACGTACTAAACGTTGATCATCACCTGTGTACGATGTAAATGGCTCGTTAGTTAAGTTGTTTATTTGGAACTGCACCGATAAACCGTATAGGGCATCGATACCGCTTTCAGTAAAGTCATAACCAATTTGTGCATCAACAACAGTTTCAGCTTTTATGTTAACGTTTTCACGCTGTAGACTGATTTTAGTTACTTCACCTAAGAAGTCACTACGATAGCGTGAGCTGATACGTGCTTCAAAACCAGAGTTTTCATAGTAAACAGTGGCATTGAAGGTTTTTTCAGAAAGGCCTGGCAGAGTCGTTGGATCACTGTCTGACGTTTCTTTCACTTCGCTGTCGTTGTATGAACCACTTAAGATGGTACCAAAACCACTTAGAGAATCAGCAAACAAACCAAAGTCGATTGATAACGATGCTTCAATACCTTGTACATAACCGCCATTACCGTTTTGAGGTTGGCTGACATTCCCAATTGGGTTGTCACCTGGGTTTTGTGGTAAAAGGGTGCTGAAATCAAAGTTAGTTTGTTGATCATAAACGTAGTTTTCTAAGTCTTTATAGAAAACCGCTACCGAAAAATAACCTTGGTCACTAAAGTAGTTTTCATAGCTTATGTCGTATTGACGCGCTAACCATGGACGTAGCTCAGGATTACCTGCGCCACCTGACCAGTTAACACCGTCATTTGGGTTTTGGTTGTAGCTAAAGTTAACGTTAGCGTTCATTTTATCCATACGAGCACGAGTTAACGTACGCGCAGCAGCAAAACGCAACATTTGACCATCGGCAACTTCAAAACCTAAGTTCATGCTAGGTAACCATTCAAGGTATGAATCACCAGCAGTACGAGGCGTTAATGTCACTACACCGTTTTCAACTGTCGCCACAGTACCGTCTGAGCTTTGGTCTGTGTGTACAGCTTGAATGCCGACGTTACCGGTTAATGGAAAACCGAATAATTCAGACTCTAGGTTGGTTTTAACATAAAAAGTCGAGACTTCTTCTGATACTGCCCAAGAGTTTGTCGCACGTGATAAATCTACATCAGCAACGTCTGTTTCGGTATAACCACCATCGTTATAAAACGCTAGCGAGTCATAACTCAGTACATCACCCATGCCGAAGAAATCGAGCGAGGTTGGCGATAATAAATATTGCTCTGGTACAGTTTCTAAGTAGTCATCAGAACCGTCATAACCGGCCAACGTTAGATAATAACCTTTATCAAGCTTGCTTTTATCGCGATTAGTGCGGTTAACACCAAACTCAACGCTGCGTACTGCACCGTCATCAAACACATATTCTGCGCTTAAACGGAATGATTTAAGCTCATCATCAATTTCTGGCTTGTTGATAAAACCATCTTGAGTATTGGCACCAAGTGGGCTACCCCAACCCAGTGGGTCGCCTAATTTGATGACATTAGGATCTGCATAATTAAGGTCATGGGTAAAGTTATAACCGCCATTACCATTGTAGTTGAAACCTAGGTCATCAACTGCGCCAACACCGGTGCCACGGCCTGTACCGGTATAACTTTCCATACCAATATCGGTACGTTCAGCTTTTGATAAAGCGATATCTGCTTCAACGCTCCAATTGTCATTGATGGTGAACTTGTTATTCCAGCCAATTGACAGTGATTCAGCATCACGTTTGTTAACATCGTTACGGATGACCACTTCGGCACCATTAATGGTCCCTTGGGTGACTAAACCATCATCAGTAGTTGTCGCAGTCACTCCACCGTTAGTACCCCAAGCAGCAGGAATTTCGATACCACGTAAACGCTGGTCATCAGTGAACTTTGTATAGTAAATGTCAACAACTGAAGTGAATTTTTCGTTAGGTGCGTATTCAAATACAGCTAATATACCATCACGTTCTAATTCACTTGAACGCACAAATGGTTTTGCGCCACCTAAAACACTGTCTCCGGCATCATTTTCTGGGTAACCCCAGGCTTGCCAGCGTTCTTCTTGGTTTGGTGACATCATGCGGGCATAGCCTAACGCAATACCGATAGTATCATCTGCAAACTGGTCGATGTATGAAACGCTGCCACGATAACCAGTGTCACTTGAGCCACTGTTAAGTGAACCTAAGTCGTTCATCTCGCCACGAAGCGACATCGCAATAGTTTGCTCGCCATGGGTTAATGGGCTAATAGTTTGCATATCTACCGTGCCGCCAATGGCTTGTGCCATTACAGAAGCATCTGGTGTTTTGTACACAACAACACGATTTAATAATTCAGAAGGGTATTGGTCAAACTCAACACCACGGTTGTCGTTAACCGAAGCTTGTTCACGGCCGTTTAATGTCGCAGTAGTGAAATCAGGCCCTAAACCTCGGATAGAGATAACGTTTGCACGTCCATCTAAACGTTGTGCTGATACACCAGGTAAGCGGGCAAGTGACTCTGCAATACTGACATCAGGTAATTTACCAATGTCTTCGGCAGAAATGGCTTCAACAATGGATGATGAAGACATTTTTAGTGATTGTGATTCTTGTAAACTGCGACGAATACCAGTGACTTGAATCACTTCAATATTTTCTTCGGCAGTTTCCGTAGTATTAACGTCATCCGCAGCGTAAGCACTCATGCTTGCACCTGCTGCAACTAACGCTAGCGTAAGTAGGCTCGGTTTAAATAGCAACATTCATCTTTCCCCTTTAGTGGATACTTAACAACTTGAAGTCCAGGTCGAGTGTTAGTGTCCTTTTGAATTTTGGTTACAGTCTTTATTGTGTTTTTTCTTCAGCATGCTTAATTAACTTTATAAGTGACTGCATAAGTGCCGAAGTTATGACCAAATTGTTGCACAACAGTGACGATACTACTCCCAGTACAGTTTTGCCGACAATATTATGCATACGTATTCAACGTTATTAGTGACGAATTAGTGGCTAAATTTTACAATTATGAAACATCTTGGTGGTGCTATTTATACTAGTTAATCTGTTGTATTTATGCACCTTTTATAGAATGCAATATGTACGATAGAACAATTAATTCTTTGCATACGTATGCAGGTGTATTGAACCTGATTTCCTTATTCACGTATCCTCGGGGTAATGAAAAACAACAGCGAGCTGTTACCCAGCCGCAACATCAAGGTAACTCATAGGCGTTTTGGGGTTAGCTTAATTCTAAGGGGAAGCAATGGATCAGGTAACCTGGTGGCGCGGTGGAGTGATATATCAAATCTATCCACGCAGTTTAATGGATTCTAATGGTGACGGTGTCGGCGACTTGCAAGGCATCATTGCTAAACTTGATTATATTGCCAGTTTAAATGTTGATGCAATTTGGATTTCGCCTTTTTTCAAATCACCGATGAAAGACTTTGGTTATGACATTAGTGATTATCTTGAAATAGACCCACTGTTTGGCACCATGGCCGACTTTGACCAACTTATTGAGAAAGCCCATCAACTAAATATAAAAGTGGTGATTGACCAAGTACTCAGTCATACCTCAGATCAACATCATTGGTTCGAGCAAAGTCGTCAAAGTCGTGATAATGATAAAGCAGATTGGTATGTATGGGCCGATCCAAAAGATGATGGCAGTGCGCCTAACAATTGGCTCGCTATTTTTGGTGGCTGTGCTTGGGAATGGGAACCACGCCGTCAGCAATACTACTTACATAATTTTCTTAAAAGTCAGCCTGATGTTAATTTTCATTGTCCGCAGGTTCGTCAAGCTGTGCTCGATAATGTTGAATTTTGGCTTAAAAAAGGCGTTGATGGTTTCCGACTAGATGCGATTACATTCTGTTATCACGATGAACAATTACGAGATAACCCTGCTAAACCAAAAGACAAGCGTCAAGGCCGTGGCTTCAGTGAAGATAACCCTTATGCTTACCAATATCATTACTACAATAATACTCGCCCACAAACAGTTGGTTTTATTGAAGAGTTACGTGCATTAATTAGTCGTTACCCTGGCGCGGTTACTTTAGGTGAAGTGTCATCTGAAGACTCACTTGCCACGATGGCTGAATACACCCAGGGTGATGACCGTTTACACATGGCCTACAGTTTTGAGTTGTTAACGGATGACTTTAGTGCGGCTTATATTCGCCAAACTGTTGAAGAACTGGAAGCCAGCATAGGTGATGGTTGGCCATGTTGGGCTATCGGCAATCATGATGTGAAGCGTGTTGCATCTCGTTGGGGTAAAGACAGTGTTAACCCAACAATGGTGAAAATGCTCAATGCGATGTTGTTTTCATTACGTGGCAGTGTGTGTAGTTATCAGGGTGAAGAATTAGGCTTAACTGAAGCACCGATTGAATTTAATCAATTACAAGATCCATTCGGAATAGCGTTTTGGCCAATGTTTAAAGGCCGTGATGGATGTCGCACGCCAATGCCTTGGGTAAAAGAAGCGCCTAATGCAGGTTTTAGTGAGGCAACACCTTGGCTACCAATAGATCCGTTACACAATAATAGTGCCGTAGATGTGCAAGAAGCAGATCAAGATTCAATACTGAACAGTTATCGCCATTTTTTACAGTGGCGCAAACAGCAAAATATCCTGATTGATGGTGATATTCAGTTTATTGATAGCCATGCTGATGTATTAGCGTTCATCCGCAGTCAAGACCAACAACGAATGTTAGTCCTGTTTAACTTATCTGCAGCGCAACAAACCTTTGACCTAAAAGAGTTACATGTATCTTCGATCTTAGAGGGCCATGGTTTACTCAGTGGCGCGCAAGATAAGCAGCATCCCGCGACCATTGTGTTACCAAGTTTTGCCAGTTTTTATGGTTTGCTTGGAAAGTAGTGTGACTAAGCCGAAATGCTCATGTATTTCGGCTTTTTTGATTCAGTAGTTTTCACTATACAAACAATATAAAAGCTAATGCATCTAACGGTCATATCCTATATGACCGTCATTATAGATAGACAAAAAATCAATATAACAATAATTAACAAGAAGAGACCACTCTATGGCTTCATCAATGCAAAGTACTCAACAAACGACAGTGACAGGTGACAGCGGTAGTTATCGCTTTGCTCTAGTGTCATTGACTTCACTGTTTTTCATGTGGGGATTCATTACCTGTTTAAATGATATTCTCATCCCACATTTAAAAGCGGTGTTCTCACTCAATTACACCGAAGCAATGTTGATCCAATTTTGTTTTTTTGGGGCGTACTTTTTAGTCTCATTACCAGCCGGTAAGTTAGTCAAAAAATTAGGTTATCAAAAAGGTATCGTCACTGGGCTCGTCATTGCTTGTATCGGGTGTTTGTTATTTTACCCGGCTGCAGCGTTTGCTACCTATGGATTATTCCTAGGTGCACTGTTTGTATTGGCGTCTGGGATCACCATTTTACAAGTGGCGGCAAACCCATATGTCAATGCGTTGGGCTCAGTTGAAACCGCATCAAGTCGTTTAAACCTAACCCAAGCATTTAATGCATTAGGGACGACAGTGGCTCCTTTCTTTGGTGCTGTATTGATATTGTCTGTTGCATCTGGCGCGGTAGAAGGCTTAAGCCAAGCGCAATCAGAAGCTGAAGTGGTAAAGCTTCCATACCTTATTCTGGCTGCGATGTTAGGCTTACTCGCGTTAATTTTTGCCAAACTCAATTTACCTACCATTGCTGAACACAGTGATGATTCTGCTACTGGCGTGATAACGCATAATGGTAAAACCAGTGCCTTACAAAGCATCCATTTGGTGTTAGGTGCTGTTGGTATTTTTGTCTATGTTGGCGCTGAAGTGTCTATTGGCAGCTTTTTAGTTAACTTTTTAGGCGAAGAACAAGTTGCCGGTTTACAAGAAGCAGAAGCCGCTAAATATATCACCTACTATTGGGGCGGGGCGATGATAGGCCGTTTTGTCGGTTCGGTTATTATGCAAAAAATTCCTGCAGGTACTTTGCTAGCCTTTAATGCCTTTGTTGCCGCTGCACTGGTGTTAGTGGCAATGAACAGTACTGGCGCAGTGGCCATGTGGTCAATTTTGGCAGTTGGATTGTTTAATTCGATTATGTTCCCAACTATCTTTAGCTTGGCACTCCGAGATTTAGGCCCACACACCTCACAAGGTAGTGGCATATTATGTTTAGCCATTGTTGGTGGCGCAATTGTACCGTTATTACAGGGTGTGATGGCCGATAACATGGGCCTACAAGTGGCGTTTATTTTACCAGTTGTGTGTTATGCGTTTATTTTATTCTATGGCGCTAAAGGCTCAAGAATGTAATCTGGTTTTGATTACAGATATATTGCACTAAATCATCAGCGGCTTTCGGGCCGCTTTTTTATGTTTTGCATTAGTGAACATAACATCACACAGTTGTGAAAGGGCAAGGGTTGGCTTCAACGTATTAAGGTCGGGTGATGTTACAAAAGGTCATTCACAGAAAATCTATAAACATAGAATGATTGACTCTTTTATGCTGCCAAAGTGAGGAGTAAAGCCTGATATGGCCTTGCTATCAACAGCTTTAATCCCTATGATCAGCACGTTTTTAAATTGATCGTTATATTAGATAGAGAGCCCCCATGTTGACTTATCCGTTGTCAGGCAGTTCATCAGAGTTAGTCTTAAATGTGCTAACCATGGTGTTAACCCGAGGAAAACCATTAGATAGAGCTTATTCAGAGCATTTTTCTGGTTTAACGCTTAACCCATCAGAGCAAGCGCGGATCACGCAAGTCACCGGCGATATTTTACGTCGTTTAAACTTATATTGTTTTCTTGTTGATATTAAACCAGAAGAATTTGATCGTTTAGGGTCAAAATTACTTAACGGCTGGCATGTATTTCATGGCTTAGATTTACCTAAAATGCAGTATTCATTGCAACTAGAGCAAGCAGCATTTGAGGCTAATCTAGAACAAGCCAAAACAGACCCTGTATTATGGGATGGTTGTCCTGAGTGGCTAAATGAGCTTGGTCAAGCACAATTGGGTGACAAGTGGCCTGCTGAACGTGCGGCACTGGCAGAGCAACCAAAACGCTATTTACGCGTTAATGAACTGAAATGTAATCGCGACGCCCTTATTGAAAGACTTAAAAAAGAAGGCGTAACGGCAATAGAAGTAAGCGATGTGGCTTCTGCTATTGAGGTCACTTCAGACTCAGCATTATTTCGTACCGATGCATTTAAAGACGGTTGGTTTGAACAGCAAGACGCGGGTTCACAATTAGTTGCTAATGCTGTTGATGCAAAACCAGGTATGCGTGTTGTTGATGCTTGTGCAGGTGCGGGCGGTAAAACCTTGCATATTGCGGCACAAATGCAAGGTAAGGGCCGTTTGCTCGCGATGGATATTGAGCAATGGAAACTGGATAATCTTAAAACTCGCGCTAAACGTGCAGGTGCCTATAACGTTGAAACGCGGATTATTGCCAGTTCAAAAACCATTAAACGCTTAAAATTAACCGCTGACCGTGTGCTATTAGATGTACCTTGTTCTGGACTTGGTGTGCTAAAACGCAATCCAGATTCAAAGTGGCGTGATACTCCTGAGCGTTTGCCTGTGTTGGTTGAATTGCAGAAGCATATTTTGCAAAGTTACAGCCGTATGGTCAAAGTCGGTGGGATATTAATTTATGCGACTTGTTCAATCATGCCTGAAGAAAATCGCGATCAAATTGATACGTTTCTGGCAGACAATCCACAGTTCACGCTAATCGAAGATGAAAACATCTTGGTTTCAGAGCGTGGATTTGATGGTTTCTATCTTGCCAAGATGGAACGAATGGCTGAATAACTATTCAATTAACATCAATTATTATATTCAAAAAATTGATTGTGATTAACATAAAAACAGTGCATTTATTTTGCACTGTTTTTTTTTATGGATTATTTTTGCCCACTTAGCAGGTTTTTATTGTAAATATATGTTAAAACGTTGATAAAGTTCTCATAAATGCATAATCTTATTTCTATATTAGGAATATGTTTTTCTAAGCATTTGCCGTGATGATGGAGCGTTATGGATAAAGGACTACAAACCAATAAATTAGTTGAAGATACCAACCAGTATGATTTTCGTGAATCGAGTGTCGAGCGATACAGTACAATACTCGATATGGTATTGCAGGGGCTGCCATTAGGCGAAATGCTTCATGCCTTAGTTTTATTGATTGAAGCACAAAAAATTGGCACTCGCGCATCAGTGCTTTTATTGAGTGATGACGGTAAAAGGTTACTCTCGGGGGCAGCTCCCAATCTTCCTGAAGAATATAACAATGCGGTTAACGGCATCGAGATTGGCGTTGATGTGGGTTCTTGTGGCGCCGCAGCATACACTTGCGAAAGAGTCATTGTTGAAGACATTGAGCATCATCCAAATTGGAAAAATTTTAAAGAGATACCTTTAAAAGCCGGATTAAAAGCGTGTTGGTCTGAACCAATAAAAGACAGTAATCAAAATGTACTCGGTACTTTTGCCATGTACTATGACACGATTAAATCGCCGTCGGAGCAAGATTTACACCTAATACAAGAAGCGGCACGTTTGGCCAGTTTAGCCATTGAACGAAGCCGTGGAATGCATATTCAACGGTTAAGTAGCAAAATATTTAACAGCTTGCCCATTGCGTTAGTTATTACCAGTGAAGACAACTCGGTATTATCAGCCAATCCAATTTTTAAATCCTTAACGTCTACCTATTACGCCAATCTTAAATTATTTGATGTTAATCGCTTTTTGAGTCACTCCCAACAAGATGTAGTAGCAGACTTATTTGAACATTTAAAGCGCGGACACCCTTGGCAAGGGGAGTTAAAAGGTCTTAAAACCGACAATGATATTATTGATATCTCGCTTAATGTGACCGTTATTAGGGATAGTTTTACGCAACAGAATTGTTTTGCATGGTTAATTACCGATATTTCCGCACGTAAAAACGCTGAAAAAATGATTAACTTTCAATCCAACTATGATCAACTTACCGGATTGTCGAACCGTAAATACTTGTTTGAAAGTCTACAAGCAATGATCGATTCAGAAGACAGCGTGAACGGTTGTAAGCAAGACTTTAGCTTGATGTTGATGGATATTGACCATTTTAAACAAATTAACGACACCCTCGGGCATGATAATGGTGACCTTGTATTGAAATTTGTCGCGCAGCGTTTACTGAGTGCCATTCCTGATAATGTTCTTATTGCACGTATTGCAGCTGATGAATTTGCATTAGTGTTACCGGGTAAAATGTGTTCCGAGTCATTAATTAGTCTTTTTGATGATCTAACTAATGAGTTGAAAAAGCTTTTTATTGTTGGCGGTCAAGATGTCATGTTATCCATGAGTACTGGCCTAGCTCGTTATCCACACGATGCTGATAATGTGGAACAAATATTAAATTGCGCCACTCAAGCTATGTACAACGCAAAATCTCGAGGTCGTAATTGTCTGCAGTTTTTTAATCAGCAAATCCAAAAAGATGCTGAAAGACATGCTGAATTGTACTTACACCTTAAATCTGCATTGAGCCATAATGAATTTGAACTGTATTATCAACCCATTGTGAATCCGTTTAGTGGCCAAATCATTAAAGCAGAAGTGTTATTGCGCTGGATACATGATGGTCAATTTATTTCGCCAGATGAGTTTATTCCTATTGCAGAAGAGTCGGGTTTAATAGTTCAAATAGGTGAGTGGGTGAGAACGCAAGCGTTAACCAGTATCATCGCATTGCAAAAAAGCGGTTACGCCATTCCTTTTGCCATTAATGTATCGACGATTGAATTTTGGACGAGCGATCTACAACAACGCTTTTTAAACTATTTTGATAACATTTCAGAAGCGCTAGGTGGCGGCGAGATCCCGTATCAGTTGATCACTTTAGAGATCACCGAATCATTAATGATGAAACAACAATCATCGATTAGCCAATTATTAACAGAACTTCGGCATCGTGGAATGCAAATTTCAGTAGATGATTTTGGTACTGGTTATTCATCTTTATCGTATTTGGCAAACTTCCCAGTGGATCAAGTTAAAATTGATAAATCCTTTATCCAGAAAATTTCATTGGGTGCGCGACATGAAGCGTTGATTGAAGCTATTGTCAGTATGAGCCGGGCATTAGATCTGTCAATTGTTGCTGAAGGTGTTGAAACTGAAGTTGAATTAGACTTTATTAAAAAACAGAATATAGAAGCGGTGCAAGGGTATTATTTTTATAAACCAATGCCGAAAAATGACTTCTTTGATTTATTGGCGAAACAATCTCGTATATTTTAATATTAGTTTTGGATATTAGTTTTTGATAATAGTGTTTGATATTCGCGCTTAATAAACATAAAAAATGCCGCATATATTAATGCGGCATTTTGATTGAATAAAATAAATTAATTACTTACTCA
Organism: Shewanella sp. SG44-2; assembly: GCF_014164215.1. Taxonomy (NCBI): domain Bacteria; kingdom Pseudomonadati; phylum Pseudomonadota; class Gammaproteobacteria; order Alteromonadales; family Shewanellaceae; genus Shewanella; species Shewanella sp. SG44-2. Next base: position 124,893 of record NZ_JACJEU010000008.1, read on the forward strand.
TTTAAGCAAGTAGGCTTTTTGGTTCAGTGAACTCAAGGTTCAACGCTTCAGCCACTTCTTTACAGACGACTTTACCGTGCATTACGTTTAAGCCATTTAATAAATGTTTGTCATTTAATAATGCTTGTTTGTAGCCTTGGTTCGCTAACTTGATAATGTAAGGTAGTGTTGCATTGTTTAATGCAAACGTAGAAGTACGCGCTACTGCACCTGGCATGTTAGCCACACAGTAATGCACTACGTCATCAACAATGTAAGTTGGGTCTTGGTGAGTGGTAGCGTGCGAAGTTTCAACACAACCACCTTGGTCAATTGCAACGTCAACAATTGCACTGCCAGGTTTCATGCGCTTAACCATGTCACGAGTGATTAACTTTGGTGCTGCAGCACCTGGAACTAATACACCGCCAATAACAAGGTCAGCTTCTAATACGTGGCGCTCAATAGCATCAGCTGTTGAGTAAATAGCTTTAACCGCTGAACCAAATTGAACATTTAGACGACGTAATGCATCGATACTGCGATCCAAAACAACAACATCAGCCCCCATACCAACAGCCATTTGTGCTGCGTTTGTACCAACCATACCGCCACCAATGATGACCACTTTAGCTGGCTCAACACCTGGAACACCACCAAGCAACATACCACGGCCGCCTAATGATTTTTCAAGTGCGCGTGCGCCTGCTTGGATTGACATGCGGCCAGCAACTTCTGACATTGGGGCAAGTAATGGTAATCCGCCGCGATCATCAGTGACTGTTTCGTAAGCAATACAAACAGCGCCACTGGTGATTAATTCTTCAGTTTGTGGCAAGTCTGGTGCAAGGTGCAAATAAGTGAATAAAATCTGGTCGTGACGTAACATTGCACGTTCAACTGCTTGTGGCTCTTTCACTTTTACAATCATGTCTGATTTAGCAAACACTTCAGCTGCTGTAGCTAAAATCGAGGCGCCCGCATCAATATAGTCTTGATCGGTAAAACCAATACCCACACCCGCATCTGATTGAACATAAACATCGTGACCTTTTATGGTTAATTCACGTACGCTTGAAGGGACCATGCCTACACGGTATTCGTGGTTTTTAATTTCTGTTGGAACACCAATAATCATTATTTGAGCCTCGATTGACATAAAAAACCCCACTTCAAGTGGGTATAGTTGTTATTAATTGTGACCTGAACGTGCTTATTTCAGGTGACTCTAGTATAGTGCTGCTTTAGCAGATTATGTTGCTGAAATTTGATAATTAATAGATAAAAGTATTGTTTTATGGACAAAGCAAGGTTGAATATATGGTGAATAGTAAAAGTTTTTCAGTGAAAGATTTAGACCGTATTGATCGTAATATCTTAAATGAACTACAACAGGATGGTCGCATTTCAAATGTTGAACTATCTAAACGAGTCGGATTGAGCCCTACACCTTGCTTGGAAAGAGTTAAAAGACTTGAAAAACAAGGTTTTATTAGTGGTTACACTGCGTTGGTTAATCCGCATTTTCTTGGTGCTTCTTTATTAGTCTTTGTTGAGATCACTCTTAATCGCGACACGCCAGACATTTTTGACCGCTTTAACCGTGCAGTTCAATTGCTTGATGATATCCAAGAATGCCATTTAGTCTCTGGTGATTTTGACTACCTATTAAAGACCAGAGTGTCAGATATGTCTGCATATCGACGATTATTAGGTGAAACCTTGCTGAAACTACCCTCTATTTCAGACACTCGTACTTATGTAGTAATGGAAGAGGTTAAACAAACCAACAAGGTTGCGTTATATAACCTAGGCTAACCCCGCGAAATTTATCTCTTATCCAGTTTTTGCAGCCAGAATGATGGATTATAGATGACTGTCGTTGCCTATGTTCATCTTTTTCGTTAATCAAACATTTTTTGTATATAAAATCATCATCTTGATTAGCTTCATCCATGCTTTTATGTTTCTTGATTAATTCGACATAACAATCGATTGAGCTTGGTTAATTCAAGGTGCATAATCACTGCAAATACAGTGATATTCTGTTATCTTAACCCTTATTTTTCACTTTTTTATGGATGCTTTCGTTTGACTCAGGAAAATAGTCTTAAAACACTCAGTGGCCTACAACGGCTGCTTGAAGGTGGCCTTATATTATGTTGCATGGTTGCAACGTATATTCTATTGGCATTGTCCAGTTTTAATCCAAGTGATCCTGGCTGGAGTCAGTCGCATTTCCAAGGTGAAATTCATAACTGGACTGGTGCTGTAGGCGCTTGGACAGCAGATGTGTTGTTTTATTTCTTTGGTTTTATCGCTTTTTTAATTCCCATGATGATAGCTACAACCGGCTGGTTTATTTTTAATCGCGCGCATCGAGTGTTCGAAATCGATTATTTTTCTGTTGGCCTAAGAATTATCGGCTTTATTCTTATGTTGCTGGCGTTAGCTGCACTGGTCAGTATGAATGCCGACAATATGTTTGTGTTTTCAGCTGGTGGCGTTGCTGGTGACGTTATTGGTCAGGCCATGCTGCCGTATTTTAATAAGCTCGGCACCACATTACTATTAATGTGTTTCATTGGTGCAGGCTTCACCTTAGCGACAGGTGTGAGTTGGTTAACCATTATTGAGTTAACGGGTTTAGGTTCTATCTGGTTAGTCAAAAAAATATGGACATTACCTCAAGTATTTAAACGTGAACGTGAAACCGAAGATACCAAAGGTTTTATGTCATTAGTGGATAAGTTTACCCAACGCCGTAATGAAATCGATCTTCAAAATGAGCCCTCGCTGGATAAGCAGAGCAAAGCGGCAGTCGAAATACCAATTCATACCAAGCCAACCATAGAGACGCCGCCTATTGTTGAGAAAAAACGCAGTTTCTTTAGTCGCAAGGCTAAACCTGTTGAAGATATTATCGTCTCAGACATCGATGACGATGAACTTGATATAGATGATCGCCAAGAGCCGTCGATGCAACTCGATAATGACGACACATCCTTTGCTCCTTGGGTTGCGACAAAAGATGATGTCGATTTTGACATTGATGGCGTTAATGATAGCCCTGCAATCAATAATCTCGATATCGCAGATGGGCCTTTTGAGGAAGCATTTAATAAGCCTCATTCAACAGGGGCATTAGTTGCACAGCAAAAGCCGAAAAAAGATGTCCGAATTGTTGATGGTGTTGTGGTAATTGATGGCCAAAACCCTCAACAAGCTCGTCAAAAAATGGATCCGCTACCGAGTATTACCTTACTTGATGTTCCTGATCGTAAGAAAAATCCCATCAGTGAAGCTGAATTGCAGCAAGTCGCTCGATTGGTTGAAACAAAGCTGGCCGATTTTAACATTATCGCCAATGTAGTAGGGGTGTATCCTGGACCTGTGATTACTCGTTTTGAGCTTGAATTAGCACCAGGGGTTAAAGCGTCTAAAATCACCAATTTATCGAAAGATTTAGCCCGTTCACTATTATCTGAAAACGTGCGTGTGGTTGAAGTCATTCCTGGTAAAGCTTATGTTGGCTTAGAATTACCGAACAAGTTCCGTGAAACGGTGTTTATGCGCGATGTACTCGATTCTGCTGCGTTTAAAGACAGCAAATCGACATTGTCTATGGTGTTAGGACAAGATATTGCCGGTGAGCCAGTGGTCGTTGATTTAGGCAAAATGCCGCATTTATTAGTTGCCGGTACAACGGGTTCAGGTAAATCGGTCGGTGTGAACGCCATGATCACCAGTTTGTTGTATAAATCGGGCCCTGATGATGTCCGCTTTATTATGATTGACCCTAAGATGCTTGAATTGTCGGTGTATGAAGGTATTCCACATTTATTGTGTGAAGTGGTTACCGACATGAAAGAAGCGGCCAATGCACTGCGCTGGTGTGTGGGTGAAATGGAACGTCGATATAAATTAATGTCGGCATTAGGTGTGCGTAACCTTAAAGGCTACAACTTTAAAATTAAAGAAGCTGCTGCTAAAGGGGAGTATATTCCAGACCCATTATGGAAGTCTTCTGAAAGCATGCTAGACGATGCGCCACCATTAGAAAAACTGCCTTCTATTGTGGTGGTCGTCGATGAATTTGCTGACATGATCATGATTGTCGGTAAGAAAGTTGAAGAACTTATTGCCCGTATCGCGCAAAAAGCACGTGCGGCAGGTATTCACTTAATATTAGCGACTCAGCGTCCATCGGTTGATGTGATCACTGGCTTAATTAAAGCTAACATTCCAACCCGTATTGCGTTCCAAGTGTCGTCACGAATTGACTCACGTACCATTCTTGATCAGCAAGGCGCAGAAACCCTGTTAGGCATGGGCGATATGTTGTATTTACCTCCTGGAACTGGTTTGCCAAATCGTGTTCATGGTGCGTTTATTGATGATCATGAAGTGCATAAAGTCGTAGCCGATTGGTGTGCTCGTGGTAAGCCACAATATATTGAAGAAATTCTTAATGGTGCTACCGATGGTGAACAAGTATTGTTACCCGGTGAAACCTCCGATAGTGAAGAAGAGTTAGATGCGTTATATGATGACGCGGTTGCATTTGTTACTGAAACTCGCCGCGGCTCCATTTCTAGCGTACAACGTAAATTTAAAATTGGTTACAATCGCGCCGCCCGCATTATTGAAATGATGGAAAGCCAAGGTATTGTGACAGCCCAAGGCCACAACGGTAATCGTGAAGTGTTGGCTCCGCCACCACCGAGGAATTAATGATGAATAAACGTATTACAATGTTAAGCCTATTATTAACCACAAGTTTAAGCAGCGTTGCCGCAATGGCCGATGACGCAACCGAATTACGCGCTAAGCTATCTAATATTGATAGCTTGCATGCGACATTTTCCCAGCAAGTGACTGACATTAACAGTAAGCCTATTCAAACTGGAAGCGGGGTATTTGCACTTGCGTATCCGAATCAATTTTACTGGCATTTAACTCAGCCAGACGAATCATTAATTGTGGCTGATGGCGCTAATTTATGGATTTATAATCCTTTTGCGGAAGAAGTGACTGTGATGGATGTTGCTCAAGCAGTTGATGCATCACCTATGGCTTTGTTAGTGCATCGAGACGAAGCTACATGGGCTAAGTATTCGGTCACTAAGCGTGCCGTAAGCGAAAAATCAACCTGTTTTGATATTCAACCTAAAAAACTTAACAGCAATGTCGTTGCCGTGAGTGTGTGTTTTGAAGCTAGCCAGTTAGTCAAATTTAACTTAACTGACGAGCAAGGCAACCTAAGTCAATTTGCGTTAACTCAACAACGTAAAGTGAAAGACAACGAAGCAAACATATTTAAGTTTGCCGTGCCTGATAACGTTGATATAGACGATCAACGTTTAAAGCAAGCTAACTAAGACGTTTTATGGCTAATTTAGGTTTTGATTTTGCCCCAGACTTTCGCCCCTTGGCTGCACGAATGCGTCCAAGGGAGATTAGCGAATACATTGGTCAGGCACATTTATTAGGTGAAGGTAAACCTCTGCGTAAGGCACTAGAGGCAAACCGTGCACACTCGATGTTGCTGTGGGGCCCACCCGGTACGGGAAAAACCACATTAGCTGAGTTAATTGCCCATTATGCCAACGCCCATGTTGAACGTATTTCTGCGGTAACATCTGGCGTAAAGGACATTCGTGCCGCTATAGAACAAGCTAAAGCCATTGCCCAAAGTCGCGGACAACGTACCTTGTTATTTGTCGACGAAGTTCATCGTTTTAATAAAAGCCAACAAGATGCCTTTTTACCTTTTATTGAAGATGGCACAGTTATTTTCATCGGTGCCACCACCGAAAACCCCTCATTCGAAATCAATAACGCATTATTATCTCGTGCGCGTGTTTACCTTATTAATCGGCTGAGCTCTGACGAAATTAACTTAATTGTCACCCAAGCTTTAGCCGACGTTGAACGTGGTTTGGGTAAACGCCAATTAATATTACCTGCCGATGTAGCCAAGCAATTGGCCGACATAAGTGATGGTGACGCACGTAAAGCGCTTAATTTGCTTGAGTTAATGAGCGATTTAGTGGCAGATGCTGGCGCGTTTACCACCGAGATGCTGACGCAAGTTGCCGGGCACCAAGCAGCGGGTTACGATAAAAATGGCGATCAATTTTACGATTTAATTTCAGCAGTACATAAGTCTGTACGGGGCTCAGCGCCCGATGCCGCTTTGTATTGGTATTGCCGTATTTTAGAAGGTGGCGGCGATGCCTTATATGTTGCCCGCCGTTTATTAGCGATTGCCTCAGAAGACATTGGTAATGCCGACCCAGTAGCGATGACTGTAGCGCTTAATGCCTGGGATTGTTATCACCGCATTGGGCCTGCTGAAGGTGAGCGAGCGATAGCACAAGCTGTATTGTATTTAGCCAGTGCTCCTAAAAGTAATGCGGTTTATAGTGCATTTGGTGCTGCTCGCGAGTTAGCAAAACAAACCGGACACGAGCCTGTGCCTAACCATCTGCGTAATGCGCCAACCAAACTGATGAAAGACATCGGCTTTGGCAAAGAATATCGTTATGCACATAATGAACCTGGTGCTTATGCTGCGGGCGAAAATTACTTTCCAGAATCACTGCAACACAGTCAATTTTATCAACCCACGAACAGAGGTTTTGAAAAACGCATTCAAGATAAATTGGCCCAATTAAACCAACTTGATCAACAAAGCGAGGACAAACGCTATGACTAATGTGTTGTTGGTGGCATTAGGTGGGTCAATTGGTGCAGTTTTACGCTATCTTCTTTCAATTTTTATGATCCAGGTATTTGGAACCAGTTTTCCTTTTGGTACACTGTTAGTCAATTTATTGGGATCGTTTTTAATGGGCGCCGTTTATGCGCTAGGGCAATTGAGTCATATTAGCCCTGAAATTAAAGCGCTTATTGGCATTGGTCTATTAGGTGCATTAACTACGTTTTCGACTTTTTCGAATGAAACCTTACTGCTATTGCAAGAAGGTTTATGGCATAAAGCTATTTTAAATGTGTTGTTGAATGTCACCTTATGCCTCTTTATGGTGTATTTAGGTCAACAGCTTATATTTTCACGTGTTTAACTAAAAAGAACTCACAACATGCTAGATCCAAAATTTTTGCGTAATGAACTGGAAATTACTGCCGAGCGTTTAGCCACTCGTGGCTTTATTCTTGATGTTGATAATTTGACCAAACTTGAAGAAAAGCGTAAATCGCTACAAGTTGCCACAGAAGACTTGCAAGCATCGCGTAACGCGATCTCTAAGTCGATTGGTCAAGCTAAAGCACGCGGCGAAGATACCAGTTCCATTATGGCGCAAGTGGGTGATTTAGGTGCACAGCTAGATTCAAAGAAAGCAGAGCTTGCTGAGTTGTTGCAACAGATCAATAGCATCGCCATGAGCGTGCCAAATTTGCCAGACGAATCGGCTCCCGTAGGTGCTGATGAAAACGACAATGTTGAAGTACGTCGTTGGGGCACCCCAAAAGTATTCGACTTTGAAGTGAAAGATCATATTGACTTAGGTGAAGCATTAGAAGGACTAGATTTTAAAAACGCGGTTAAAATTTCCGGCTCACGTTTTATTATCATGCGTGGTCAAATTGCTCGCTTAAACCGTGCGTTAGGTCAGTTTATGTTAGACTTACATACCACTGAACATGGCTATACAGAAACATACGTACCGTTATTGGTTAACGAAGAAAGCTTATTAGGCACAGGTCAATTGCCTAAGTTTGGTGAAGATTTATTCCACACTAAACCGGCCACCGAAGAAGGCCAAGGTTTATCACTTATTCCAACTGCAGAAGTGCCATTAACTAACTATGTGCGCGATATGATTGTGGATGAAACTGAACTTCCGATGAAAATGACGGCGTTAACGCCATGTTTCCGCAGTGAAGCGGGCTCTTATGGTCGTGATACTCGTGGTGTGATCCGTCTACATCAATTCGACAAAGTAGAATTAGTGCAAATTGCTCATCCAGATCATTCAATGCAAGCATTGGAAGACATTACCTCGCACGCTGAAAAAGTATTACAGTTACTTAACTTACCGTACCGCACTATGGTGCTATGTACCGGTGATATGGGCTTTGGATCAAGTAAAACCTTTGATATAGAAGTGTGGTTACCTGCGCAAAATACTTACCGAGAAATTTCATCTTGTTCAAACATGAAAGATTTCCAGGCGCGTAGAATGCAAGCTAGATACCGTAGCAAAGCAGATAACAAACCTGCTTTATTGCACACCTTAAATGGTTCAGGTTTAGCGGTTGGCCGTACGTTAGTAGCCGTAATTGAAAATTATCAAAATCAAGATGGCACAATCACAGTACCTGAAGTATTACGTCCATACATGGGCGGTTTAAGTCTGATTGGTTAATGTTAAGCGCTAATTATAGTTGGCTAATTATATAGCTAATATGATTGGCCAATTGATCGAGTCCTAGCCGCGGTCCATTTTGAGTGTGGCTAGGGTGTTAATTGTCAGTCTTGTACAGGATAGAGCTTTATTCCTTCGTCGTTCTAAAAGACCTGTATGTTGTAGCGCGTTGAGTAACTCCATAATTCGTAAATCGTGTTAACGGCGTTACCGTATCGCAGCAAGCACATATTTATTTCTACGTTGTATTGGAAATTGTGTCACTCAGTTTGAGTTGATCACATATTTATAAGGGTTGGTACAACCAGCAATGGGTTCAAGTCGGCGTGATAATCGTAGGCTTATCTATTTATCAGTTATCTTCTTTTTTATTTTGTTGGTAATTGTTCAACTAGCTCAAGCAGCATTTATAGTGATAGAAAATATATTTCCAAAATAACCTCAGTCAAGGTTAGCCATTTAAAAAGCCCGCTTAAGTTATCTTAAGCGGGCTTTTTTGTCAGTACTAATCAACTATAAACATTTTGCCGGTTTGGGTAACCCTGCAATTTTAGTTGCTTGTTTTGCAGGGCCAATCGGAAACAAGGTATATAAGTATTTAGAGTTACCTTTATCCGCACCTAAACGTTGACCAATAGCTTTTACTAATACTCGAATGGCTGGGCTGGTTTTGTACTCAAGATAAAAATCACGTACAAAACGGATAACTTCCCAGTGTTGCTCAGTTAACTCAATGTTCTCAGTAGCAGCAATCGCAATTGCCATAGGTTCTTGCCAATCATTAACATTTTTTAAATAGCCTTGATGATCGGTTTCAATTTGTTGGCTATTAAATTCAAAAAAGTTTACCAAGTTATCACCTTCTCGTGTAACAAAGATTGTTCAACAAATTGTGAATAATCAATAATATCAAAAGAGCCCGCAGCTTCACTGGCTAAAATAAGCATCAAGCGATCAAATAAACTCCTAGCGACAACATCATCTTGTAGCACAAACAGCTTTACGTCTGCTAAAGCTTGTTGCCACTGGGTTTGTAATAAACAATTCACTGCATCGCTAGACAATAAAATACTGTCTGTAGGGTGAATATAGCGTAAGCATGTACTTAAGGCGTCGTCAGTCATTACTGATGTTTGGATATGATGTAATATCAAAATACTAACACCTCATCAGCAGCTTGCAGGGTTTGAGTAATGACTTCTGGGGTCGCCACCGTTGCTGTAATACTAAGGTCATTAGGCTGTAATCCTAAAGTGTGCATTGACTCTGCACACACCAGTACGGTATCAATATCGTAAAGAGAAAGCGCTTTAAATGCCGACACATAATCTTTAGATCCTGCTTGCTCAGGTGTTTGGCCTGCCAGCAAATGTAATACCGCTTCATTGGTAAATATAATACTCACTTGTTGTTCAAAGCTGGCACTGAGCATGGCAAAATCCAGCCCTTCGCGGGTACTGGTAGTACCCAATGGTGCATGCCTAAACATAATTGCCAGTGATTTCATTGTCTTTTCCACTAATACGTTAAAAGGTAATCAACCTGTCAGCTTGTTCAATACCGACCACTAATTCACCCAAACCGCCCATGGTAAATGCGTCACTGCTATTCCATTGTGGTTTACCATTCTCTGTAGCATCTTGTGGAGATAACACACCACGACGCAGCGCTGCAGACACACAATTGGTTAGCGGTATTGAATGTTCTGATGACAATGATTGCCAATTGGAATGCATATCAATTTCGTCAGATGCAGGACAGGTGAGAGCATTACTATTGGTTACGCCATCTTGATAGAAAAAGACGTTGATAATTTGATGGCCATTAGCTAATGCGCTTTGGCAAAATGATAACGCGCGAAAACTGGCTGTAGAGCCATAAACGCTGCCGTTTACTTGAATGATGAATTTGCTCATTATAAAAAAAATGACCCTAATGTAGGGTCATTTTAACGTAATTTGCTGATGAACTCTATCGACGATTAGTCGTCGCTGCCAATACCCATTAAATGTAGTAGGCTTATGAACAAGTTCAAAAAATCTAAGTACAATGAAATAGTCGCACGAACGTAGTTTGTTTCGCCGCCATTCACGATACGACTAGTGTCATATAGAATGAAACCAGTCATTAGCAACGCAATACCTGCATTCATTGCCATAAATAATATTGAGCTACCAACGAATATGTTAATGACCATAGCACCGATCATTACTAATAAACCCGCAAATAAGAAGCCGCCCATAAATGAGAAGTCTTTCTTAGTGGTTAACGCATACGCTGAAAGCGACACGAAAATGATAGAGGTTAACCCTAATGCCTGCATAATTAAGCCAGGGCCATTTGCCATACCAGCATAATGGTTAAGAATGTAACCGAGCGACGCGCCTTGCATACCGGTAAAGGCAAACACCCAAAATATAGCAGCAGCACTTTCGGCTTTTTTAAGGGTTACAAATAATAACACTAAGCTACCAAGTGATAAGCCTAAAGACATCATTGGGCCAATGTTGATTGCCATGGCTAAACCTGCAGTTACTGCAGAAAATGCCAATGTCATTGCCAGTAACATATAAGTGTTTTTTAGCATTTTGTTGACATCAGTAGTCGATAGACTAGGTGATATAACTGATTGTTGATTCATTATCGTCTCCAGGTGTTAACTCAATGATTTGCTCAACGAGAAAAATATCTTTCACAAAAAAATATTTCACTCTGAAGCTAAATCCTTTTGTATAGCGTAAGCAATGTACATTAAACAAAAATTAATTCATAACAAACATCATCTTAATAGTCGCTAATTTAACATAAACGTTTGTATAAGTAATGTTATTAACAAAAACTTATTTTGCAAAAGTGGCTTAGCTAAGCCACTCTTTTTTTAGTTTCTCGGTGTCGCCGAGGTGATCTAACACCCAATGCATAGCAGGCGTCATATTGGCATTATTCCAGGCTAAACAGCAGGCTGTGTCTTGCTTTGGGGTGGCGAGTTGTTTTTCTATTAGCGCGCCGGCTTTAATAAAAATATCAGCCAAATGATAGGGCATGTAACCCACACCTAAGCCTTCTCTAAAACAATTTATTGCTCTGATCCAATCAGGTACCACAATCCTGCGTTGGTTATTTAATAACCAATTCGGCCTGTGGGCAATATTATGAGCCGTGTCTTGCAAGCAAATTGACGGATACTGTAATAACTCGTCATCGGTTAACGCATGCTCTGCTTTAGCTAACGGGTGATTTTTACCGACTAAAAAAGACCACTGAATCATTCCCATATCGCGCGACTTGAAAGTGCCACCAACAGGAATACTTGAGGTTGCTCCTATGGCGATATCGCTTTTACCCGTCGACAATGCTTCCCACACGCCATTATAAACTTCTAAGCGAATAATCAATTCAATATCGGTAAAGTGGCGATAAAAATCAGCAATCAAGCCACTGATTTTGTCTGCGCGAACCATGTTGTCAATCGCAATAGATAAAGAAGGGCGCCAGCCATTAGCCACTTTCTGAGTATCACGTTTAATATTATTAAGCTTGGTCATTATCTCGCGCGACTGCGCCACAAAATGCTCACCCGCTGGCGTCAAACTAACACTGCGATGGTGACGCTCAAACAATATAACCCCTAAGTCATCTTCAATCTGTTTAATGGCATAACTCACCGCAGAGGGGACTTTATTCAATTTATTGGCTGCGGCGGTAAAACTGCCCACACGGGCAACAATATCTATCATCTCGAATGCTTGTTCTGAAAGCATCTCGCTATCCTTGGCATTGGCAAAATTACTTGCAGTAAAGGTAAACATTAAGCCTAATCAAATCAAGCAAAGTCGCCGCTATCAGCTGTTTAATCACATTTTAAATGACAAAAATGGTCAGCTTAAGTTGATTAGCACAATTCGACTGCCGTTGAGCCCGTTTAAGAACACAGCAAGCCACATATTCTGTTCATCATCAGTATAGAGGCTTAGCTATCAGTGAATAATCAATCGCGATACTGCAATTACAGTTAACTTGAACATTTAATCACCACTTAACAAATTATTTGCAATTTACCCTTTACACAAAACTGTCATTGTCATATTATTCGCCCGCTCGGAGGGATGGCAGAGTGGTCGAATGCACCGGTCTTGAAAACCGGCAACGGTTTATCCCGTTCTAGGGTTCAAATCCCTATCCCTCCGCCACATTAAATACGAGAAAAGCCGTTGATTATCAACGGCTTTTTTTGTTTCTGGCGTTTGAGGGGCTCTCCATAAGGATTGACTCAGACAATGTATCTTTATCGAGCACCCAACAACGTATACTTTACACGTATCTGTTTATCCAAAATTTTACGCGACAAGGGCTTCCCCTTTGACGTAAAAGTCTCCTTACTGACTCGTGACAGAGCAGAAGCGGTCATCCGTAATATTGATGTTGCCGGAGCACTCAAAAAAATCATCAAGTCTATTGACCATCAAACACGCATTAATGACTTTATTCGTTACGTTGATGAGGTCATTAACAATCTTAGAGCTCAGTTTGATGCTGATGATTCTGATATTACGTTCAATATCACGCCTAAATCTCATGTTATCCCTATTAGAGACACTAAGCTGTCAGAACACCGTGAAACCACTGCTATCGCGCAAGCAAAGCCTGTTATTGGGTTAAACGAAGCATTAAGCGCATTTATTATCTCAAAACAAAAATCAGCCATCAGACCGCTCTCTATAAAGCAGCTTGAACAACGCATACGCCATTTTATTGATACCGTATCATCAAAATCTACTTCCAAAGCTGAGATCAAGTGCGTGCACGATATAACCAGCGCAGATGCAATGACCTACCGAGATGCTTTACTGACTCAAGGTCGAAGCTACAAAAGCAATAAAGAGTACTTAGCCGCTACATTCCAGTTTTTTAAATGGTGCCAATTAATGAATTACTGCACCAGTAATCCATTTGAAAGTGTCACAGTTGGTCAAAAACCAAAAGCTAAACCGAATCAAGCTAGAGACCGCTGGTCGCATCCTGAGCTTAAACGACTACTTTGCAGCTCATCATTCAAGGCTTCAACAACCGATTTCAAATGGGTCACCCGATTAATGCTTTATGGTGGTTTAAGACCTTCAGAAGCCTGCCAGCTCAAACCTGGAGATATCAAGTTAATTGAGGGCATACACTGCATTAGCGTTGATGATAGTGGCGCTGTACAACGATTAAAAAACCTCAATGCCAAACGTTATGTGCCCATACATCAGCGCTTGCTTGAGCTTGGCTTTATTGCGTTTGTTGAGCAAAGAAAATCAACACATACCCAGCTGTTTGATTATAAACCTGTCGGCATCATTGAAGATTGGTCAAAAACTTACTGCAAACAGCTCGCAAAGCTTCAAACCGAGATAGGCATGCAAGCGAACCTGCGCCCCACGTCATATGGCTTCAGACACACTTTTATAGATGAAATGAAGCAACTGGATATCAGCGAGCACATCGTGGCGCAAATCGTCGGACACGCCAATCCAAACATCACTTACAGTCGTTACGGCAAAGACGTTCGGATGAAGCTATTACTAATAAGCATTGAAAAACTTGAGTATATGTTGATCACTTCGAGTTAATTGCTATATTCTTGTTTTCATGTAGATGTTTTTGTATACTCATGTGACTCTTTAGCGTATTGGATTAAGTTATAACTTAATCTTGTCGGGCGTTTCGCCAGACACTAATTTATTGAGCATATTTAGGGTTGCGTTAGAACGTTTTCTAACGATCCTTCGTTCCTCAGGAGCGCCAGAAAAGTTCTAACGCTGGCCACTAGTAAAGAGTTAATAAATGACGAGCATAAACTGCTCGTCTTTTTTTAGGTGCTAAATGAGTATAAATTTTGAAGACACTATAATTGAGGTTTTTGAAGTACTTAAATATGAAAACTTCAAAATTAATTATCCTGATCATAGGATTTTTATTTGTGGTGGTGAAGTTAACATAGGAAGCGTCATCCCTAGTAGTTTCAGGCATAGGCTTATCAATAAGCTAGCTTCTTCACATCCTAAGATTGAAAAAGAAATTGTACTTGCTGAAACATTTAAAGATTATTTCAAAGAACATGCATACAATGATCTACTAATTTTTGAAGATGACATAGCCAAGCTCGCTTCTATAGTAGTTATTTTTCTTGAAAGTCCTGGTTCTTTGGTTGAGTTGGGAATGTTTTGCACAAAACCCAATTTTTATAAAAGATTATTAATAGTCGCTCCTAGAGAGCAGACCGAGTCAGAAGATTCCTTTATTTATCTTGGTCCCTTAAACCATATTCGTCGAAAAGAGCCTTCTTCAATAGCCATTTATCCATGGCCGACTAATAAGTCTATTGAGTATCCTGATATTCACCTTCAAGACCTTTGCGATACGCTATTAGATAAAAGAAATAATTTACCTAAAAATCCTTCTTTTTCAAAAGATAATTCTGGGCATGTAGCTCTTTTAGTTCAAGAAATCATTAGGCTTTCATATCCGATTTTGTTAACTGAAATAGAGCTAGCGATCGAATCTTTAGGTTTAAATATCCCTCAATCGCAGATTACTCGTTCTCTTTATTTATTGAATAAACTGAATTACTTAAAAGCTTATGAGTACAGTGGTTATAAATATTATTATCCGCTAGATAGAAAGCACCCGCGAGTCAAGTTTGGTGTCGATGACAAATCTGCTCCTTTCGATGAAAATAAGTTTATTATGAAGTTAAAAATGTCATATGTTACCGACGATAAAAATGGAGCTTCTCGAAAACGTATTGCTGCCGGCGCTGAGATCCAGAAAATATTAACGGAGCAAGTCAAATGAGTATCTCTAAACTACTTTCAAAAAACTTGTTCATGGATGAGCTTGAACTTCGTTCTTTTTCATTAAGTTCTCCTTACAGATATAAAGTTTATAAGATACCTAAAAGAAATTCTAAAGAGTTAAGAACAATTGCTCATCCTTCGAAAGAGCTTAAGTTTGTACAGCGTCTCATCGTAAGGGAACTTGGACAGTTATTGCCTGTAAGTGAAGCTGCTACAGCCTATATGAAAGGAATATCTATACGAGATAATGCACTTGTACATTCAAATACTAGATACTTGTTGAAAATGGATCTTAAAAATTTTTTCCCAAGCATTACGCCTGAAATTTTTTTTAATGAATGTCTAAGGGCTGGAGTAGAATTTGAACAATTAGATATAGATTTGCTAAGGGGATTTCTTTTTTGGCGCCCTAGACGGTCTAAAAAACTAATTTTAAGTATTGGAGCTCCTAGCTCACCATTAGTTTCAAATTTTATCCTTAATCAATTCGACGAGAACATAATTAATTTTTGCAAAACTATAGGCGTTCGTTATAGCCGGTATGCTGATGATATGACATTTTCAACAGATATTAAGGGCGTTTTATTTACATTTCCTCTTATGATTAAAAAGATACTTAAAACGTTATATGGGAATAGTATTAAGATAAATCAGGACAAAACCGTGTTTGCTTCTAAAGCTCATAACCGACACGTTACAGGTGTAACGTTAAGTAATGACGGATGCGTTACGGTAGGTCGAGAAAGTAAAAGAAAAATATCCGCAAGTATTCATCATTTTTCTTTAGGTATATTGCAGCCAAATAATATAATTCAACTAAAAGGCCTATTCGCGCATTCAACTTTTATTGAACCTAAGTTAAAAAATCAGATGGTAGAAAAGTATGGTATCGAAATAATTGAGCGGCTCATGTCTTACCAGCCGAATGACTTGAAAAAATAGATTTAAATATACTTTTTAAATCAATTTGTTATGTTTTTTCCTCTATCGATTTAGAGGCGGCTGGGTAAACTTTTCTAAAAAATAAATTGAAACTCTGGCTTTTCTAAAACGTTTATGTCCAAAAGTGTGACAGGATAGCTTAGCAATAAGAAACTAAGCACAAATCAGTCGATCAAATTTTAGTAATACCACAGAGTCGGGAGTTGCTACTCTAATAGTACGATTCAAAGAGAAGAATTGATGATAAAGAATACTAAACTCAATATATTGCTTTTAAAATGTGACGCAACGGCACCAGTTCCTGATGATTTAACTGCATGGCTTGATTCTCCTTCTGTCGGAAATGAAATTATTACTGGTCACGATGAGATATCTCTGAGTTCTGATGATGAATATCGTGCCGCTTTAAAGACAATCGAAGGATTGTTTGATGCAATACCTAATACCGCTGAATTGGAAAGTTTTTTATCTATTCTTGAAAATGACATGCAACAACACCCCGACAAATTGGTGCCGCTCACAGCAAGTATGCGTAGAAGTGCTGAAAGTTTAGTTGAAAGTGTAGAAATTGATTTTGGTGCTCAGTTATTAGACGAGTTGTAGGTAATTGGGAGACTAGAAGTTATCTGAAAACCTAACTTTGTTCGCTCTTTGTAACGCAGAAATGTTCACAAGTGTGTATGAAGCGAAAGATGTTGAGCCCCTATTGATGCATTAATAAATTAGGTCTTCAGGCTTTTGAATTTCACTTATACTGCTATCAAATACCATTTTCTGTTGGAGTTGCTCTATATGTTAAATGAAGCGTTTTCAGTATTGGTTGGTACAAGCATCGAGCACCTTAATCGTGACTCATATAGCGATATAGAGCTTATTCGGCAGGGGGTAACCGCTGACATGCTAGCTAATGCGATGACGTTTACGGGCTTATCTAGGCGTGAATTAGAAACAGTATTAGGGGTAAAATTAAGACTTCACGATAAGCTGTTGCCAGCCATCGCGACCGAGCGTGTGTTGATGCTCATCAGTACTATTCAAGCAGGAACAGAGTACTTTGGTACGCAAGATAAAATGCTTTTATGGCTAAAGACACCCAACCTGGCGTTTGCTAATCAACAACCGATAACACTATTAGATACCACCATAGGTATGGACATGATTAATGCGACGATAACTAAGTTATCGCATGGTATGACTGCGTAACAACGCCGGTGACTTTACAGCGCGTTGACGACAATTTTAATTACCAAACTCTATTCCATTCAACATATTCCAACTGCCAAAATGCCGTTAATCTAATGTCAATTTACCGAGTGGTGCGAATAGCATAGTTTAGTCAATAATGCCTTTTGCCAACTTACGTTCAACCTCCGCTGCATCAGGGAAAATATCGGTGTGTTCGCAGCCTAAAATATGAATAATTTCGTAAATCCTATCGCACGACACAGCAATAACCCCTTTCTCAATACGGCTGATATAGCTTTGCTCAACCTCTAACTTGCTGGCAAGGTCTGCTTGTGTCCAAGACTTTCTAATTCTCGCTACTTTTATGTTCATACCAATTAAGGCTTGCGCTGATTGCATGCAAAATCTCAATAACTTCCAGAATATGTTAATAATCCCATATCGATCCACTTATCAGTATTTACAACAATACATAAAATATGTATCTTAATGCATATTGAATGACTTAATTATGATAAAGGTGTATATGAAGGGATTAGTTTTTACGTTTCAAAACGTTTTTACTCGACAGAGACGCGATGGTTTTTTTGCATCTGAAATTGTTGACGATGCCGTCAATATGCTTAACAAAGAGCGATTTAAGCACGCTGAAATTAAACAGATGGTAGATGATTTTTTAAAGGACCTGGTGTTTAAGGGGTGGCTAACAACGGGAATCGATGAAAAGACCGGTTTAACCACTTACACTCTGTTCGATAAAGTCGCTGATCCGATAGCACTAAAGTTAACATCTTCAGAAGTTGCAGAACTAGAAAAGGAAGGTGATAAACTTAATGAAGAATATATGTATGCTCGAGCTGTTTATCTTGAGGTTGACAGGTTTGTGTCGAACAAAAATAATCCAGAATTCTTAAGAAGCACAAAATATTTTAGCGATTTTATTCGACGAGACTTGATGGGCAAGTTAGAAGCGATTGAGTATATTCTATGCTCAAATGCACAGTGAAATAGGCTCATTAAACTGTTATTTTTACATTAAAAATTGAGATGAAGGAGGTTTTTTACAGACGTTACAATTAACAGAATATTGATTTTTTAAAACATTAAAAATATATAAATTATTGAAATATAACAAGTTATTTCATATTTTGTATTGTGTATGTTCAAGGATATGTTAATCTAACCCTAAGAGAAAGCAGCCGTCAGAGCTGCATAGGGTTAGTTATGCAAGACCTAAGTATCAAGTTTTATGTGAAGCAATATTTATCATCAAGAACACATGAGGTAGCTCCATCAACATTACGTTCTGAACGCTGTAAAGCATCAAAAATCATTAAATTGATTGGACAGCGCTATATTGATTCTGTCACTCATAGTGACATCATTCAGCTGCGTCAAAAATTGCATAAAAGCTATGCAAACAAGTCAATTAATGAGTTTTATATCATTCTGCGTGCGATATTTAATAATGCGTTTCGCGATGGTGTGATAGCCCGTAATCCAATGGAAGGTATTCAAAATTTAAGTGTTTGTCACGCTGAGCCAAATCCTTTCACTCGAGCTGAATTAACAGCGTTAGCGCAAACAGATGTTCGATGTTTATCAGGGAAAAATGCTTTTCAGTTATGTGCACTCACGGGGCTTCGTATAAGTGAGTTGTTGGCAATAAGCTGGGAAGATATTGACTTTATTAATGCAAAACTCAAAGTCAAAATTGCGTTAGTTGATAAGCAATATAAAACTCCAAAAACCCCAGGTTCTCAACGTACAGTAGAGTTATGTGCTTCTGCTATTAGTATATTAACACAACAAAAATTGATTACAGGTCATCGAAAAGCTAGAAAGATATCAGTGCTTCAGCGCGACAATAAAACGAAAAAAATCGAAAATTTATCACTCGTTTTTTACAACACTCAAACTAATCAGCCGTTTTTAAGTGCGAAACAATTTAATAAAACGTTTTTCACACCATTCTTAATATCGGCCGAGGTGAAGCACCGCGGCGCAGGACAACTTAGACACACTTTTGCAAGTCAAGCTCTGACATCTGGTGTCTCAAAAGAGTGGATAGCCCGACAACTAGGGCACGAAAGCACTGCAATGATTGACATCCACTATGCACGCTGGATGTGTGCAGATGCACCCGACTTTGTGAACAAAGTCGAACAACAGTTTAGCGGCATATTTACACCCAAACAGCTTTATGAATCTATAGCTGCCGATGGAAACACATCTGATGTTAAAGCAACTTCAAACACAGTCGCGAACACTGATATTCAGCTCTCAGAGCAACAGATATCGCGATTGCTCATTAGTCACCCTCATTTGATAACAGAGCATCTAAAAATGCTTTTAAGTCATAATGTTGGAGGGTAGAACAATGACTATGAGAAGTTGTACTTTATTCTATTCTTTTGCAAATTATGGCTTGAATAAAAAGGGGCGCAGAAATGGAAAAGCTTCATTAATTCATTCGTTACGACTTATGGAGCAACTTGAGCTTAAACAAAAATATTTAAATAAATCTCATGAGCTTATGCGCACTAAAAATGAAATAAAAATCGAATGGGACAGCTTATTGTCACATGCAAATTTAATTGACACAGAGGACGGTATCGTTCGACTTGACGCGTTTACTCAAGCTCAAAGACAGCAATTGTTGCTTGACGTTGTTGAGCCACCTGAACTTAACACCAAAAATGCCGATAAATGGGGAAAGCTCAAATCTAGTGCAAAATACAAACTAAATCAATGGATTAAAAAAGACGGTTTTTGTGATGAGGGGATTGAATTTATCAACGAGATATTAGCGTCTGAAAATGTTGTGAATGTTCATCACTCGAAATATCGATTTAATCTGTTTGATATGAAGCGTAAATCACAGAAAATTGAGCAACTAACCAATTATATCAACGCCCATAATGCACTTATCGATAAGCCAAAAACGTTAAACTTTACTAATTTCCAAGAAATATTATTCAAAATCCCAATTGTGAATGGAATTGGTGCTGACATTGTGAGCGGTAAAGAAATGATGCAAACAATGAAGGGATTCATCGTACATTTTTATCCAGATTATCCTATAAAATTAATGCTGTTGCATGATGATGAGCGCTTAGCGCATGAAAATATAGGTGCGCATGTTCACGCGTTTATTTCGGGAAAAAATGCTTTAACAGGCAAGTACGATTTGCGTATCGCACAAATTAAAAAAGTGAATGAGTTTCTATTCAAACGTGATGGTATGTCAGCTAATTTATTTTCTGAAACTGGGCGTTTGAATTATGAACAGGCTGGTGACGTTGCGCATCACATGCAAGAGATGTTCTATGAGTTTGTCAATGAACATCTCTTTCATCCGAAGAACATCAATGCTGCATTTCATCCGGAATCGGTTCGTAAATCTGAAAAACGAAAGCAAATGCGCAGAGAGGCGAAGCTTGCTAAGCGCGATAGGCCATACAATTTTTTAACTCGTTTGATTGAGCATATCAGCGGTTTAGAAAAAGAATTAGATGTATTGGGCTGGAACATAAGTGATAGTCAGCAATTGTTCGACGAATTAACACGTCAATTAGCAATTGTGAGTGAAAGCTGTGACACGTTCACAGAGCGGGAAAAATTGTTAGAGCAACAATGTCAGATAAAAGCTAAAAAATACCAAGATATTTATCTTGCACTGCTAAACAAGCAAAAGACACTCAGCAAGAAAATGCTGTTTGAATATGAATTAGATGAACGTTTGAATGAGAAAGCAAAAACAGAAACGACATTAGATATATCTATTGGCATAAAAAACAGAGCAAACGTAGCACTAGATACGTCAATAACAGAAAAGCAATCAATGCTAGATAAACTGAGCGTAATGACTGCCGAGGCATTACAGCCTATTAATCAAATGTTAGAGCGAATGCATAAACGATTGATATTAAATGGCAGAGCAGGCGCTAAAGAGCTCATGCAATCCATCATGAAAGCTTTTACTGAAGACTTACCGCAGGAGCTTAGGAATAGATTGATAAGCGTCACCCGCAACACTGGTGATATAGAGCTAAAAGACGCGTTAACAAGCAAGGACAGTCAGATTAACAATTCATTGGATACATGATAAAACACGCGTTCAATATTTGCTAAATGATGCGTTAACCGTACTCCCTCAGATTAGATTGAATACAATATAAATTGCTCACTAAGTAAACAGGAAATCGGTCATTACTTTTATAAAGTGATGACCGATTTTTTATTAATCGCTGCGAATGTAAGATGTTTAATTAACGTCCAGGCATGAGGTTATGCTTGTATCGAGTGATGCTGTGTAGTGAGTGTCAATAGTGCTATATAGCCCAAATTGGCAGCACTGCTGCCACAGATGACATTCATGTTGCCAGTGGCGGCATTAAACATGTCAGTGGTCGTTTTAGAAAGCAAATGGATGAAGCGAAATAGTAAACATATAGATTTGATTAATTAAGGTTTGAACAACATTCACGTTTAAAGCTTATTAGCGTTGAAATTAGCTTGTCTGAGATGGTGTAAAACCCGCATGGCCATTTGTTTTTTACAACATGATAATGTTTAGGTTTGGCCTAAACAAACCTCAAATACCGCACTCAACGAGTGCGAAAAAGTACAGCTTCGCAGTCATCGACTGCGAAGCAAAAAGCAGCCCACAATTATGTGGGACTAGTACGTAACCCGGTACGTTTATCTCCCACTTTTTGTTCCAAAAAGATGGGAGATAAACTCGGGCAAGGGGAGCCCCCTTTGAACCCCAAAGACACATGCTGCGCATGTAAAAAAATCAAAAGAGTTGAAGATAAAATCAGCATGATCACTGTCATTTATCACATTATCGATTTACGATAAAAATCAATTTAAAATCGTTCTTTAGTTGTATCGCGTGGGAAATAGAGAAAGCGTAATAATCTGATATCGTTATCATTAATTTTTCGTACAGTGAAGGCAAATCCTACTTTACATGCAAGCTCAGTTTTTATTTTTCAAATTCAAGCTGTTTATTTTATGAACTAAAACAGCAAGATGAAGATGGTGTTAATCAGTGATATAAACGGTCGTATTCCCAAAATTTAGTTTGAATAAACTAAATTCAAGTTACTCAATGATTGTTAATTTAAATGAAAAATAAAGTTGCATAAGTTATTTTTTTATTATTTAATGCTTGCGATTTTTATGTATGTAACAATATTAAACAAAAGTTTAGCTCATAAATAACACTCATTACCAATGGATATTGGTATGCATTTGAGAATATGGATATTATGTCTTCATTGTTTCGTCAACAAGCTGTGGAAGCCCAAAAGCAAAAATTACATGGTGATGTGTCATTAGCACAGCCGATGTCGATTTATGCCGTCACTTCTATTTTGCTATGCATTATTCTCGCTATAGTTTTATTCCTTTCTTTTTCTCATTATGCTCGTAAAGAAACCGTTCGTGGTTATTTAGTGCCTGATAAGGGCTTAATTAAAACTTATGCCAATCGCAATGGAAATATTGATGTTCTACATGTCTCAGAAGGAGACTTTGTAAAGAAAGGCTCCCCTTTAGTGACCATAGTGCTGAGACGTAGCATGCTTTCAGGTGAAGAATTAAGTGAGTCATTAATTGATGAATTAAAGCTACAAACAGTATTACTTCAAACAGAACACACTATTAATCAAACCATGCTAATTAAAGAAACTGCGCGGTTAAAAACAGTCATTTCAGATCATCACGCCTCTCTTGCTGTGCTTACCAACCTTGAAACGCTACTGGCGGATAAATTAGCATTGCAATTGAAGCAGCAAGCACAGCATGAAACCCTCTATAAAGACGGTTTTCTATCAACCTTAGATTATCAATCTCAACAAGAAAGGCTCATTGCAGTTAGGCAAGAAATAGAAAATTTACAATCAAACCGAGTACAAACACAGAGTTTGCTCAATGCGGCTATTGCTGAGCTAGATGTTTTACCAAGCCAATATGCACTTAAAGATGGCGATAGATCTAGACGACGCTCAGAGCTTTTGCGTCAAATAGATGAAACAGAAAATAATTATCGCTATGTTATTCGCGCTGCTGAAGCGGGGACTGTTGCTTCTATTCAGGTTGTGGAGGGAGAGTTTATCGTTACCAACCGTCCGCTCATCAGCTTAATTCCACAAGGTGCTAAGCTCGTTGCTGAATTGTTGCTGCCTACTAGGAGCGCAGGATTTGTAAAGTCAGGTGATGAGGCGAGATTAAGATTTGACGCATTTCCTTACCAGCGATTTGGTTTTCTAAAGAGTCGTATTTTTAGTGTTGATAAAGCCTTGTTGCTAGACGGTGAAGCGATCGTGCCGGTGGCATTATCAGAACCAGTTTATAGAGTACGAACTCAATTAACGACTCAAGATATGATGGCTTATGGTGAAGCTTTCCCACTGAAAAGCGGCATGCTGTTGGAGGCTGATATAGTGCTAGATAGCCGAAGTTTACTCGACTGGCTATTAGACCCAATTTATAGCTTGCAAGGAAGAGTTGGTTAATGAATACAACTATTAAAATAGATGGTGAAGTCAATAACCCTATTGAGCTGCTTGAGTTTTCAGGTAAAAAACGAGTGCCGCTTATTCTACAGGCTGAAATGGCAGAATGTGGTCTTGCTTGTCTTGCTATGATTGCCAGTTTTCATGGTCACAAACTTGATATGGCAGGGTTAAGGAAACGTTTTAGTGCTGACCTCAAGGGGATGAGTTTACAGCACATGATAACCCTAAGCGATAACATGGGGTTAGCAAGTCGAGCACTTAAATGCCCGATAGAAGATGTGGGGAAATTAGCTTTACCTTGTGTGTTGCATTGGGATATGAATCATTTCGTTGTGCTCACTGGTGTGACTAAGTCTGGAGTAAGCATTAATGATCCTGCTATAAGTAAAAGAAAGCTCACGTTTAAAGAGTTTTCAAATCACTTTACAGGCATTGCGTTAGAGTTAACTCCGACTAAAGGTTTTGAAAAACAGGACGAGCGTCAACAGATGGGGCTGTCTCAACTGTGGAGTAAGATGACAGGCCTAAGCAAAACGTTAACGGCACTTTTTGTTCTGTCTATTTTGCTGCAGGTATTCGCCTTAGTAACGCCCTACTATATGCAATGGGTGGTTGATGAGGTACTAATAAGTCAAGATAAGCCTTTATTAACAGTGCTGGCATTGGGCTTCGGACTACTCGCTATTATCAATGTTCTGACTACTGGCATTCGTAGTTGGTTAGTACTAAGAGTTTCCAGCTTATTAAATATGCAGATGGGGGTTAATTTACTTAGGCATTTGCTCCGCCTGCCAATGAGTTATTTTGAGAAGCGCCACATCGGTGATTTAGTCTCACGCTTTGGTTCATTAGCACAGGTACGCGAAAGGCTTACAACTGGTTTGGTTGAAACCGTGGTTGATGGTGTGATGTCGATAGCGGTATTGATTATGATGCTCATTTACAGCGTTAAATTAACCTTGGTCGTAGTAGCTGCAATTTTTATCTATGCCTTGTTAAGACTAGCCTTATATAGGCCGTTGCACCGTGCAACAGAAGAATCAATTCAAGCATCAGCGAAAGAGCAGACGAATTTCTTAGAGAACATTCGTGCAATACAAACAATTAAACTGTTTACCTGTGAACCGCAACGACAGAATTTATGGCAAAACCGTTACAGCGAAGTGATTAATACAGATATTCGCTTAGGTAAGCTGAAGATAAGTTTTGATGCGATGAACAAGTTATTGTTTGGGCTAGAAAATATCATAGTGGTATACCTGGCTGCGTCCATAGTTATGAGCGGCGGGTTAACTATCGGCATGGTGCTTGCCTTTATTGCCTATAAAAATCAGCTAACTGAACGTTTTGCGAGTTTAATTGAGCAATTAATAATGTTTCGAATGCTAAGGCTGCATTTAGACCGTATTTCTGATATAGCTCTAAGTGAGCAAGAGGCGAATCGAGACAGTATTAGCCCTTTAAATTTGGTTAGTGGTCAGCTGCAACTTGAAAATCTGAGCTTTCGCTATAGTGATAGTGATCCTAATGTTATTGATAACGTGTCATTAACTATTAATGCCAATGAGTCTATAGCTATTGTTGGTGAGTCTGGTTGCGGTAAAACAACCATAGTGAAATTAATGTTGGGACTACTTACACCATCACAAGGCCGGATCTTACTTGATGGTCAAGACATAAGCCAAATAGGATTAATTCAATATCGTCAGCAACTCGCTGCTGTAATGCAAGACGATACTCTGCTGTCTGGATCCATTGCTGATAACTTGACATTTTTTGATCCTGAACCTAACTATCTTCGCATGCAGCAGTGTGCTCAACATGCCGCCATAGATAAAGACATTAGTAAGATGACCATGGGCTACAACACCTTAGTCGGCGATATGGGCAGTCAGTTCTCAGGCGGTCAAGTACAACGATTATTGCTAGCAAGGGCTCTCTATCAACAACCAAGCCTTCTATTTATGGATGAAGCGACGAGTCATTTAGATATTGAAAATGAAGCAAAAATCAGTGAGCAGATAAAACATCTAGAGATGACTCGAATCATTATAGCCCACAGGCCTGAAACGATAAAGCAGGCGGACAGAGTGGTTATTATGCATCAAGGGAAAGTATACGCGCAAGATGAAATGCAGCTTTTGATGGGTAAGGTGCTGTAAGGCGGCAAAGAAACAGAAAATAGATGGAAAAAATTTTAGCCGATGGGGTGTGATGTTCAAAATAACAAAGCATTTCATCAGTTAAAAACAAGGGGGCGGCAACTTTAGCCGGAAACTGCGCCCTTGGTCAGGAGCTTAAGGCTAAATGAACCTAAAAGGTAAATTTGTGCGTTTAAGCAAACATAAAGTTAAAGAGTTATTAAGGATAATATCTTGGAAAACAAAAATGAAATTGTAGAGTTAACATTAGAAGAAATTGAATCAGTTCAAGGTGGTACTTGCCAAGTTCAGTATGTTTGGAAACAGCCTCAGATCATTTGCAGAAATGATCATAACACTACGCATCTTTAAGTTCGGTAAACCAAGCTCTCATTAGTGAGAGCTTGGTTTTTATAAACTCATTTGTGAATACTTTTTGACAAAGGACTGTGTATGACTAGAATTTTCATAGTTTTAATTGTTTGTTTTTTTTGTGACACAGTTGGTGCTAAACAACTTCCAATCTATAAAGAAGACCAAATTATTTATTATAATTATCATATTGATAATGATGGTTTCAATACGGTTAGGAAGCTTTACACGCCGGAGGTTAGTAAATTAATTTTTAATAGTTCTGGTGGCGAGTCCGGCATTGCTATTAAATTCGCTAAGTGGATTATGAACCATGATTTAGACGTCGAAGTTGATAGATACTGTTTATCTTCATGTGCTAACTATATTTTCCCCGCGGGCAAGGTTAAATATCTTAATAAAAAATCAGTGGTCGGGTGGCATGGGGGGGCTTTTCAGTTCAAAAAAACACCTATAGATGCGAGTAATATTAGAACAGTATTATCATTTTCTAAAAATTGTGACTTCAGCAGATTACCTAAAAATGAATTGCTGATTTTTGAATCGAAAATTAAATCTGAATGTGCCTTCTATAAATCCCTGAACATTAACCCTCTAATTACTATGTATGGTCAAATCAAAGAAGATAGGTTTTATACAGACAATGTCGATTTTTGGAGCTATAGCCTAGATGCTATGTCTTTTTTAGGGATAAATGGAATAGTTGTAAAAGGTGGGAACTGGGAGCCTGTTAGAATGATCCAACAAAAAAATATTAAATATTTTGAATTAAATGAAGTTAAAGAAGGCATAGGGCAAGCTCGGAATAATCGTTTATTATCTGACTTTGTGAATTGATGAAAATTGAATGTATCGACTATGTTAAATTGAAAAAGGCTATAACTATTTTTTGTAACTGCTTATCAAACAGTAACCTAAAAAGGCTCATGGATAAGTAGAAACTATGAATAAAAAATATAGAAATTTTTGCTGAAAATTTACATGGCCACCCAAGATTTATGGCTAAATATAATATCAAAACATGGCTAATATCAAAACATGGCCACCCAACCCAACTGGTTAAATAGCAAGCACTCAACTAGGCTTAGTTACCTTTAACTCAGACAGGTAATCTAAGATGGCCAGACCAAGACAGACAATCGTTAGCCTGGAAGATACACCTTACTATCACTGCTGCTCTCGAGTGGTGCTTAAGGCATGGCTTCCTTGCGAGCAACCAAAGCCAAGCAAACGAAAGCGATTGGGATCTGGTTTTCTTTTGGCGGTTGGTGATGTGGCGCTTCGCTTCCTTTGGGTTGGTGTGCTGCCCTGATCTTTATAAAGAAGCGGGCTTAACAGCCAAGCTGCGCCCCAAATGAAATCAGTTCATAATTATTGACTTTTTTCAACTTCAGGAATAAAGTCAATCTTAGTTAGCAATTGCAGGGTTTGAAGGTGAGAGTTTCTGCAACCCAATGAATTTAAACGACTACTTTAACTATTTAATTCGAGAGCCTGGGTTCAAATCCCTATCCCTCCGCCACATTCAAATAAAAAGGCCTTATCGAAAGATAAGGCCTTTTTATTTGGGCGAAAGATAGGACTTTGAACCCACGGGTTCCTCTTTATTACAAGCAAGCTATCCCTCCTCAAGATTTAATGACCAAGCTTTATCAGACCATTACAGACCTTTGTGTTTGAGCAAAAGGTATGGCGTTGAGTCTTCGGCCTCTCTTTAATACAAGCAAGCTATCCCTCCTCAAGATTTAATGACCAAGTGATGTGGTCAAGTAAAACTGTACACAAACAGGGGGCGTTTTTATGCTGCCATTTCGGCAGCCGCTGGCGTCATATAATTGTTATAACTATGACCACGTTTTGTATTGTAGTGCTTTAGTATGTAATTCAACGCATCCTGCTTCGCTTCATCAAAATTGTTGTAACCATACTTCGGCATCCATTCTGTTTTAAAACTTCTAAAAAAACGTTCCATTACCGCGTTATCCCAGCAGTTTCCTCGTCGACTCATACTCTGCGTTATTTGATACTTCCACAGCATTTGTCGATATTGAAGACTACTGTAATGGCAACCTTGGTCAGAATGAAACATCAGGTTTTGGGGCCGTCCACGACTTTCAAATGCCATTCTTAATGCTGCACAAGTTAAATCGGTATTCGGGCTGTCAGAGCAAGCCCAACCCACCACTTTTCTCGCATATAAATCCATTACCACGGCTAAATAGAGCCATTCGGTTCCTGACCAAACATACGTCACATCACCACACCAAACCTGGTTTATGACGTCAACGTTAAACTGTCGCTTTAACAAGTTAGGCGCGATTGTAGGCTCATCATTCACTATCTTGTAGCGATGTTTTCTGGGTTGGCTACTGATAAGTCCTGTATCTCTCATTAAACTGGCTGCCTTATAACGGCCAACATTTTCACCTAATTGATTGAGCTGGCCTGCTATCGTTCTCGCGCCTGCTGAGCCTCGGCTATCACGGTGGATTGCAATTGCTTGCTGGCGCAATTTCTCTCGTTCAGGCTTCACTAGTCCACGATGTTTGAGATGATAATGGTAGCTACTACGCGGTATTCCAAACAAATGACAAAGCTGTTTGACGATGTTCTGCTCTCTCGATAACGATTCAATTAATGCTATCGTTTGATGTTGTCTTGTATTAAGAGAGCGGTAGCCTTTTTTAAGATATCTTTCTCCCATTCAATTTTCTTAATTTGAGCTTCAAGCTCTTGAATTCGTTTTTGTTCGGGAGTGATGGCATTAGCTGATGGAGTAATACCTTCAAATTCTTGTCTTAGCTGGGTTACCCAACGTCTAATCGCTGTCGGGCCTACGCCGGTTGCATCACAAGCTTCTCGGATTGTGTAGCCTTGTTTAATCACAAGGTTAGCAGTATCTATTTTAAATTCTGTTGAGTAAGTTGGTTGAGTCTTCATTACTTTTTACACCGTTTTATCTTAAGGTAAGTTTACCTCATATCGGTGTACAGTTTCATTAAGCCACAATAAAGCTTTATCAGACCATTACAGACCTTTGTGTTTGAGCAAAAAGTAGGGAGTTGAGTCTTCGGCCTCTCTTTATTACAAGCAAGCGATCCCTCCTCAAGATTTAATGACCAAGCTTTATCAGACCATTACAGACCTTTGTGTTTGAGCAAAATGTAGGGAGTTGAGTCTTCGGCCTCTCTTTAATACAAGCAAGCTATCCCTCCTCAAGATTTAATGACCAAGCTTTATCAGACCATTACAGACCTTTGTGTTTGAGCAAAAGCTAGGGCGTTAAGCCCTAGGTTTCTCTATATCACAAGCAAGCTATCCTTCCATCCCGCCAAAAGTATGTCAAAGTTTAGGTTTTGAAGCGCATACATTTTAGCTACTGATTTAATAAAGCGGAGAATATAAAGTCTAAGCCTACCAAGTTGTAAGCTGACTCCAGACTTATATACAATTGAAGCACTTTCGATATACACATGTAGTTTAACATTCACTCAAATTTGAACAGTAGAAAAAGTGAGTTTCCAGCGTTGTGTGAATATTGTCCGCTATTCGCTACATTTTTGAGATGCATCAAGGTTTCATTAGTACATTTGACTTAGATTTATTAGGTAAGTGTTATTTTTATTTGCTGTTATGTATCAGAATCGTTCAGCTTTTCTTAGCCAAAGCTGGTTAGCAAAAAATGTTAAATAGCATTATTAACACTCTGATAGTAATGGATTATTCTAGCAACCTGACGTTTTATAGGTGGATCAATATGAGTACAGTTAAAAGTGATACAAGTCATCATTGTGACAATCTCGAAGGATCCATTAAAGAGGCGGTTGAGGCAGATAAGGATATTCGGGAAACCGTTCGTTGCATTACTCTTAAAGCATTGAGTGAAGGCAAACTGGATCTCAATGAGATCACTCAGATTGCAGGCCGCGTGGTTAAAGGCGCGGGTTTAGGTGCTCATGGTCGCAATAGCCAAGACAAGTTAGTGAAGGCTGTTGCGGGACTTGACGATGCCTTATGTTCTGCCGCCGAAGCATGCAAATTAGCCGTTGAAGAAGCTAGTTCGCATGTTAACACCTTTAGTAAGCAGGATTTAGATCGCGCCATTAATGACCTTAGTGAGCTTGAAGCTATGTTTTTAGATACTTTGAAAGAGGTAGCAAAAAAGGCTAATGAGACGGTATCCGATACCTTAAATGATTTGGTTCGTCATGGGCGGGTAAGCGGCACTGCAGTTGGTCAAAAAACAACTGAGATCGCAACATTGTTAAACCAACAATTCAGTGAAAGGTTAAGCGACACTGTAAGCGCCGGAGTCGATTCAGCTGCGAAAGTAACAAGTAACCTAGCTTATGCTGCAGCTGGTTTTCTTGATGCGCTTGGACAAAAATTGAATCAGAAATCAACATCTAATCCAGCCCCAAATAAAAGTAAATAGGTGCACCATGCTTTGGGAGACGTTAGGCACAGCGCGAGATATTGGTCGACTGAATGAGCTTGCTTCGGTCTTAATCCGTTATGGCTTCGGCGATGTAATGCGCAGGCTTGGCCTCGCTAACATGTTGAATGTCGCAGGTAAGGCATTGCATTGGAAGCATGCTGCGGAAATAACCAGTTTGGAGTCACCAGTCAGGTTTTGTCATGCATTAGCTGAAATGGGGCCAACCTTTATAAAATTAGGACAAATTCTTGCTACCCGTTCAGACCTATTTTCACCAGAGTGGACGACTGAATTTGAAAAATTACAAAATCATGCGCCTGCGGTATCATCCGAATTAATCTGTAAACAATTACACGAAGACTTAGGATGTAGTCCGCAACAAGCTTTTGCTGAATTTAATCCAAAACCTTTTGCTGCTGCGTCCATTGCCCAAGTGCATCGAGCTCGTCTACATGATGGTACTGAAGTGATTATTAAGGTTCGCCGGCCAGGCATTAGGCCCGTTATGGAAGCCGATTTACGTTTACTTGCCCGTATTGCAGAGATCATGGAGTCAGAGTCTCCGACATTACGCCGTTTTAAGCCTCGTGAGGTGGTACGTCAATTTACCCATTCTCTACGCCGAGAATTGGATTTATTGGCCGAGTGTCGCAATGCCCAAAGGGTAGCCAAAAATTTTAAAAGTAACCCTAATATCGTTATTCCTAAAGTGTATTGGTCTTGGTGTAGCGAACGCGTCAATGTGCAACAGTTTATTGATGGTATTTCTGGTCGAAATGTTGAAGCAGTCGAAAAGGCTGGTTTAGATAGAAAACTGTTAGCTAAGTATGGCGGTCAAGCCGCGTTGAAAATGATATTAATTGACGGTTTTTATCATGCAGACCCACATCAAGGTAATATTTTTTATCTACCAGATAATCGAATCGCATTTATTGATTTTGGTATGGTGGGACGATTGTCTTTCGAGCGCCGACATCAAGTGGTACAGCTTTTACATAGCATGGTTGAGTTGGATGCTCCTCGTGTTGTGGATGTATTACTGGATTGGGCTGGAAATCCTGCGATAAATTGTGAAAATCTCACATATGAAGTAGAAGAATTTGTTGATAAGTATCACGGTGTTTCGTTAAAAAATTTCCAGTTAAGCATGATGCTAACTGAACTGATCTCACTGCTTAGAGAATATGGTCTGAGCTTACCACCAGATATTATTATATTGATCAAAGCATTAATTGCACTTGAAGGTGTAGCTCTGCAGTTAGACCCAGACTTTAATATGGTCACTGAAGCCAAACCATTATTACACCAGCTAATGGTAGACCGATACGCACCAGACGCATTGGCCAAAAGAGGTTGGCAAGCCATTGTCGATACTGGCGAACTGTTAAGTGGATTACCACAAGACTTGCAACAACTTTTACGTTCAGCCCGTAGTGGTCGATTTCAACTGCATGTTGATGTAACAAGGCTAAAAGCATTTGGTAATCAACTTGATCGTGCTGCTAGCCGTGTGGCAATAGGTAACGTGGTAGCGGCTATGATTATTGGGTCGTCTATCGTGATGACAGTTGATGGTGGCCCGACTTTATTTGGTTTGCCGTTATTTGGCATACTTGGATTTCTGAGTGCTATCGTCGGTGGAATTTGGTTATTATTCTCAATTTGGTCAAGTGGGCGCTGGAAGTAGAAATTTTGCCTATAACAATAATACACATGAGGGTGCATAAATGTTGATGCAGCACTTACAGTGCGTGAAGCATTAACAATATACTTCGATAGTAATAACTCATATTACCTTGGTTGTTTTGCTCGACATTAATAATAGTTCTATTTATTAGTATAAAACATAATCATTCCTTCCCATACAACCTGAAAAATCAGACCGTTTAGTGTTAAAAAGTGACGAGAAGTTACAAATACACAATGCAGCTTAACGCCTAACGTTAAAAATCCATCAACTACACTTTTACATCGATTGATGTAGCAACTAATACTTTATTTAACTCAAATGTGAAGAGGTTTTGTCTGAATGACTCCCAGGGATTTCTTTGCGGTCAACCGTGAAGTTATTCATGTGTTCGATTAATAACAAAAAACGGTTCATTAGCACTTCTTTTGCTATTAGAGCAGCATTTTTGGTCGAATCGTTGCATCTGTAAACTACACTAAAATGCTCGAGTTGATCACTTGATGCTTAATGTCGTGGTTTGTACACAAATAAATGCAATATCAAGTTCTTGCTGTGGCTCTATTGCGTCATTAATACGGTTTAAGCCTTAGGTTGAGATGACAGTTTAGCCATAGACCAAAGTCGATAGCCTACAATGACATAGACAATGCTAACCTGAATAAAAAAGGATTGGAGTATTCATGCTAAATAGAACAATTTTTATTAATGGTTTAGTGGTATTTGCTATCACTGTGCTACTGAGTTATTTCACTCTATCTCCTTGGCTGTATGCATTGTTGATCGCACTCGCATCTGTGGCCACGTTACTGCTTACCCACAAAAAAGAAACTAGCCCAGAAATCCTTGACTCACCTCAACAAGATGAGCATGTTGCTAGTGGTATTAGCAAAGCTGCCACTCGGATTGCCATTGGTGGGGCTGAAGTGTCATTTTTTATCGAAAAACTAGCACATGCAATGGGTTTACAAGTTAAGCATGTTCAAGAAATATCAGAAAGAGCAGGTAATTTAGAGCAAGGTGCTCAACAACTTCTAGGCCAATCCGCCCAAGTACGCTTACTGGTTGAAGAAGCAAATACCCAAGCTTCCAGCTACGCCAAAGAAATAAAACAAGTCGATGAACAGCAACGCATCCTGTCTACTGAGATTGAATCAACGGCAGTGTTATTAATCGAACTTAAAAATAAAGCTAATGCTATAAGCAGTATTACCGACACTATTAATCAACTATCTGATCAAACCAATATGTTGGCCCTCAATGCTGCAATTGAAGCCGCCAGAGCCGGTGAGCAAGGCAGAGGATTTGCCGTGGTAGCCGATGAAGTTCGCAATCTGGCACATAAAACGGCTGAAGCAACGCAAGGTATCGAATCATTGTTGTCAGAAATTGGCGAGAATAGCATTCAATCAGTACAAGCAATGCAACGAGTGAGTGAGATGGGGGGGAAGCTCTCTCAACGCATGAATGAGATCTATATCCTCACACAAGCGAGCCAAGAAAGTATGGCCGGTGCAGCAAGCGAAATGCTGCAAATGGATCAAACAGTAGGGTTAACCGTTGATAATACCAATGGTATTGGTGCAAATATTGAAGGAATAGGTGCCTCTATACTCAAAGTTGATACCGACTTAATAGAAGCTTCAGATCGTGTTCTTGAACTCAGTGGCTTTGCCGAACAGATTTTTCGTCATCTGCAGAGTTTCGATTTATCGGATAAACACGCAGTTATTGCTAATGTCGCGCTTAATGCAGCGGCTGATGTCGGAACCATTTTTGAATACGCTTTGGAAAAAGGTTCACTTACACAAGCACAGTTATTTGACTCAAATTACCAACCAATCCCTAAAACCGACCCGCAAAAATTCACCACCGGTTTTGACCGTTTTACAGACTCAAATTTACCTAACATTCAAGAGGTCATTTTAAAAAATAACGCAGATATTATTTATGCAGGAGCTGTGGATGTAAGAGGCTATTTCCCTACCCATAATCTCAAATTTTCTAAGCCTTTAACCGGAAATCGGGAACAAGACCTTGCAGGTAATCGCACCAAGCGTATTTTTGATGACCCAACAGGCAAGCGATGCGGCAGCAACACCGAAACTTTTTTACTGCAAACTTATAAGCGTGATACCGGTGAAGTGATGCATGATCTGTCTGCACCTATTTACGTTAATGGAAAGCATTGGGGTGGGTTTAGAATTGGTTACAAGGCAGAAGAGTAATAAATAATTAGCGCTATCCGGCGCATGATTATTATTTTATGTGCATGCAACCAATAAAAATCTACACATTGGAATTATGTTGTTAATTCATTGACTAAAGACCTAATGCACAGCAGCCAAAATTATATTTAGTTGCTGTGCGCCAATAACATTGAGCATTCCCCGCTTAAAAATAAAAATTCAAATAAGGTCAAATTAATACCTTTGAGAAACAGCCCTAACCATACCGTTTTTTCATTACCCATAAGAACATTATTATTAACTCATTAAGAGTTAAAGGTAGCTTGGCTACATATTGAGGATGTCTAAATTTAGGCCTAAATTGTAGTGAAAGTGGTAGCAAGATTGGCTCAGAAATTTCCTCTAGGCGAAGCTGTATAAACTCAGAATGTCCACGATGTGCTGTTAGGTGGATCAGAGTGATTGATGAATGAGCGGTAATTGCTTATGTAAACATCACACAAACACGACACCTATACGGCATTAATGTTTTACTGCAAGAGGCTATTTTCTGAGGAAGAGCAAAGATATTGCAGATATTTGATGAACGGTGCATGTTCGGTTAAGTGAAAATGCAGCTTGTGTTATTTAAATATATGATTATTTATATGTTTTATATTTTAAAATTAACCTGATAATGAAATAAGACTGAAATCACCTTCCGATTTTGTTAAAATCCTTATCTAAGATGCAATCGAGTATCAAATCAATAGGGCAAGGCGGCTCTAACCGAGGGTTTATGAAGATAAATAAGGACAAATACAGTATAGATAATACCGATTATACTGTTGGACAGGATAACATCCAAAAATGGGGCTTTGATATTCATAACGCCGTTTTTGGGATAAGCGCAGGGTTAATCGCTGCTTTTTTAATTGCAATCTTAATTATCGATCCGGCAACATCAAAAGAGTTTTTAGATGGCTTAAAATGGCAAATTATCGGCACATTTGACAGTCTCTTTATGTGGTCTGCTAATATTTTTGTGATTTTTTGCTTAGCATTAATCGTTTCTCCTTTTGGTAAAATTCGCTTAGGCGGAGATGATGCAAAAGCTGATTATTCAAGACTTTCATGGATAGCAATGCTTTTTGCTGCAGGCATGGGTATTGGTTTGATGTTTTGGGGCGTTGCAGAACCTTTAGCATATTACACCGGCTGGTATGAAACACCATTGAATGTGGTTGCTAATACACCTGAAGCTGCAGAACTTGCACTTGGTGCCACAATGTTCCATTGGGGATTACATCCTTGGTCAATTTATGGCGTGGTAGCGCTGTCTATGGCTTTCTTTGCTTATAACAAAGGTTTGCCGCTTTCTATTCGTTCGGCTTTTTACCCTATATTGGGTGACCGCACATGGGGCTGGCCTGGACATATCATTGATATTTTCGCGGTATTAGCCACATTATTTGGTCTCGCAACCTCATTAGGTTTAGGTGCTCAACAAGCTGCAGCTGGATTCCATCATGTGTTTGGCATTGAAGCCGGCTTAACCCTACAAATCACTATTATTGTAGTAGTGACGTTGTTAGCTGTTATCTCGGTAGTACGCGGCCTTGAAGGCGGCGTTAAAGTCATTAGTAATATCAATATGTTACTAGCTGTTGCTTTACTCATTTTTGTAGCACTTGTTACTTTTGCTGTTTCAATGGGTACAATTCCAACAACGGTAATGGGTTATATAAAGAATATTATTCCATTGAGTAATCCAATCGGTCGTGAAGACGAAGCTTGGATGCACGGTTGGACTGTGTTTTATTGGGCGTGGTGGATTTCATGGTCACCATTTGTGGGTATGTTTATTGCTCGTATATCACGCGGTCGTACAGTACGTGAATTTCTTTCCACTGTATTGATTGTGCCAACCGTAGTCACTATTTTATGGATGTCTGTATTTGGTGGTATCGCAATTGATCAAGTTATCAATAATGTGGGTACATTGGGCAGTAAGGGATTAACTGAAGTTCCGCTAGCTATGTTCCAAATGTTTGATTCGTTGCCTTTAGGTAATCTGTTATCAATGTTGGCTGTGCTATTGGTGCTCGTTTTCTTTATTACTTCTTCGGATTCAGGCTCACTAGTTATCGACAGTATTACTGCTGGTGGTAAAATTGATGCTCCGATCCCTCAACGCATCTTTTGGGCTGTAATAGAAGGTGCTATTGCAGCTGTATTACTTTGGGTTGGTGGTACTCAGGCGATTGAAGCACTTCAAGCGGGTGCTATTTCAACTGGATTACCCTTTACCATTATTCTATTGGTTATGTGTGTCAGTTTGTTGATGGGTATGCGTACCGAAAAGCATAATAAAAGCTAATTGTTGAAATTAAGTCCTTAAAGTGCAAACACATTTCAGGACTTAATAATTCAAACAAAAAAGCCGATGATTAATTCATCGGCTTTTTTTTCATCAATATTTCTGTTCAGCTAAACTTTATAACCATAAATTTTTAATCGCAGTGTCGGGACTAAAATGATATTTAATTTGAGCCTGCAATAACTCTGCGGTGGCTATGGCATCAGTTAACGCATCATGAGGGGCATAAGCGGGCAAATGATAACGTTCACGACTATTTGCAAGGCGAATTGATTCTGTGCGTTTTCTTTTAAAGAAATTAAATATTCCCTGCGATTTTTCTCGTTGTACATTAGCCTCAATCTGCATGGTATCGATAACCGGAAACACAATGCCTTCATTAATCAACATGCGTAGAGTGTGATCAAGAAAATCACGCTCAATATGACGATAATGCACTACCACGACTTTACCGGCTAATTCATTTAAAAGCTGCTCTAAAATCAATAGTAAATCAGGCGCATCTTGTAAATCAGAGTGGGTGATACCGTGAATAATAATAGAGTCTTCTTGTAATTTATCTTTAGGGTTGAGATACCATTTTTTTGCTTTACGGCAGAAAATACGCTGCAAGGTAAATGGCACTAAGCCAATACTAATGATGCTGTTTTTCTGTGAATCTAAACCAGTTGTTTCAAAATCCAATGCGACAAACTCAATATCACTTAATGGTGTTTCATTGTGATAAGTTCCCGCATGATAGAAATCATGCAGGCGTCTATCTTTACTGTTTTGCACTTTTAATTCTAGAAAGGCTTGCCAGTTTAAAATCGCCTGGTTACTGAAATTAGTCATGAGTTAACCTTTAAAGTTTGTTCGAACTGTAGCGATATTTTAAAAAGTTTTGCGCATTGCTTAACACTAAAAAGGCATCTTTAAGATTTCGTCTTTCAAAATCTGACATACTTTCAGGTTCAATATTATTATCAGGCTCAATCCCAGACTCTATATCCGTTGATTGATGACGTAAACGTACCAGAGAGATAAGCTCCATAGCATGTTGTAAATCTTCGCCCTTTGATGTTGGCAGAATGCCTGCGTCGATAATATCTTCTAAACGTTCAAATGAGTTTTGCGATTGCGAGCCGATTGCTAAGGCGTGTACTCGGATCAAATCCGCTAATGGAGCGGTACCACGACGTTTTAAATTAATAGAGTTGTTATGACGACCATCTTTTTCCATCACAAAATCTTTAAAGAATCCAAGTGGTGGTTTTCGGTTGAGGGCATTGTGAGCTAAACAGGCTAGAAAACGGTTGTTTTTCTTGGCCTTACTTAAGATAAATGCATTTAGCTGCTCCGCCCATTTTACTCGGCCATACACACCAGTAAGATCGAAGAAAATAGAGCAGTTTAATAAAGCTTGCGGGTTAGGATTTTCTATCCAATCACCGAAACAATCTTCCCATTGAGCACGAGTTTTACGGTATTCAGGGTTGCTTGCCATAATATCACCAGTGCAGTAACTATAACCGCAGGCGGCTAAACCATCGCAAACAAAATCTGCTAGCTTCGCAAAATACTCACCATGTAACGCAGCGTTATAGCTGTTATCAAGGATAATGGCATTATCTTGGTCGGTCACCATCAGCTGTTCATCACGGGCCATCGACCCCAGTGCTAAAAAGCAGTATGGGACGGGCGGTGGGCCGAATTTTTCTTCTGCTAGTTCTAACAAACGTTGTTTAAAGTTACGACCAATTTCAGACATTGCCCGTCCGACCATGTGTGAATTGGCATCTTCATTAACCATGCGTACGAAGCAGTTTTTTAACTGCGCAGAAAGTAGCACTAAATCTTCGCAACTATTTTGTTGGAAGATACTGCTTACAAACAACAAACTATTTTGTGATTCGTAGCGAATGATATCCGCAACTTCAATAAGACCAATCGGTTTTTTATTTTTTAAGATAGGTAGATGATCAATATTATTGCGCAGCATAAGCAACATCGCTTCAAAAATGTATGCGTTATGATCCAGCGATATTAAACTGGTCGACATGACTTGTGAAATAGGATTATCTACATTAACTCCGGCAGCGATGACTTTAGCGCAGAGATCATGTTCGGTAATAATACCCACAAAACTGCTATCTTGTTGATCATCTATATCAGGGTCATTTATTAATACCGCAGAAATGTTTTGCTCGGCCATTATTTTGGCCACCACTTGTATGGAGCTATGGCAAGATAGAACCACAGGCTCTCTGGTAACTAAGGTTTTCACTTTTGAGGTGGTTAGTGCATTAGCATCATCGGTTTTACCCTTTACCGCTTGTTTTAAACGGGTGGTATCCTCAGCTTCAACGAAATCAGCAAAATCATCATAATTCTCGCATAAGTCATTGAATACAGACTCAGGAATACAGTAAACCAGCGTATCTTTTACTGCTTTAGCGGGGAAACGTACTTTATTATTGGTTAATAAGCCCATTTGCCCAAATAACTGACCTTGGTCTAAACGATTATAAAGTTCACCTTTACGGCGATATAACTCTACGACTCCGCTGCGGATCATATACAGCTCTTTAATATTGTCATTAAAGTTAACAATCATGCTGTCTGTACGGTAATAAGAAATCTCAACACTTTTGGCAACGTCAATTAAGACTTGTTCTGGAAGCTGATCAAAGGGGGCGTACTGAGCAATAAAGCTCTGAATTTCGAGCACTTCGGCTGTCATGAATAGACCTGCTAGTTTGTGATGACTAAAGAATTGTTAATATCTATTTAGCATTATACGAGTAAACACGACAATATGGACGTTCGACATTGTGGTCGAATATATCGCTGTCGCAGAGGCCATTAGTTACCTTCATTTATTAACCGGTAATGATAGTGATGTAACCAAGGCAAACGATAATCTATTTAGGTTATTCGCCATAGTAGCACTGCTGTTCTGCTATTGTCCGTAAAGCATTTCTGTGTGGTCAGATATTGAGTTAATTTGCTTAAACAAATGACAATGTGGATTATTGACATTAAAGGTGACATTCACTCTTCGAGTTCATTAGAGTTGTTATCTAAAGTGATTAACTAGATTCCAGTATAACCGGTTGATTTATCTCGCGCTGATTGGGACGTAATTAGCACCATAGAAGCACAATAAACCGAATTTGCGTTGAGGATAAAGGCTATTCATGACGCAGGGCTTCTATTGGATCTAGTTGCGCGGCTTTACGGGCAGGGAAATACCCAAAGATGACGCCTACAGCTGCAGAGAATAGAAACGATACCACCACAATACTCATGTTGAATACAAACGGAACTTGTATTAAATTTGCTAGCGCAACTGAGCCTGCCAATGCCAGTATAATGCCGACAATTCCGCCGAGTGAAGACAGCACAATGGCTTCGACCAGAAACTGTAATAGGACTTCTCGTTCAAGTGCGCCAATGGCTAGGCGAATGCCGATTTCTCGTGTTCGTTCAGTGACCGACACCAACATGATGTTCATAATGCCAATGCCGCCAACCAGTAAACTCACTGCAGCAACGGCACCCAGTAGCATAGTTAATACTCGTGTTGTACCACTTAGCATATTGGCGATTTCTTTTAGATCCATTACCGAAAAGTCATCATCTTCATTGGCTGATATATGGCGACGTTCACGCAGCAATTCAGTCACAGCTTGTTCTACTTTCTGGGTTGATACGCCATCTTTAACTGATATTTGGATCAGTCTGACATCCTGATTACCCGCTAGTCGTCGTTGAAAAGTGCGTAACGGGATCACCACCAAATCGTCCTGATCCATTCCCATTGTTGACTGCCCCTTGGAATTAAGTAGCCCTATGACTTCACATGACAGCTTTTCTAGGCGGATTTTTTGTCCAATTGGGTTTTGTTCCCCAAACAATTCCTTGCGAACGGTTTCACCTATTATGCAAACAGCCTTGCCTGCGCGTAATTCACTTTCGACAAACTGACGCCCCGATTTAAATTCCCTGTTTCCGGCTTCAAAAAGTTGATTGGTTGAACCGCTAATACTGGTACTCCAGTTCTCATTGCCGAAAACGACGGTAACACTCTGCGATGCGGAGGGAGCAACTGCGCTGATGTTGCTTATTTCTCTGCTGATAGCTTCAGCATCATCGAGACGAAATGCCGATGCTGAGGACCGCTGGCCCATTCCCATTCGCTGACCAGGAGAGACCATTAACAGGTTACTGCCCAGGCTCGAAATTTGCTGTGTCACCTGTTGTGTTGCACCGCCACCAATAGTGACCATAATAATCACCGCCGCTACGCCAATGACAATACCCAAAACCGTAAGAAATGACCGCATAACATTGCGACGAATTTCTCGCATAGCCAATAATAAAGCATTCCATAACATCAGCTGTGCCCTTGGTTGTTGGCATCATGAGCGACTAAGCCATCGAGGAAGTGTATTTGGCGTTTGGCAAATGCTGCCATGTCTGGCTCATGAGTCACCATTACGATGGTGATGCCTTGGTCGCGATTAAATGAGCTTAACAGTTCCATGATTTCTCGACTGCGCGATGAATCTAAATTACCCGTGGGTTCATCGGCTAATAACACCGAGGGCTGAGTCACAATCGCGCGGGCAATCGCTACTCGTTGTTGTTGGCCACCAGATAATTCTCCCGGGGTGTGATCTTCCCAGCCGTTAAGGCCTACTACTTTGAGTGCATTCAATGCATGCTCACGACGCTCAGCAGCTGGCATGCCTCGATAGATGAGTGGTAATTCAACATTTTCCAGTGCTGATGTTCTGTTGAGTAAATTGAATCCCTGAAACACAAAACCGAGATAGTTACGTCTTAGTAATGCTAATTGATCGCGAGTTAACGAACCAACATCAATACCATCAAACCTATAACTGCCTGCAGTTGGTGTATCTAAGCAACCTAGCACATTCATGCAGGTTGATTTCCCTGATCCACTAGGCCCCATCACCGCCACAAACTCGCCGCGCTCGATGGTTAAATCTATTCCGCCCAAGGCCTGCATCTCTGCTTGTCCTGAGCCATAAACTTTGGTGACGTCCCTGAGCTCAATCAGGGAGGGTTGCTGGCTTTGCATCATATCCTTCACTGTTTGTTACTGATGGTATCGATAATTAATGCCATGCCCGTTTCAATGTCGCCAGCAGTGATTTCAGTGTTAATTCCATCACTCGATCCGGTGGTGACTTCTATGGAAATGGGTTGGCTGTCGCGTAGTGTCCATATGTGTTGTTGATTTTTGTTGCTGTTTACTACGTGTTCTTGAGGTTGTGAGCTGCTTGGGGGGCGTGGCAGTAAATTACTCATTAAGCCGCCACTGCTAGCGGCTTGTTGCTCCTGTTCTGGAGGGCTGAAACGCAAGGCTGCATTGGGAACCAGCAATGCATCGGATACTTGTTTAACTAAAATATCCGCGGTGGCCGTCATCCCAGGACGCAGTAATAAGGCTGAATTATCGACAATTAGTACGGTTTCATAGGTCACCACACCATCAACGGTTTGAGAAGCAAAATGAACCTCTGAAATTTTGGCTGGAAAATTTCGATTGGCATAAGCATCCACAGTAAACAATGCCTCTTGTCCCACGCTAATCTGGCCAACATCGGCTTCATCTACGTCTACGTGTAATTCCATTTGAGTGAGGTTTTCCGCCAAGGTAAACATCACCGGTGTTTGAAATGAGGCAGCCATGGTCTGCCCTGGTTCAACATCACGAATTAACACAATGCCATCAATCGGTGAATGTATGGTGGCTTTTGCTAGTGTGGTTAACTCTGAATCAAGCGCTGCTTGCGACTGTACGACTTGGGCTTTAGCACTTGCAAGATTGGCTACAGTGCGATCATATGTCGCTTGTGATGCTTCACATTCTTGTACTGAACACATGCCAGTTTTAGCGAGTTCTCGGGAACGACTTAAGCTGTTTTTGGTTTCGATAATGGTCGCTTCAACTTGTTTAACCTGCGCTTTTGCCCAGTCAAGAGATGCTTTAGCTTGGTTTACCTTGGCCTGCAATTGATCTGTATCCATGCGCGCAAGTACTTGGTCCTTTTTAACGTAATCATTAAAATCGACCAATACTGTTTTAATTGTGCCAGAAATTTCTGAGCCCACTTCAACCTGATTGACGGGTTCGAGCGTGCCAGTAGCGGTAACCGTTATACTCAATAATCCACGGTTGGCATTGGCCGTTTTATAGTGAATAGTTTGCGATTGGCCGTTAGTGAATATTTGCCATACTACAATGATAACAATAACA
Source organism: Shewanella sp. SG44-2 (assembly GCF_014164215.1). NCBI lineage: Bacteria > Pseudomonadati > Pseudomonadota > Gammaproteobacteria > Alteromonadales > Shewanellaceae > Shewanella > Shewanella sp. SG44-2. Next base: position 168,215 of record NZ_JACJEU010000008.1, read on the forward strand.
ATTCCCCCAACAATCCAAAACCATTTACCCGCAAACTTGTGCTTTGCACTAGACTTATCGAGTCCTAACGTTTGACGAATATCTGTATCGTGTGATGTTGTCGGTTGTTGTTTATCTGATGTCATATTATGGGCCTCTCATTATTTGAGCATCGATACAAGGCTGGAGAACGTGAAGTTAGTCGATAGCACACGCCACACTTGAGGTGTCATTTAAATTAAGTGTAATACTAAGCTGCAACAGCAATGTGATCTGAGTCAACTTGTTGAGATATATCAAGGTAAATCCCTCACAATGATGAGTTTACTCTTCACTAATGCTGATTTTTAATTCCCCGAGTTTATGCTGCTGACACTGTTTTTTCGTGCTGTTGTGTAAGGTGACATCGTGACCAAACGTAGACGATAGTACTGTTTTTGTGTCATTGAGTTAGCTAAATATCGCTAACCAATATGGGCACTTTTTGTGAACAACTCTAAACGTATAATGTGTTGGATATAAATCCATTTCATAGGGTTATGTTGTTGCTGTTTTTTAAAATAGAGATGTTTTTTTCATCATGTAATGCTCATTAACTAAACTCGCTATACTGTAATAGAGTTGATCAAGATCAAGCGTGTTGTTTGTCTGTGGGCCTAAACTCGTTAATGTAGATGGGTTCAAAGTTGTCTAATGATCCGTTGCAAACTTGCTTTTTGTGAGGGGATAAAATGAATTTTAAAGACTATTACACTGTATTAGGCATCGATCCTAAAGCGAATGATAAAGCGGTTAAAGTCGCTTATAAAAAACTTGCCGTGCAGTATCATCCTGACGTGAGTAAACATCCAGATGCAGAGGCGAAATTCAAAGAAATAGGTGAAGCCTATGAAGTGTTACATAACACTAAAAAGCGTGCTGAATATGACGAATTACGTCATCATCACCTTAATAGAACCCAAAATCGTTATGCCAATCAAGGCGCAGCGAATGGTGCAGGGCAAACCTGGGGACAACAGCAAAGCGATCCACAAACAGATCAAGAGTTTTCAGACTTTTTTAGTTCAATTTTTGGCTCCAGCCGCGGAGGTTTTGAACAAGGTAGCCAACATAGACAGCGCCAAACTCAGCCTCAAAAAGGCCAAGACATTGAAATTGAGTTTCCGATGTTTCTTGAAGAAACATTGGTCGATACTCTAAAGCCAGTCGAGTTTACCTTACAACAACGGGATCCTAGCGGTCGTATCGTTGAGCAACCTAAATCGTTAAAAGTTAAAATTCCTGCTGGCGTTGTTAATGGTGAACGTATTCGCTTGAAAGGACAGGGCGGTCCGGGACCGACCAAGGCAGATAACGGTGATCTGTACTTACAAATTCGTTTTGTACCTCATCCCATGTTTGATGTTGATGGTCGAGATTTAAGTATTGTTGTACCCGTAGCGCCATGGGAAGCAGTGCTGGGTACCAAGCTTAAACTGCCCACGTTAACCGGTCATATTCAACTGACTATCCCTGCTAATAGTCAGTCAGGACAGCGTTTACGTATAAAAGGAAAAGGCTTACTCAGTAAAAAAGTACATGGGGACTTATTTGCGGTACTCAAAATAGTCGTCCCGACATCGCCAGATGAAGCAAGCAAACAATTGTGGACTGAATTAGCAGAGAAAAATATATTCGACCCACGTGCCAGTTGGAGTAAATAACGATGCTGCAAATTAATATAAGCGAACAAGATTGTTGGTTGAGTAGCAATGAACTGTGTGAGTGCAGTGATATCAGCTCAGCATTACTACTTGAACTTGTAGAGCACAGTATTGCCATGCCACTGGAGGGTGAGGTGATAGAACAATGGCGCTTTAGTGTCGAGAATTTACATCAAGTGAAAAAAGCCACGCGCATTCAACGTGATCTGGCACTCGATTGGAGTGGCATTGCATTAATCTTACAATTACTCGATGAAAGAGACCAGTTAGATCATGAAGTCCATATGCTAAAGCAGCAGTTGAGTCGGTTTAAAGTATAATTATAAGCCGCTGACAAATGGATGTTAGAGGTAGCTATACTTCTCATTGGCAGTAGCCGAATAAAGCTTGGCCTAATTATTTAAGCACCGCTAACTAGGGCTGCTATTTATTAACCACTACTATTTTAAAAATTGCTAGTTAAGCCGTTTATAAAGGTTTATTAAAGCGCTTTACCGCTAATAACACTCCGAATAGGTTACTAAACCAGTAATATTATCCTTGTTAAAGTTGAGGGTAATATCTGTTGTATTTTTACAATTAAATTCAATGATTTATCTGTATTTATGAAAACACTAACATTGACATGATGAGCGTTTAGGGACTAGTGTATAAAATATATCGCGAAAGTGTGTGGTAAATATTTAACAGCGCAGAATTTATTCACGTGCTTTTTATGTAGCGTTAGTACAAAAAAGCAGAACGGCGTAAAAGAGCGTCATGGAAAATATTATGGAAAAAATAGTAATAAAAAACCTATATAAGGTTTTTGGTTCTGAGCCTCGCAAGGGAGTGAAATTACTTGAACAAGGGAAAAGCAAAGAAGAAATTTACGAACAGACAGGGCTTACAGTTGCAGTACAAGGTGCAAGTTTTACCGTAAACAAAGGTGAAATTTTTGTCGTGATGGGTCTGTCTGGCTCGGGAAAATCAACTCTAGTAAGAATGCTAAACAGGCTCATTGAACCAACATCTGGAGAGGTGTTAGTTGATGGTCAAAATATCCTCAAAATGAATAAGGATGAGCTGGTAAGGTTTCGCAGAAGCAAAACCAGTATGGTCTTTCAGTCTTTCGCTCTTATGCCTCATCAGACAGTGTTAGAAAATGCAGCTTTTGGCCTCGAGCTTGATGGCATGGATAAGAAACAGCGTGAAGAGCGAGCTCTAGATGCCTTAAAACAAGTCGGACTTGAAGGCTTGGAGAATGCATATCCCAATGAGTTAAGTGGTGGTATGCAGCAGCGAGTGGGATTGGCGCGAGGCTTAGCGGTTGATCCTGATATCTTGCTCATGGATGAGGCATTTTCGGCGCTTGATCCTCTTATTAAGACAGAAATGCAGGATGAACTGTTGAAACTGCAAGACCGTCATGAGCGCACCATCATATTTATCTCCCATGATTTAGACGAAGCATTACGTATTGGCGACCGAATTGCCATCATGCAGGGCGGCCGAGTTATTCAAGTGGGGACGCCAGAAGAGATTCTGCAAAATCCCGCTGACGATTATGTTCGCGCATTTTTCCGTGGTGTGGATCCAACCGGTGTTATCTCCGCAGGGGACATTGCCCGCGATAGCCAGCCAACGGTCGTTTGGCATACTAAAGCAGGTAGCCCACGAGCCACATTAGAAATGTTGAGTATGAAAGATCGCGAATTTGCCTATGTACTCGACTCAGAACATCGTTATTTGGGTGTTGTTTCTTCTGATTCTCTGCGCGACGCTATTGACCAGGGGAATGGTACCAGCAAACTTGAGCATGCTTTCCTTACAGAAGCCAAATCGGTTCAGGAAACCGATAGCCTTCAGGACATTTTATCTTTGGTAGCATCTCATTCTTGGCCTATTCCAGTTGTAAACTCAGAAAATAGATATCGCGGAGTTGTTTCTAAAAATCTGTTTCTTCGTACCTTAAACCGTGCAGAAAAGGGGACTTATTTTGAGCAGTCAGCATCTTAGAATACTAGCTTCAGGAGTTTTATATTATGTTAAGTTTTGATGAAAGAGTTATTCCCTTAGATGCATGGATCACAAGCCTTGTTGACTGGTTGGTAGAAGGGTATCGATGGTTTTTTCAGATGATAAAATGGCCCGTAGACTTCATTTTATCAAGTGTGTCAGATGGACTTCTGGCAACTCCACCTCTACTTGTTATCGCACTGTTTGGCGTCATTGCTTGGCGGGTGTCAGGTTTCAAACTTGCTGGTTTTACGCTTGCATCGTTGATTCTCATTGGTCTGCTTGGTTTCTGGTCTGAAACCATGATAACCCTCGCCATGGTATTTTCATCTGTTGTGTTCTGTACTGTTGTTGGAGTGCCATTTGGTATATGGGCTGGACGCAGTGATCGTGTTAATAACATTCTCCGACCCATTTTGGATGCGATGCAGACAACGCCAGCCTTTGTCTATTTGGTACCTATTGTGATGCTTTTTTCAATTGGCAACACAGCAGGTGTTCTTGCAACCATCATTTTTGCCCTGCCACCGTTGGTTAGATTAACCAGTCTCGGTATCAGGCAGGTACACCCAGAGTTAGTCGAGGCTGCGCTCGCCTTTGGGGCAACAAGCTCGCAGGTTTTACTTAAAGTTCAGATACCACTTGCTCTTCCGACCATCATGGCTGGCCTTAATCAGACCATCATGATGTCGCTCTCCATGGTGGTTATCGCCGCAATGATTGGCGCAGGAGGCCTCGGGGCACCTGTCGTTCTGGGCTTAAATACACTTGATATTGGTTTGGCCACGGTTGGCGGTCTTGCGATTGTTTTATTAGCAATCATTTTAGATAGAATCACCCAATCAATGGCAACCCCAAAAAATAAGGACGTAAAATGATACTTAAAAAAGTAATACTGGGAGCAGCTTTAGCTGCAATCACAATGACGGGGTCAGTAGCACTTGCTGATACTCTCAAGCCAGGAGAAGGCATAACCGTTAAACCAGCTCGAGCGACATGGGACACCGGTTTTTTTCAGGAAGCGCTTGTACGACGAGGTCTTGAGACTTTGGGGTATGATGTTGAAAAGCCCAAAACTCTGGTCAATCCCATTTTTTACAAAACTGTCACTCTCGGTGATATTGATTATTGGACCAATGGTTGGTTTCCAATGCATAACGATCAACTACCGAAAAACTTCGATAAAAAAGCTGAAAAGATTGGTTATGTAATGAAAGCCGGTGGACTGGGTGGCTATTTAGTGTCTAAAAAAGAGGTAGATAAATATAATATTACCTCCCTTGAAGATTTTAAACGCCCTGAGGTGAAGAAAGCCTTTGATACCAATGGTGATGGCAAGGCCGATCTGACTGCCTGCCCTCCAGGCTGGGGATGTGAAAAAATAATCACCCATCATATGGACGTATATGGTCTCAAAGATGCTATCAATCCAGTGAAAGCGGCATATGCAGCAGGAATGGCATCGGCGATGGCGGGTTATAAAAATGGTGGACCAATCTTCTTCTATACTTGGGCACCAAATTGGACCATTTTTAAACTGAAGCCAGGCAAGGACGTTGTGTGGATCAACGTGCCTGAAATCAATCCGACCAAAGCGCAAAGTTCTGCTGTTGAACGAATGACGATAAAGGGACTTGAAGGCGCAGTTTCTGACCCGGTAAAACTTGGTTTTGTTGCTTCTGACATCCAGGTCGTCGCCAACAAAAAATTCACCAAGCAAAATCCGGCAGCTAGGAAATTTTTTGAAGTATTTACCCTGCAGCTTGCCGACGTCAACGAACAGAATACTCGGATGAACGATGGCGAAAAGAGTGAACAGGACATTCAACGCCACGTAGATGCGTGGATTGCCAAAAACCAAGATCAATGGAACGGTTGGCTGACTGAAGCACGTAATGCTGCTAAATAGTCTCAACCTGCAATAGCTTATTGGTAACCCGGAGCACACATACAGTGCTTACGGGTTATTTTTTATTCAAACCCCCAAGTGTTCAGTAAAACGTATGTCAGCGTTTTAAAAAAAGAGGGCAAAGCTGATAATGATGTAGCCCTTTATGAGGCAATGATGCTTTTTAACAGAACAAGCCTAAGTTCTTATCATACTTTTTAAAAATGCTTTCAAATTCAAAATATTATTTGAAATATGACCTAAAAAATGAATGTGCTTATTTATGTCCAAAGGTACAGGTCTATTATTGGTAATTATTTAAAGATAATGACCCAATCTATGGCAACAAAAAAATAAGGAACGAAAATGAAAATTAAGAAAGTAATAATGGGTGTCGCTTTAGCTGCAATGACCATGACAGGGTCAGCAGCTCTTGCCGATAATCACCAGCCAGGTGAAGGCGTAACAGTCAAACCTGCGCGAGCCACGTGGGACACGGGATTTTTTCAGGAAGCGCTTGTACGACGAGGCCTTGAAACACTTGGGTATGATGTAGAAAAACCTAAAGATCTGTCGAATCCGATCTTTTACAAGACAGTGACTCTCGGTGATGTTGATTACTGGACCAATGGCTGGTTTCCAAATCATGATGACCAGATGCCGAAAGGATTTTATGACAAAGGCGAAAAAGTAGGTTTTGTGGTTAAGGCCGGTGGTCTACAGGGCTATTTGGTGTCTAAGAAAGAGGCAGATAAATATAACATTACTTCTCTTGAAGATTTTAAACGCCCTGAGGTGAAGAAAGCATTTGATACCAATGGTGATGGCAAGGCAGATCTTACCGCCTGCCCACCAGGCTGGGGATGTGAAAAAATAATCAGCCACCATATGGATGTATACGATCTCAAAGATGCTATCAATCCGGTGACCGCTTCATATGCAGCAGGAATGGCATCGGCGATGGCGGGTTATAAAAATGGTGGACCAATCTTCTTCTATACTTGGGCACCAAATTGGACCATTTTTAAACTGAAGCCAGGCAAGGATGTTGTGTGGATCAACGTGCCTGAAATAAAGCCGACAAAGGCGCAAAGTTCTGCAGTTGAACGGATGACAGTGAATGGAATTGAAGGCGCGGTTTCTGACCCGGTAAAACTGGGTTTTGTCGTGTCTGACATCCAGATAGTCGCCAACAAGAAATTCACCAAGCAAAATCCGGCAGCAAGGAAATTTTTTGAGGTATTTACAGTGCCACTTAGTGATATCAATGAACAAAATACTCGGATGAACGAAGGTGAAAAGAGTACCCAGGATATTCAAGGCCACGTAGATGAGTGGATTACCAAAAATCAGGATAAATGGAACGGTTGGCTGACTGAAGCACGTAATGCTGCTAAATAGTCTCAACCTGAAATAGCTAATGGTAACCCGGAGTACACAGTATTTCCGGGTATTTTTTAAAATAAAAAATAGAGTATATAAAGACAATTTGAAATATAACCACTAGTCATCAATGCAGAGGTCATTTACTTTTGTGTTTTAAAATAGGGTATGAATAAACATTTATAGCATGCACTATTACGATATAGCCTTTGGTAAGCCATCTCGGTATTGGTCACCATCACGCGCTGATTTCGCATTGGCTAAATGGCTAATACTTTTAAAATAGCTTTAGGAATATAGCTAAGTAGGTCACTGGCTAACATGCCATATTGGCTTAAGTCCTCTGCAGCAATGTTGCCTGCCAAACCATGCAGATACACACCCAAACACGCTGCATTTATTGGGCTAACGCCTTGAGCGCAAAACCCTGAAATCATACCTGTTAACACATCTCCGGTTCCGGCTTTGGCTAGCGCGCTGTTACCTGTTGGGTTAATGAAAACATCATTACCGTCAGTTATCACGGTGTTTTTACCTTTCAGCACCACAATCGTATTTAACTGTTTTGCCGCTAAGCGAGCAAAATGCATCCGCTGTGTTTGTAGTGTTGCGACATCCATATTGAGTAATCTTGCCAGTTCTTTTGGGTGGGGTGTGATAATACTCTTGTTAGGCAAAGTCACCGTAGTTGTTCCAAATGGTACTGGTGGGTTAAGTAAGTGGCTAATAAAGTTTAGCGCGTCAGCATCGAATATTACTGGCTTTGTGCAGGTTTGTATTTCGTTGAGTAGGGCGTAAAAAAAACCATGATTCCCTTGTGGGGGGATTAACTCGTTTGAGTGTGGTTGATTATCTTTGATGACATTACAAATAGGCAACTCTGAACGTAAATCTGAATTCAAATCTGAGTTCAAATCTGAGTTCAAGTCAGTGCTTATCTCTGCGCTCATCTCAGTGCAAAGAGTCACGTCAACATCTACAGTTAACTCAGTGTTAATAGCTGTGATATCGATGCATTGATCGGTACTTTGGCCAATGCTTAAACCACTGCCAATTGAAATGGCGCTGGCTTGAGTCAATTTATCTCTGAGCTGTAAAACAGCTTGTGGTGAAAGAGTTTGTACATCGACGATTTGCGCATCTTTTTGATGTAGATTTGCTGTGCGTTGTAGTGAGTGAACCGATAATGGCGACAACGTTCGTAACGCAAAAGTAACGATGTTGGGTGTTAATGCACTCACACTGTCACATACCGATGGGCTACTGGCTAAGGTGACGTAACCCGCGCCCACTCGTAATGCGGATAAACTCGACAAATAAGCTGCCCCGCGGTAATGCAGCGAACCGGCAATATTCAATACATGGCCAAACGTCATTTTATGACTGTTATCCGGCCGTGGCGGTAATATGCTTTTGATATATTCAAGGGTTAACGTATTCATTAGTACTCGTGAGTTAATATTGAATATCGATACAATAAAATAGCACAAACAGAAAATCCATAATGTCTACAGCGACCAAAAATGATGATATTTAGCACTCATTATTAATTCATTAGCCTTGGAGATATTGTTACTCATAATAAATAACCTAAGTTCTGGATAACAAACAGCTCTCAAACAGCCCTTTGTCTTGCTAATTGTATGGCGACCAATATCACAGCCACAATACTGGCTAATAGCATGGCGGCAGAAAAGCTCACAGTGGTGCCACCGGGAATAAATTCAACAAACGAAGTGATAAACTGACCGCCAAATACGGCCATCGTAAAATAGGATAAATTTTTGCCTCTAACGTTGGCTGCACTTTTTTCTACCGTCATATGGTTAAGTAACGGAATACTAAAACCAAAACCAATACCCGCAAAGACAGCTCCAATGAGTAACATCGGCATACCGTTTGCGTTTGCAAAACCAACATGCGCGAGGGCATATGCTACAAATGCGACAGCTAACATATATGTTGCGCTCATGTGTTTGACAATTTTTGGCATAAAGTGCGCAGCAACCACTGCAACCAATGAGATAAACGCTAGTAAATTACCCACTTGAGCTTCGTTATAGCCTTGTTGAACCATGCTCTTCGGGAGCACGACAATAGCGGTAAAAAAGATCACCATTGCCATAGTGGCAAAAAGATAAACCTGATGAAGTGATAGCCCTTGTTGAGTCTGGTTGTTATCACATTCAGACTCAATCGTGAGTGATGGATGTTTACGCGGCACAAATAACAACAGCATCAGTAAAAATAACCAAGCAACTAAGTATAAACTTAACGGATAAGCCCAATTAATACTGGCTAATGTACCGCCTAAAAACAGAAACAATACTCCACCTAATTCAATAGCCATACCTTGTTTAGCTATCATGCTGAGCCGCTCATTACCGGTGTACCATTGCGAAATAAGTACGGTACTGCTCGCCATAACTACCGCAGTAATACCGCCTAATAAAATACGATTAGACAATACAAACCAAGGGCCATTCAGCCAATACACCGCAAAACCCAAGGCCCCATAGAGTATTAAACCGACGATGAGCGCCCGATAAGCACCAAACTTATCAATTGATTTACCCGCTATTGGGGCAAATAATACTGCACCTAATGCCGGGAAAGTCACCAGCCATACCGCATATTCATTGATGCCCAATGCATTCGATATACTTAATAATCCCGGAGCAACAAGGGCGCCAACCATAATGGTGAGGCTGGCAATACACAGCAGCGAAAAGCTGCCAAGTTTAGATAAACGAGTCATTGTTTTACCTGTGATTTGCTGAAGAACTAAGATTAAGAAAAGAGGGCGAAAGAGTGATTGTTCTATCACTCTGTCATTGGTATCAGCATTGAACGTTAAGCCAGCAGCTTTAATGCTTGTATGATGTCTTCTGGCTCTGAACGAGTTCGGTAATCTACGTCGACATAACGCCAGGTGACAACGCCGTCTTGACCGATAACGAATGTCGCGGGGATCGGTAACACACTGCCATTGCCATTATTGATGGCTTCAAGGTCGAGTTTGCGATCAACGCGCATATGTTCAGCGAGAAATTCAGGCACTTGCCATGCAACCCCATATTGTGATGCAACTTTTGCATCTTGATCTGACAATACCAAGAACTCTAGGTCTTGCATTTCATCTTTTGTCATAGAGCCATCCGGCACTTGCGGACTGATGGCAACCAATTGAGCTCCAAGGGTATGAATATCGGCTAACCGTGCTTGTAAAGCACGAAGCTGCAAGTTGCAGTACGGGCACCAACTGCCACGATAAAATGTCACTACAACAGGGCCTTGGTGCAGTAAATCTACCAAAGATATTAATTTCCCATCCGAATGAGGTAACGAAAAGTTGGGCGCTTTTTGGCCAAGATTAATTGCACTATCACCTTGTTGAAATGCTTTTGCTTGCTCAATAATATCGTCAACGACTTTCATGAAATCAGGGTTCTTTTGTCGTCCCTCAATCATTTTAGCGTCGGTTTGCTGTTGTAAACTTTTCATATATTCCCTCGATAGCAACTAATTTAGCTAGCCTTTGGCAGACGACTCTGTGATTGGGACTTTGTAAATATAACTAGGCTAAAGAGTAAAGTGTTAGCGTCTATAATAAAAATGTTATTATTTTATTGAATCTATAGCAAAAACGTATTTGAGGTGATTGTGGATATAAAAACATTGAAAAGCTTTATTAGCGTAGCGTCACACCAAAGTTTTTCTGCCGCGGCGCGTGATCTCAATACGGTACAACCAGCGATTAGCCGTCATATTGCCATGTTGGAAGAAGAGCTAGGGGTATTATTGTTTACCCGCAACTCGCGTGAGGTATTGATCACTACTGCAGGACAGCAATTACTTAATGATGCTAAGCAAATATTAGCTCTGGCCAGCAAAGCTAAAAGCCAGGTTAAACGCGCCTATGATGGACAAATCGGCGAGCTTAATATCGCTCATTTAAGTTCAGCATGTTTGACTTTTATGGCAGATTTAGTTCGCAGCAATATCCTGATGTGCATGTCACATTATTTGAAATGACCGCGACAGAACAAATTGAAGCATTTAAAGATAACCGCATAGATGTTGGGTTTTCGCGGCCATTACCCAGCGGGATTATGGATGAATTTAACAGTAGTGATATTTACATCTACAAGTTGGTAGCCGTTGTGGGACAACACCATCCACTGGCTGAATATAGCCAAATAGAGCTGGGTCAATTACAACCGCAAAAGTTGATTATTTTTAACCGTGACGAAGCTGTAGGTTTGTTTGACGATACCATTATGCTGTGCAAACAAGCGGGGTTTTCGGCCAATATTATCAGCCAACCTAAACACATGCAGACCTTGTTAACTGAGGTGGCTGCTGGTTTAGGTGTTGCAATTGCGCCTTATTGTATTCGTAAATTATACAGTCAAGGCTGTCATTTTTTATCTTTCACAGATGCACATAAAGCTATACCCACTCAGCTACATGTAAAGCGTGCTAATGATCGTGCTACTGTAGATGCTTTTGTCGCGTTGGCATTACACAACAAAGCTAAAATTGCCAAAAGTATGGCTTAATTAATAGAGCTTGAATGATAGAGTTTAAGAAGTGCAGCTTAAGTGATGAAGTTTAAGTGAGATGGAACAATACATTTAAGCCGGATCGATACTCAACGTTTTATATTAACAGGTCAAAGCAAGGCATTGATTATGCAAGAAGTGTTACAAAATAATAGGCGTTACTCAGAACTCGATTGGTTAAGGGTTATATTGATTTTTGCGGTATTTTTACACCATGTGTTTATGCCCTTTAATGGTGACGGCTGGCATGTGATGAACAATGAGTCGAGCAAGGTTCTTGATGATATCATGGTGTACTTTGAACAACTCAGACTGCAAACATTGTTCTTTATTGCGGGTGCAGCCAGCTTTTTGTTACTGCAAAAAATGCCTGTTCGGCAATTTCTATCGAGTAAATTTCACCGGCTTTTTATCCCTTTGCTGGTGGGAATGATACTGATTGTGCCGCCACAAAATTATTATGAAAACATCACTGAATATAGCTCTTTAGCATCGGCGTATGGTCAATTGCTGTTGTCGTTTGATAGTAATCATTTATGGTTTATAGAGTTTTTAGTCATTTTTATGCTGCTTGCTGTGCCATTTAGGCACTGGTTAACACGTCAAACCGGCAATAAATTACAACAATGGCTTGAACGAATCAGTCGTCATCGTTTTGGCTTACTCTCTTTAGTGTTAGTGTTAATCGTATTACGTGGTGGGCTCAAATATGTTGCGCCATCAGACAGTCATCATATCGAAAACCTGTCATTAAGTGTGTTCTATCTGTTTTTCTTTTTTGCGGGCATGTGTTTTGTTAAAAGTGAGGTTATTTGGCGGGCAATAGCTGAACATCGATACACTTATTTAGTCAGTTTGCTTGTGAGTTCAATCCTGTTTTATGGCTACTATTACTCACCTGATTTAAGCCCGTATTTGTCACTTACCACACGATGGCAACTATGGTGGTTAGTTTGTACGCTAGTGTCTTGGTCTGGGTTATTAACCATGGCAGGTTTTGCGATTGCTCATATTAAAAAGACGCCAACATGGTTACATCAAACCAATGAATTAATCTATCCGTTTTATATTCTGCATCAAACCGTGATTGTTATATTGGCGTTTTATATTGTGCAGTGGCAGGCGTCTATTGCGGTTAAATCTGTCAGTGTATTAATGAGTGCTTTTGTGGTGTGTGCCTTGCTATGTTACTACGTGATTAGGCCGTTTAAGCTGACACGATATTTATTTGGACTAAAAGTATTGCCTGCATCTAAATAGCGAATGACTAAGTGTTATGTTGCAACTTTTTGATAAATAATCAATAAAAAAAATGCCATTAAATTCGTTTAATGGCATTTCTCTATCCTTCGTGCGCTAAATACTCAATAATTTGTTCCATGTTTAGATTAAAATCATCAGCACGTACACACTTAACAATTAAGTCATCAGTGACCGTGGCTAAATCAATTTTGTTTCCTGCTTCAAAATGATCTGGTTTTAAACGATAGAAGGGTCTGACTAACGGACGGATAGGGTCTTTCGGGTTATGACCTTCAACAATAGCCAGTCTATTTGATTCAAGTTGAACCACCGACCCGACAGGGTAAACACCCATACAGCGAATAAATTGATCGACTAAGTCTTTATCTAATTCATTTTTATCAGCTAACGCGCGCAAAATACTGAACGCTTTAACTTGGGCATAACCTTGTTTGTAACAGCGGTGCGAAGTCAGCGCATCATAAATATCGCATATGCTGATCATACGGCCATAAAGGGTGATTTTTTCTGCTGGTACGCCAAATGGGTAACCTAATCCATTGAGTTTTTCATGGTGTAAGCTTGCTACTTCTAAACTCAACGGACTGATCCCTGGGGTGCTTTTCATGATTTCAATTGAGTAACTGGCATGAGTTTTCATAATATGAAACTCTTCATCGGTCAGTTTGTCTGGTTTGTTTAAAATCCGATCTGGGATCATGATTTTTCCAACATCATGTAAAAATGCACCAATAGCTAATTGATTAACAATGTCTTTGTCGATTTTTTTGTACACGGCAAACATGGTCATCAGCACGGACACCGACACAGAATGTTCTAATAAATATTCATCTTTATTACGAATATTAATCACACATGACAAAGCATTTGGATTATTAAAAATTAAATCTGTGGATTCAGCAGTAATTTTTTGTACCGGATCCATGTCCAGAGGCAAACCATGCTGTGCATTATGAAACAGCTTTTTCTGAATGTCTTTTGACTCATTAAACACTTGGCGTGCTCTCACTATTTCTTGATTAAAGAAATTTGCTTTAACATCAATGCGTGCAGGCGTGAGTTTACGAGCTGGTTGAGATTTAGGCACACTGATTTTTTGCTCAGCTTTTTCGACAATAACTTCAGTTTTGCTGGTATCAATAAGCAGTTTAGTGACCGATTTCCGTTTTAATGCGTCAATGACTCGTTCGCTTTTAAGCACACCAGGTTTAGCGAGCGAAAACGTATCTTTGGGTTCGGTTATTTCGACCACATACATTCCAACACAAACGTCAGTAATGTCATGTTCAATCAGCATAAATCGTTTCCTTGGGTTTACTTATCAACGTATGAGCCATGCAAGACATGATATTGTTATAGCAAGATATGTTTAATAATATAGCGTATTTAGTACTGTAATATAAGCGAAATAACTCAATGAAGATCAAGCTTTTATCAAAAAATACTTAGGTAGAGTTTATAAATGTATCGACAATGAAATATAAGACTTCATTGCAGTTTATGACGAATTACCAACTACGTCCAATGTGTTTGGATTACCGACATGTGATAGCGGGTATTTTATCCAATAGATAGCAATTAATATAGCGGATACATAAACTTAAATTTTTATTCTCTTCTTTATTATCTAATACATCCTGATGTATTTTTTTGGCAACACTTGCTGCACTTGTGCCTAAAGCAACAATAAGCGGTAAAATATTCCTGAGTCGGATGATTAAACTGTGCAAATGGCGCGAGCTGTATTTAGTTCAACAACGATTCGGTATCATTGCTTACTCATTTTTCTTCAACCCACTTTGTGAATTGATTCATCATAGCAACGCCATTTTGTGTTTTAGGCTGACGAAAAACCTCGCTTAGATTATGGCTAATTCCACCAGAACCAATGATAAGAATGTTATCGTGTTTTAACGATGCTATAAGCTGTCCATATCGATAGTTTTACGCTGCACTTACAAGGGTATTAATGGATAATTGTACAATGGGAATGTTCGTCTGCGGGTACATTAATTTCAGTGGGATCCACACGTCATGATCCCAGTCTTGTGTTGGAGATAAATAGACCTTAATACCTGCTACATGTGTCGGCAATTTTTTTGCCAATACAGGCGCAACCGGTGCAGGGTAGCGAATTTGATACAGTTCATCAGGGAAACCATAAAAATCGCGTATTGTTTCAGGACGCGCTCCAGCGGTAATCACTATATCGTCAATGACATCTAAATGAGCTGAAAACACAATAACGACTGTAGGTATTGGAATTTTTTGGCCAAGTCTTTGTAAAAAACACGATGTATTACTGTTTTCAACAGCCATCATAGGAGAACCATGCGAAATAAACAGGGGTTTCTGATGCTGTTGCATACTAGGTTTTCTCATTTAATGCATTAACTACGAAGTCGTTGTGAACTCAAATAACAATTTTAAAAGTGTTCATCATCATGCTGAATACGTTAGTAATTGTCGCAAAGAATGTCTGAGTTGCTTAAACACCGGTTCGTGACTGTAGCGATGGTGTTGAATAACATCAACATTTGCTTGCCAACCAATCTCTTTAAATTCAGACGGTAACATGACTAGTTGCCCGCTATCCACGTAGTGATTGGCAATATGATTGGGCAGTAAACACCAGCCATGGCCCTGCAATGCAAGTTCTAACAAAATATAATAATTGTCGGCGTACCAAACGTCTGGGCTAATGGCGAATTGAAAGCTACTGGATTTAGTATTTCGAGAGCGTATCAATAGTTGTCGATGCAATTTCAAATGGGCTAAATTATCATATATCTGTTGTGCTAACAGATGTGTGCTGGCCACATACATATCAAATTTAATTGACCCAATAGATTCAAAATCGATGTGAGCCGGGATCGTTAACTCACTGAAAATAATGCCGGTGACAGCCCGCTCAGTGTCAATCATATCGATAATATCAATGCTTGATGCGGTTAAAAACTCAAGCGTAATTGTCGGAAACTTAGCTTCGAGCTCATTAATAATATTGAACAGCTTTTGTAGAGGTATTCCTTCATCTAAACCAATCGTCAATTCAGATATTGCTTGTTGGTCTAAACTTTGGGCGCAATCGCGCAGTCGTTGATGCTGGCTGAGCAACACTTGGGCATGGGGCAGTAGTTTTTTACCTGCTGGTGTCAATTGAGGATAGCGGCCACTGCGATCAAATAGTTCGCTATTACAGTCAATTTCAAGGTTTATCACATGCTGACTGATAACAGATTGTGCTTTATTAAGCGCTCTTGCTGCAGATGAAAATGACCCCGTTTTTACGGTCGCCACAAAGGCCTCAAGCTGTTCAATACTATACATATCGTTTTTACCGATACTTACCAACTTTAATGTATCTATATATTGGATGAAAATAGCCAAAACGTCACCATTAAATAGAGATAAACATGCAAAGAAGAGAAAGAGTGTTCCACGCCGTGTCTTTTGAGGTGATAGCGTTGGCCTTTATTGTGCCAGTGAGTGCGATGTTAGTGGAAAAAAACAGCACAGACATGTTGATAGTGAGTATTTGTTTGTCATTGTTTGCTGTTTTATGGAACTACGTTTACAACATATTGTTTGATAAGCTCAACGGTTCAGACAGAGTTGAGCGTAAAATTGGCATTAGAGTCGTTCATGCATTGGGTTTTGAAGGCGGGATGTTATTTTTTACCATCCCATTAGTGTCATGGTATTTGTCATTAAGTCTGATTGACACCTTAGTATTAGAAGCTGGGGTTTTAGGCTTTATTTTAGTGTATACCGCAGTCTTTAATTGGCTTTACGACGTGTATCAACCGTACCAAAAATGGTTTGCTAATTTGGCACATTAAACTGGTTCATTAGTTTGGCAGTTATAAAGCGTTACCCATTGATGTAAAAGATGATTTAATCAACAAGCAATGTTTTATTCTATTACTGTCATCGTTGCTGTGGCATCATAATGTGTGAATAATCTAAGCTGGATCTTAATAGTGAACAAATATTGCCTAAATTGCACTGCTCTGGTTTTCGCCAGTGTGTCGATGCTAGTCAATCCTGCACAGGCTGACACGCTAACACCTTTCACTAGTGATGGTTGCAGTGCATTCCCTGACGGTACTTTTGAGCAAAGCGAATTATGGTTAGCATGTTGCCAAAAACATGATTATGACTATTGGAAAGGCGGCACATTTAATGAACGCCTCGCATCAGATAAAGCGTTACGTGTTTGCGTCACCAATGTTGGTCAGCCACAAATTGCTTTATTAATGTTGGCCGGAGTAAGAGTAGGTGGTTCGCCTTATTTACCCACTCAATTTCGCTGGGGTTATGGTTGGTCATACCCAAGAGATTACGGTGCACTATCTGATGATGAGCATCAACAAGTCGAGCAATTATCTGGCCTAGTCATGTAAATTCAAACACCTCTGTTAGGCTGTTTTTTAAACACATGAATTTCAATTCAAAATCACCATGCCTTTGATACATTAAGTAATATGTGATGCAATTCATCACCACAACTAGTGCATCTTAAAGAGCTTCATTGTTTCTCCAGATACACGATCTTGCATATAGCTACCCAAAAATATTTTTGCAACAGCATAACCTTCACAACAACCTTTTTTATTCATGTGGCCAAATGACATTGTTGGCGTCTAACTGGTAAGTTAGCTATTATCCCTCAACTTACCAGAACCTAAGCTATTACGTACGACTTGAATAGGTTGTTCACCATAAGTATGATCACTAAATATTGGCAATATTCTTTAACATTTTAATTTGATTGTTTGAGCCTGTAACCAAGCATTTGAACGCTAACACCTCAATTTAAACTTACTTTAGCAGCAGTCATTCTTTGATCTCTAACTAAAAAAATACATTAAGTGTAAACTCTTAAGTAGACCTTTTCCGTTTTTCATTTCTGATTTGTCGTTAGCTTATTATGTCTTAGCTGAGGCCGTAGAATCCTTTAAAACACGCCTGTGCTTTGTCGTTCAAACGTGATTCTTTACGTTTGATGGCTTAGTCCTTTAGTCTTGTTTGCCATAATTGCCATTGAAGTTATTTATAATATTGTTACCTTATCGAGTTAACACTAGCTTGGCGCAAATTAACTTAGCTAACACTAAAAGCTCATTAATCTAAATATTAAGTTATAAAATGACATTAAATACTAAGATCATTATCGCAGATGACCACCCACTTTTTAGACAAGCATTGTCGTTCATGTTGAAGTCTAGCTTTGTTTGTTCTTGTTTACTTGAAGCACAGACGATTCCTGAATTAGAGCAAAAATTGGAAGAAACCTCTGATATTGATCTGATACTACTCGATCTTGATATCCCGGGGGCACAAGGTTTTAACACTTTGATTAATATTCGACACACATATCCAGAAATTGGTGTGATTGTTATTTCTGGTTTTGAAGAGCCGGAGACGATTCGCAAGGCCATGAACTTAGGTGCTGCGGGATTTATACCTAAGTCGACACCAGTTCCAGCAATGATAAAAGCAATAAATGATGTTATTAATGGGAAGCTGTGGACGCCAATCGGAAGTTATAATCCTGATGATGATATCGTAGAACAAGAAGATAAATTAACATCATTAACACCACAGCAACGGAAAATATTATTGATGTTTGCTGAAGGTTTGCTTAATAAGCAAATAGCTTATGAGCTTAATCTTTCAGAATCCACAATAAAAAGCCATGCAAGTACTATATTTTTAAAGCTAGGCGTAAAAAATCGCACCCAAGCCGTTATTCTATTAAATGATCGTCAAATGGCAAATGCATCTTTTACACAATAGCGATTGTGCTAATGGAATGAGTTAGGAATGTAATTTTGCTCTAGTTTTCTCGTTAATAATGAGCTCATTAAAGCACGTAAAGCGAGTGGTTTTATGATCTTTCTTAAATAGCCTATATCAGCTTGTTGTGCTTGTACTAATACGGACTCATCTGTTGTTGCAGTAATTAATATTGCCGGTAATGGGTAATGACTTTTCGCGCGTAGACAAGCAATTAACTCAATGCCATTGAGTCTATTTTCATTAGCACAGCGATTATTCTTATTGTGATTATTTGAGTAATTGGTTCTTTTATGTGAGTTTTTGTATTGAAGATAATCACTTTGTTTTTCGTCAACCAATTGATAATCTACTAATAATATATCGATATCTTCTTCGTGAGCCTGATAAATTTCAAGAGCCTGCTTAGCAGTACGGGCAGTAAAAACTCGACATTTCCACGCGGTTAATAAGTCACTCATGCCCGAAATTACATCAATCTCGTTGTCAATGCAAAGTACGCCTACCCCTTGTAACGTTGCACTGGCACGAGTGGCTTTTGCTTGTATTGTTTTAGGCTCTTTGGCAATGGGAACGTCAACGCTAAATAAGCAACCACACCCTACCTTTGAGATGAGCCCAAGTTCATGCTGCAAAATGTTGGCTAAACTTTGTGCTATGTTTAGCCCTAAACCTAAGCCTTTTGGTCCTACCAAATTTGTTGATAACTGAGTGAATTGTTCAAATACTTGTTGTTGCTTATCTTCAGGTATTCCTGGTCCGTTATCGAGTACCTGTATACATAAATTTTGACCTTTACGACGACAGCCTAATAATACCTTGCCATGGTTAGCATAACGGAAGGCATTACTTAGGAAGTTTTGCACAATTCTTACTAATAACGTTAAATCACTTTTAATGTATAGCTTACTTGAATGACAATGAAAATCGATATGATAATCTTTAGTTAGCACTGAAAACTCTGACCGCAACATAGCGAATAATTGTTCAACACTGATAACCGAAATATCTGGGATAATATTGCCACTTTCGATACGGGCTATTTCATTTAAGTCTAAGAGTAAATTGTTTGCTATCTCGAGTGAATTGTCTATTTGTTTTATTTGCTGTCGTTCTTGACTAGACACTCTTGAACTTAAACATACAGCAGATGAAAACAGTCGAGCGGCGGATAATGGTTGCAATAAGTCATGGCTACAGGCACGTAAATATTGACTTTTTTTCAAATGTGCTTGCTCCGCTTTAAGCTGCGCATGGGCTAATTCTCGGTTGGCGTTTTCGAGTTCTAAGTTTGCTTGCTCTAATTCTATAGTGCGTGATAATACGCGACTTTCAAGGTCGGTGTTCTCTTCTTTAAGATAATTTTCTGTTTGACGAAACTCAGTAATATCGGAGAAAATCATCACAAAACCACCGCCAGGTATTGGGTTCCCTTCAATGTTAATGATTTTATCATTTGGTAGCTTTCGTTCTGACTTATGTTTACTACCCGCTCTTATATATTGTAATCGTTTTTGAACTTGAGCTTCTATATCGGGTATGTAGTGTTTTTGATTAGCGAGGTTATAACGAATAAGTTGGCTTATTGGGCAACCGATATAAACCAGATCTTTGGGATAATTAAAAATGTCGAGATATTGTTTATTCCATGCGACTAAATTTAAATTTCCGTCAATGACTGATATACCTTCACTGGTATTTTCTATTGCTCCTTGTAATACCGAACGGCTAAATTCTAACTGTTGTGTTGAATTGTCTTTAACAATTTGGGCTACTTGGTCAAATGCTATGTCGCGACCACCTAAAGCGAAGGAAATAACGAGCTTTGCAGATGCTGAGCCCATAACACTGGCGAGTGTGTTTTCTGCATGAAATAACAAGGCTTCGTTGTAGGTTTTATGTTTTTTATTTTTGTGTGATTGATTAAATTGTGCAAAGCAATCAGTTGATTTTTCTTGGCCAATAAAGCGTGCAACGAGATATTCTAATTCGAGCAGATCAACTTTCGGTTGCTTAGGTAAATAAGAGAGCTGATTTTTATCTTCTTTATAAAAAAATTTACTCTGCATTTCTTCACGGATGCTTTGCCGTGTTAGTAGTGAAACAATATACAGCACTAAAATATTAATGCAGAGGCCAAAGAGTGTCACCATGGTTGTTTCAGGCCAGCCTGTATGCGCTAAAGGATGTTGATAGAAGCCAAGTTGTGGTAATAAATTCAATAATGTCCAGATAGAAAACCCGCTTACTATTCCCCATAACACACCTTTTTGAGTCGCTCTTCGCCAGAAAAAAGCGGCTAAAAGAGCTGGACCAATTTGTGCGATAGCCCCAAATGCAACTTCCCCCAATGACGCTAATGTGTCAGGAGGAGAAAGTAGTAACATACAATAACTGAGTGTGATCACTGCAATGACAAGGGCTTTACGGATCAGTAATAAGCGTGATTGAAAATGTAGAAAATCATGATTTTTTCGTGGTGCTAACTTGAACATTAATGGGAATACTATTTCGTTACTTAACATCGTGCTTAACGCTATTGTCGACACGATAACCATAGAGCTAGCAGCAGAAATGGCGCCAAGAAAAGCAAATAAAGAAAGCCATACTTGCCCGTTATAGGCCGGAAGAAACAACACATAAGCGTCTGCATCTATTGATTGACCATAATTTAATGTCCCTGCAAGGCCTATCGGGCCAGCAAAAAAAGCAAAAACAATAATGTAGATGGGGAGCAACCATCTTGCTAAATTACTGGTTTTTTTTTCCTTAATTTCAACAAACATTACTTGAAATTGTCTTGGTAAACATAGGAAGGCAGACATCACGATAATTAATAAACCCACCATACCGATCAGGCTGCTGCTATCAAATTGTTGTGTAAATGAAATATTGTTTTGTGATAGTCGCCAAATGTCGATGGGTGAATCATAGATGACGAAGGAAACAAAGAGGCCCACCAATAAAAAAGCGATTAATTTAACGACAGACTCAAAAGCAATAGCAATCATTACACCGGGATGACGCTCAGTAACATCTATGGTTCTTATGCCAAATATAATCGTGAAGCCTGCCAAAATGCCACTCACAACCAGACCAATCTGCCAAACATTAAGATCTTGATTTTGCTGTAATATTTTGTATGAGTAAACAATAGCTTTTAGCTGTAAGGCTATATAAGGCAAAGTACCAATTAACGCAACTAGCGTGACAACAAATGCCAAGCTTTGGGATTTACCAAAACGGGCAGAAAGTAGGTCCGCAATGGAAGTGATCTTGAGCTTGAGACTTGTTGTTATTATGCGTTGAATAAAGGGCCATGCAAAAATAAATAATAATATTGGTGCGAGATATACCGAAATATAAGTAAATGAATTATTTGCTGCTTGTGCCGATGTGCCTAAAAACCCCCAAGAGGTGCAATAAACACCAAGCGATAATGCATAGATAATTGCATTTTGTTTTTCTAATAATTTATGGCGATATTTTCCACCTAAATAGGCAATGAGAAACAATAAGCTGATATAGCCAATGCTTACGCTTACCAATAGCCAATTTGAAAACATATATTCCTTATTATCACGCCAGTTGATTTTATTTGTTCATCTTAACTTTAGCTATTTTCCCTCACAAGATTAATTATACGGAATTGGACTAAAGGACTAAGTGTTAGGTGCTAGGCCTTATTTCCAATTGTCGATTTGTTCGACTGCCATAGTATTGATTAAACAAATACAAGGGGAAATAGTTAAATGTTTAATTCAAAATATAAAAAAATTCTACTTGCATCTTCGTTTATGGCAGCAACAAGTTCTGCGTTTGCTGGCTACGAAATTGACTTAACAGAAGATGATAAATTAACTTTTGGTGGTTACATTAAAATTGATGCTCGTTATGTTGATGGTGATGTTGCTTATAAAGATTTTTGGATAGGAGATGGCGAACCACTTACCGAAGATGCTTCTAAATTTAAAATTTTTGCCAACGAAACACGCTTCAATACCAAATATGTTCATGGCGATGTTATGGGTTTTATCGAAATGGATTTTTGGGGGGGTGGCGGTAATGAAATAGTTTCTAATTCAGCCCATCCACGTATCCGTCATGCTTTTGTTAAATATAAAGAGTTAACGGTTGGTCAAACGTGGTCAACGTTTATGAATACAAGTGCTATTCCTGAGTCCGCTGATTTTGCTGGTGCAACTACCGGCTTAGTGTTCATTCGCCAGGGCCAAATTCGCTATAACATGGGTAATTTTCAAGTAGCAATTGAAAATCCAGAAAGCTGGGGTGGTGATACCGCTAATGACAGCGTACCGGATGTTATTGCTCGATATAATATTGAAGGGGACTGGGGCAGTATTTCTGTTTCGGGTCTCGCACGTCAATTAAATACCAGTTTAGGAAATAGTGAATCCGCTTTTGGTGCCTCAATTGCCGGTCGAATTAACACCACGGGTAAGGATGATATCCGTTTCCAATTTCATAAAGGTGAACTAGGTCGCTATGTTGGCGTTGCTGCTGTTAAAGATCTTTATGGTGAAGAAGTGGAAGATTTAACCTCTGTACTTGTTGCTTACCGCCATTTTTGGACTGAATCTTTACGCTCAACTGTTTTGTACGGAAAAGTCGAAGGTGATGTTTCAAATCGAGAACGTACACAGTGGGGAGTTAATCTGTTTCAAGACTTAACGAAGGAACTCACGGTAGGTTTTGAAGTCGGTAACTTTTCTCTTGATGAGCTAGATAAAAATTCTAACTACATACAAGCAACCATGAGATACGCACTGTGATCTCGTTATCAATTCTACTGTTTAAATTTACGTAACTTTCCCAATCTTTGTTGCGTTTTCGAGGGGGTTTTCCCCCTCTATTTTTTAACATAATAGTTGTGACAGAATTTTATCCCCACTTGAATTTAGGAGGTTGAGTATGACTGCGTCAATACTCAATATAGAGCAAATATCACTGGCGTTTGGTGGTGTGAAAGCCCTTACTGATGTTAGCTTTTCAGTAAAAAAAGGCTCAGTTTTTTCCATTATAGGGCCAAATGGAGCGGGTAAAACTTCAATGCTCAATTGCATTTCGGGGCGCTATCGTCCTAATAGTGGAAAAATAATCTTTGATGGTAAAAATGTTACCGATTTACGCCCCAATGACCGTGCCGATCTTGGTATGGGACGTACTTTTCAAAATTTAGCCTTATTTGGGCATATGTCGGTATTAGACAATATTATGGTTGGTCGTCATCACCTGCTAAAAAATAATTGGCTTACAGGACCTTTATATTGGGTGTCTGGTGCACAAAAAGAAGAGTTAGCACATCGTCGGAAAGTGGAAGAGATTATTGATTTTTTAGAAATCTCTCATATTCGAAAATCAATTGCAGGCACATTATCTTACGGCTTACGCAAACGTGTAGAGCTTGCTCGTGCAATGGCATTAAACCCGAAATTAATTCTTTTAGATGAACCCATGGCGGGCATGAACCTTGAAGAAAAAGAAGATATGGCCAGATACATTCTCGATTTGAATGAAGAGTTTGGTATTACCGTGGTAATGATTGAGCACGACATGGGGGTGGTTATGGATATTTCTCATGAAGTCATGGTACTTGATTTTGGCAAGAAACTGATTTGTGGTTTACCTGATGAAGTGATGGCTGATCCATATGTTAAGCGTGCTTATCTTGGTCTTGAAGAAGAGGAAGAAGACATATTGCAATTAGAGGGGGTTAACTAATGGCTTCATCAATTAGCAATAATGAAAATGATTTTGAAATGGAAAGTTTAAATACTTTCCCTAAAATTTTACAACATAATGCAAAAAATTGGCCTAACGATGTGTCAATGCGTGAGAAAGAGTTTGGTATTTGGAATGAATTCACCTGGAATGACTATAACAATCGTGTGAAATGGCTATCAACAGCTTTACTCGATATGGGAGTAGAAAAAGGCGATGCTATTGCCTTGCTTGGTGATAATAGACCTGAATGGGTGTGGGGCGAAGTCGCTGCCCATGCGATGCGATGTTACTCGATTGGAATCTATCAAGACTCGATGCATGACGAGGTGATTTACCTACTCGATAGCAGTGGCGCGACTGTTGTTATTGCTGAGAATGAAGAGCAATGTGACAAGTTACTTGAGCTTGGTGATGGCATTCCTAAAGTGAAGTACATTGTATATTGCGACCCACGAGGTATGCGTAAATATGATGATCCACGCCTTATTGATATAGAGACACTTTATAAACGTGGTCAAGAAATTGATAAAGCACAACCAACGTATTATGACCAATTAGTTGCAGCAACAACGCCAGAAGATACAGCAATTTACTGCACGACATCAGGTACCACGTCTAAACCTAAAATTGCCCTGTTAAATGGAGGAAATTTTGTTAAGCACTGTAGCGCTTACTTAAGAGCCGATCCTCGTAATGCGGGTGATAATTATGTTTCTGTGCTGCCATTACCTTGGATCATGGAACAGGTTTATGCCGTTGGTCAAGCGTTGATCGCCCGCCAAATTGTCAACTTTGTTGAAGAGCAAGAAACCTTAATGTCTGACTTACGTGAAATTGGTCCGAGTTTTGTTTTGCTTGCGCCTCGCGTTTGGGAAGGCATATTGGCAGATGTTCAAGCGCGTATGATGGATTCAACCCCGCTTAAAAGAAAACTGTTTAACTATGCTATGAAGTTGGCTAAAGAGAGCCAAGCACAGGGTAAAAAGTCTTGGCTTGCTGATGTCTTATTGATGAAAGCTCTACGCGATAGGTTGGGTTTTTCATTTTTAAAATCCGCTGCTACGGGCGGGGCTGCTATGGGACCTGATACTTTTAGGTTTTTCCAAACTATCGGAGTGCCGTTACGTCAACTTTATGGACAAACTGAAATGTGTGGTGCCTACACAATTCATCATGAAGGTGATGTTGATTACGATAGTGTAGGGGTTGCTTTTGATAATGCCCAAGTAAAAGTCATTAACACTGATGAAGAAGGTGTTGGTGAAATTATTGCTAAAACAGTTGGAATGTTTACAGGCTACTTAAATAACCAAAAAGCGTATGACGAAGATGTTATTGATGGTTGGATGCAAACAGGTGATGCAGGCTACTTTAAACCGTCTGGCCACCTAGTGGTCATTGATCGTATTAAAGATCTTGCTTGTACCAGCAATGGCGTCCAGTACTCACCACAATATATTGAAAATAAATTGAAGTTTTCATCATTTATCGGTGAAGCCGTCATCTTAGGAAAAGATCGTCCGTATCTTTCTGCTCTTATCTGTATTCGCTTTAGCATTGTCGCCAAATGGGCGGAACAACAAGGTTATGCATTCACTAACTACACCAATTTATCTACGCTCCCCCAGGTGTATGAAAAAATGAGTGAAGAGATTGCACGTGTTAATGAATCACTGCCTGAAGCACAAAAAATCCATAAGTTTTTACTACTTTATAAAGAGCTTGATGCCGATGATGGTGAATTAACACGTACACGTAAAGTGAGGCGTGGGGTTATTGCCGATAAATACGGCGATATTATTTCATCTATCTATGAAGACAAAGAAAAGGTTGATATTGATACCGTTATTGTCTTTCAGGATGGTACTAAAACGCGTATTCAAACAGCGCTTACAGTGGCTTCGCTTTTACCTAATCCCGATACATCAACAAATGAACTCACATCAGAACGGAGAGCATCATGAATTATGAATTATTAATCCAACTGGTTATCAATGGTTTAATTGTTGGCTTGCTGTATGGCGTAGTCGGTATGTGTTTTGTACTGGTTTATAAATCCACTCAAGTGGTTAACTTTGCCCAAGGTGAGTTTCTATTGGTTGGTGCATGGGTTTGTTGGGCAATGCTGATTTACTTGGAATTACCATTTATCGTCGGCTTTTTAGCAACAATGGTATTTATGGCAATATTTGGTATTTTAATCCAAATGATTGTACTAAGGCCGATGATTGGCGAACCCATTATTTCAGTGATTATGGTCACCATTGGGTTATCAATATTTTTCCAAGCGTTAATGAAGTGGATATTCGGTGTGTCTGCACAGAGTTTTCCAAAAGTATTTGAAACTGAAAATATCCAAATTTTTGGTTTGAATATCGAATCAGCTTACTTAATGAGCACAGTGATAGCGTTAATTATCATGGTCGCGTTCTTCTTATTCTTTAAATATTCCAAATATGGTTTAGCGATGCGAGCAACCGCTTTCGATCAACAAATCGCACAGAGTTTAGGGATATCTGTTAAGCAAGTGTTTGCTATGAGCTGGGGAATTGCTGCAACAGTATCGGCAACCGCAGGTATTGTTATTGGCATGGTAAACGGTGTTTCAAATTCACTAGCCGTGATGGGGGTTAAAGTGTTTCCAGCCGTGATCCTTGGCGGACTAGATTCCATTATTGGCGCTATTGTTGGAGGCTTAATTATTGGCGTGCTAGAGAATGTGGCAGAGTTTTTTGATAGTCAATATCTTCATATCGGCAACATGTATGACATCGCACCATTCTATGTATTGTTAATTATTCTTTGGTTTAAACCGTACGGTTTATTCGGAACCAAAGATATTGAACGAATTTAAGCTATTTGCAATTTCAAAATAAAACATGAGCAGCGCTAAGGATTAAAAAGTTCTGTTCGTGTATTGCATATTATATGTAATTTTTAGGAGTTAATTATGTCGAGTTTAACAATGCGACCGTGCGGAGATTTTCGTACTAGCTATAAACAAGATAATACTATTTTTGAAACTAAAACCATCAAAAGTATCGCAGTAATTACTATTGCACTGCTATGTCTTGCGCCTTTTGTTGTTGACGCTTACTACTTGACGCTATTTATTCAAATATCGTATTTGGGCATAGCTGCTTTAGGGTTAAACATTCTCGTTGGTTACACCGGACAAATATCCTTAGGTCATGGTGCTTTTTTTGGCTTTGGTGCGTTTGCATCCGCTTGGCTGAATACTTCATTTGGTATACCGGTATTGCTTTGTATTCCACTGGCCGGTTTTTTAACTATGGGGGTGGGCATGATATTTGGTTTACCTGCTTCTCGTATTAAAGGTTTGTATTTAGCAATCGCAACACTCGCAGCACAATTTATTTTGGAAGACTTTTTTGCACGTGCCGACTGGTTCTCAGGTGGTTCATCGGGTTCTTCTGCAGACCCTATTAGTTTGTTCGGCTTTGTCTTTGATACCGATGAAAGCTTTTTTTATGTGGCATTATTTGCTTTAGTTTTCATGTATATCTGGGGTTGTAATTTAATGCGTAGCCGAGAAGGGCGCGCGTTTATTGCCGTACGAGATCATTACCTTTCTGCAGAAATTATGGGTATTAAACTCAATAAATATCGCTTGTTATCGTTTGGTGTTTCTTCATTTTATGCCGGTATTGGTGGTGCGTTATATGCGCATTACTTGGGCTATGTGTCTGCTGAAGGTTTTACCTTATTTATGTCAATTCAATTTCTAGCGATGATCATTATTGGTGGCTTGGGTTCTATTAAAGGCACGTTGATGGGCGTTGTGTTTATGGTGTTTTTGCCAGAAGTGCTAGAAAGCGGTGTTGGCCTAATGAAAATGACTGACTGGGGCAATATTCCTGCCGTGGTTGATGGTTTGGCTTACATCAAAGAAATGGCAATAGGTTTGGTCATCATCTTATTCCTCATTTTTGAGCCCGAAGGTATGGCACATCGTTGGGCACAAATTAAAAACTATTGGAAATTCTACCCTTTTTCTTACTAATCCGTGTGGATAGAAAGGGAAAGAATAAATAAAAATTATTACAACAATTCATTGGCAATATAGCCATTAAAAGAAGAAGGAAATAGTCATGCAACATAAAGCAAAATTAAGTTCTCTATTCGTATACTGTGCTTTGGGGATGAGCACTCAGGTAATAGCAGAAGATTCTGTATTTGTCGGACATTTAGCCGACATGTCAGGACCAACAGCCTTTGTGGGTAAAAACTATGCTGATGGTGTGCGAGATTCACTCGCTTACATTAATGCGAACGGTGGTATTAAAGGCACAACCTTAGAATATGAAACTATCGACTATGCCTACAAAGTACCGCAAGCCATCGCATCATATAAAAAATGGCATTCACGTAAAAAAATGGTCGCGATGCAAGGTTGGGGAACCGCTGATACTGAAGCGTTAATTTCTTTTGTTGCAAAAGATAAAATTCCAGTTTTTTCAGCGTCATACTCTGGTCATTTAACTGATCCTACCGGAAAAAATCCACATACTAAAAAACCAGCACCTTATAACTTTTTTTATGGCGCCTCTTACTCAGATGCTTGTCGTGGTTTAGTGCAATGGGCGGCACAAGATTGGAAAGACAAAGGTGAAAAAGGTAAGCCTAAATTCACTCATATCGGTGCCAATCATCCATTTCCTAACGCACCCAAAGCGGCATGTGCGGAATACGCTACTGAACTCGGTTTTGATGTACAACCATCGATTGTTATTTCAATGAAACCCGGTGACTTTAAGGCGCAATGTTTAAGTTTAAAAAGTTCAGGTTCTAACTATGGTTACATTGGTAACTTAGGCGGTTCAGTGCTTTCACTGGTGAAATCTTGTAACACCGTAGGTACTGATATTCAATTTATGTCGAATATTTGGGGCGGGGATAAGAATATCTTCGCCGCTGCGGGCGAAGGGATAAAGGATTATATTTTCCCGACCATGACACCCTTTTGGAATGATGATGCGCCTGGTATGAAGCTAGTACGTGAAATATCTAAGCAGTCTGATAAGTCAGGTACAGAAGAGCGTGTTCATCATTATATGCGCGGTGTTTGTTCAACCTTCTTTATGAAAGAAGCAATGGAATGGGCAAAGGATAACGGCGGTATTACCGGTGAAAATGTTAAAAAAGGCATGTACGTGCATAAAAACTGGGTGCCTAAAGGATTAGAGGGCGTGTGTTTAGCGGCTAATTGGAGTAATGAAGACCATCGTGGAATTAACCAGGTCAATATCTATAAAGGTAATTATAACGGCGGTGATGTCGTCGTAGAGAAAGTATCGCAAGTTACGCTAGAGCGTAGAGACGATTGGTTAGGCTTTTAATTAACACTTAATTCAATAACGTTTAGGTTGCTGGGAGCACAGCATAGTGTGTGTTTCTCAGTAACCATCTTAATAGCCAAATAGCATCGACGGAGTAGATATGCCACAAATTGCAACAAAAATACAACCCACATCATCTATATTAACGGTGAATAATATTGAAGTGGTTTACGATGACGTTATTCAGGTATTACGCGGTGTAAGCTTAGATGTGCCAGATGGCGAAGTTGTTACCTTACTAGGCCCTAATGGTGCTGGGAAATCAACGACGCTTAAAGCTATTTCAGGTTTGTTAAAAACCGAAAATGGTGAGGTAACGAAAGGTGATATTACTTTTATGGGTGAGCGTATTGACAGTAAAAATGCTGAAGATGTTGTTGCTAGTGGCTTATTTCAGGTGATGGAAGGGCGCCGCATTATTGAGGATATGTCATCAATAGAGAATTTAAAGCTGGGTGCTTTTACCCGTAAAGATTCTCGAATAAATCAAGATATTGAAATGGTATTCCACTATTTCCCTCGCTTGAAAGAACGGACTGGATTAGCGGGTTATTTATCCGGTGGTGAGCAGCAAATGCTTGCAATAGGTCGTGCATTAATGGCGCGTCCAAAGATGATTTGTTTAGATGAACCATCAATGGGTCTATCCCCACTATTAGTCAAAGAAGTTTTCGGTATTATTAAAAAAATTAACCAAGACCAAGGGATCACTATGTTGTTGGTCGAGCAAAATGCCAATTACGCTCTACGTGCAGCAAATTATGGTTATATCATGGAATCAGGAAAAATTGTGCTTGATGGTACGCAAGAACAACTCATGAGTAATGAAGATGTTAAAGAGTTTTATCTTGGCGGCGGTAATGAAGAACGTAAGAGTTTTAAAGGCTTGAAATCTTATAAACGCCGCAAGCGTTGGTTATAACTATTATTGACTAATTAGTTTGTGACGTTAATTAAGTACTCATTTAGAAAAACTCAAATTAAATGAAAAATCACAAATATAGGCTAACAATGAACAGCTATTTTAATAAAAATGCGTGCCAAGATGCAGATGCTCGAGAGCATTCACTATTCACTAAACTGCCTGATTTTCTTAACTTTGCTAAACATGAATGTTTACACTATCAGCAGACACTGAACAATATTGATGTTGATAAAATTGATAGTAGAGCGCTATTAGCTAAATTACCTATTACGCGAAAATCAGATTTGATTAATCTGCAAAAGCTGAATCCTCCGCTGGCAGGATTAAATGCTGCAAGCGCAAAATTGCATCGAATTTTTCAATCGCCAGGGCCTATTTATGATCCTGAACATTGTGCGGATGACTGGTGGCGACTCGGGCAAGCTTTCCATGCAGCTGGATTTAAGCAAGGTGATATTGTTCAAAACTGTCTCTCTTATCATTTAACACCTGGCGGGTTTATTTTAGATTCAGGAGCGCGAGCCTGTGGCTGTGTGGTTATACCGGCAGGGCCAGGACAAACGGAACAACAGCTCGATATTATCGAGGATTTAAAGCCTAACGGTTATTGTGGTACACCTTCATTTTTGAAAATTTTATTGGATAAAGCAACTGCTGACAATCGTGATGTGAGTAGTTTACAAAAAGCATTGGTTACAGGTGAAGCATTACCTACAGCACTTCGACGCGAGTTTGACGCTGCAGGAATTAGTACCTTACAAGCTTATGCTTCTGCAGATGTTGGCTTAATTGGTTATGAAACTATAGCCGACGATGGCTTTATTATTAGCGAGGATGTCATTGTTGAGATTGTGCGTCCAGGTAGCCTATTACCGGTTGCTGATGGCGAAATAGGCGAGGTTGTGATCACAAGTTTTAATCGAGATTATCTCTTAATTCGTTTTGCGACAGGAGACTTATCTGCAATCAAGGCAGGTGAAAGCGCTTGTGGTAGAACCAATATGCGAATAAAGGGATGGTTGGGACGTGCAGACCAAACCACTAAAGTTAAAGGTATGTTTGTTCATCCTGAACAAGTTGACAAAGTCTGTCAAAGTGATGCCTGTATTATAAAAGCGCGTTTAGTCGTGAGTCAGGTTAATCATCAAGATAAGATGCACCTAGTTTGTGAAGTCATTGAATCAGCCCTTCGTGATGGTAATGAACAGGTACTGAAAGATAAAATTGCCCAAACATTAAAGACAGTAACCAAATTAACAGGCTCAGTAGAATTAGTACCCCTTAATAGCTTACCTGATGATGGTAAGGTGATTGATGAACAAAGGGATTTTGATTAACCGTTATTCGCAGTTTTTAATCATTCAAAAATCATAATGTAATTCCAAAGGGCATTACATTAGGGTCTGTCAATCTTTCAAGGTTGTTTTTGCAGCGAGTTGTTGTTCATTACTTAAACATGATCTACAAGGTAGAGGCTTTGTAGTGTAGTTATTCTACAATAGAAGCCGATAACCCAGTAGAAATGAACAACAAACGCTGCCCAAAGGGTTCGGCTAAAAACGATTTACTCTTTGTTGAGCGATTCTTTGTAAATCAAGTGGTACTTAGATTGCTAGGCAGCAATCCACTCGCCTCGATTAAAACGTTTTTATCTCGAACAAAATTTAACCCGCAAAGATCAACAGACCCTAGCATAGAAGGAAAATATTGTGAGCGAAATTGCTTTTCAAGACTGTTATCCAGATGAGCTTAGCCATTGTTATGGCTGTGGAAAAAATAATACTAACGGTCATCAACTTAAAAGTTACTGGCAAAGTAACAATAAAAACCCACAGGGCTTAACCATTGCTCATTATACGCCTGAAGCTTGCTATACGGCTATCCCCGGCTTTGTTTATGGAGGTTTATTAGCATCATTAATTGACTGCCATGGCACAGGTAGCGCCGCAGCGGTGGCTTTTCAGCAGGCAAATCGAGCTATGGGAACATTGCCGCCATTACGTTTTGTTACCGCGGCATTGAATGTGAGCTATCTAGCGCCAACGCCCATGGGAGCTGAACTTGAATTAATTGGGACTTTTGTCGAAGTAAAAGAAAAGAAAGTCGTAGTAGAAATAACAGTCTCTGCAAACAATGTTATTTGTGCTAAAGGCACTGTCATAGCAGTAAAAATGCCAGACTCTATGTTAAATGTTAAATGTTAAATGTTAAAAATTGAATATGAAGTCGTTCTACACTATTTTTGTTGAACATACAGGTGTATACATAATCTATATGGAAATGCAGTTTCAGTGCTAAGCGAAGAAATCAGGGTTGTTATTTAACTAATGTATCTTTTATTGCGCGGTTTTACGCCAATGACTAAATACTTACGTTGATGTGCTTTAGTATTAATGAGCCATCATAGGCTTAATCAGTATAAGACATTAGGGCCTGGTAAACTTTTTTGGTTAAATTTCGTTCAATATAACAACATTTTAATCGAGGTGCTTACCAAAGAATCGCTCAACAAGGAGTAAAACGTTTTTAGCCGAACCCTTCGGGCAGCGTTTGTTGTTCATTTCTACTGCGTTATCGACTTTTTATGTAGAATGACTACACCTCAACGTCTATTCCTTGTAGCTCCTGTTTAAGTAATGACCAATAATTCGCTGCAAAAACAACCTTGAAAAATCAACCGACCTTAATATAAACCAATCTTTATTTCAGGAAAGCAATAATAATGAAACATTCTGATGGCGGCGTTCGTGCTGTCGCGGTGCTTGAAGCAACAAAAGGCTTACTGGCATTACTGGTTGCCATTGGCTTGCATGTCTACACGGGCCAAAATCTGTCTGCGTTAGCGCTTGAGTTGGTGAGGCATTTGCACCTAAATCCAGCGAGTCATTACCCTGGTATTTTTATTTCTGCGGTGGGTTCAGTATCGCAATCTAGTCTGACGTTAATGGCGTTTGGTGCGGCAGTATATACATCGGTGCGCTTTATTGAAGCCTATGGTTTATGGCATAACATGCGCTGGACCCAATGGTTTGCACTGCTTAGCGGCGCGATATATTTACCTTTTGAGCTTTATGAAATGATTCGCCATTTTAGTATGCTCAGTGTAATTGTGCTGCTGATTAACCTTGTGGTGGTCATGTATATGTATTTTGTGTTGTTTCCTCGTCGTGCAGTAATATGAGATCCACTTCAATGTTTGCTTGTACTTATTAAGATAAAAGTATTAACAGAGTTTAATGGCTAGCGGTTGATCCATTAAATGATAATGTTAGTATAAATACTCACTAACATTAACGATGAGTTAGCGAAACCGTAATGAATAGATTCGAGATGATTTGGTTTACGCGAGTTTATTACGTTAATTCATGTAGACATTCAATTAATATATCTGTTTTATAAATGAACATTATTTGAATTGAGTTCAGTTTTATTAGTGGTGTGATATTCGTTTTAACAGCGTGAACTGTTTTCGTTGGTGTCATAAAACGACGACAAAGACACGCTGGGATACAATGTAAGCAAGTTGTTAATAATGTATTGTTGAGCTTGCTGGCTTGTAATCACCATTTATACAAATGCTGTAATGTTATGACTAATTAATTCTACTTTATGAGGAATAAAATGACTGACATCGATATTGGTATAAAAAAAGATGACCGACTAAAAATAGCCGAAGGTTTAAAAAGCTTATTGGCCGACTCTTATACACTTTATTTGCAAACCCATAATTTCCATTGGAATGTCACAGGGGTACATTTTCGCGAATTACACTTAATGTTTGAAGAACATTACACTGAGCTTGCGGTAGCGGTTGATGATATTGCCGAGCGTATTCGTACCTTGGATGTGGCAGCACCGGGAACATATAAAGAGTTTGCTCGCCTGAGTTCAATTAAAGAAGTTGAAGGTGTGCCGAGTTCTGCTGATATGGTTGACTTACTGACCCAAGGCCATGAACAAGTGGTTAAAACATCGCGACAAGTGCTTAAGTTAGCCCAAGCTGCTGACGATGAGTCAACTGCTGCTTTAGTGTCTGATCGCATGCGAATACACGAAAAAACAGCGTGGATGTTAAGAGCAACTCGCAAGTAACCTGTAACGTACAGATATTTATTTGCGCAATTAATGTTGGCTAATATTATTATCTGAATTGAGACGCAACGCAGTACTCAAGAAGACGTTAGCGAGCAAGGTAATCAAGGTATCAACTAAAACGTGAGTTAAAACGTGAATTAAAAAAGCGCCTTAATAAGGCGCTTTTTTGTGGTTAAACGCTGGCGAGTTGCGTAAAAAACTCTTCTTGCTGTTGTCTCACCATATCAACGTCATCGGTAGCTTTTAAATAAGAGCGTAAACCAATAATATTGATTTGAATTTTTTTAGCCGTAAGTTGACTGTCTAAATGGGCA
Source organism: Shewanella sp. SG44-2 (assembly GCF_014164215.1). Lineage (NCBI taxonomy): Bacteria > Pseudomonadati > Pseudomonadota > Gammaproteobacteria > Alteromonadales > Shewanellaceae > Shewanella > Shewanella sp. SG44-2. The sequence goes on from NZ_JACJEU010000008.1 coordinate 203,235, forward strand.
GGTAAGTCGCCTTCAAGTTTAGCTTTGTCAATAATACTGGCAAATCGGTGTTCAAATTTGCTGAGCAGCTCACGGGCAACGTTTAATGTATCAAGATGAGATTCATCTAATTCAGATAACGTTCTTACCAACATGCACAATTCGCTTGGTGAACCTTCACAGCATGGTTTAATCAGTCCGCGTAGATAATGGGTTAATCCAACCCACGCACGATCGTGCTGTTCTAACATGTTATTTAAATTCTGTTCGCCAGCTTGGGCATAACGCATAAGTGACGCTTGATATAAATCAGCTTTACTACCAAAAGCGGCATAAATACTACCTGGTCGCATATCCATTGCCGTTTGAATTTCTCGCGTGGATGTGGCTAAAAAGCCCTTCTGCCAAAACAGATTCTTTGCTCTTTCAAGTACGTCTTCGCGATCAAATTTAGAAATATTAGCCATTACATCCTCTTTTGTTAGCCTTCTATTTTACGTTAACCCTATGAGATAAGGCCAGTACCTTTTGGCAATTTTTTAATCATAACGGCTATTGCTGCTGATTATGGTTAATTATGGATGTGATATGAACTGAGCAAATAATGTCGATTAATCAACAATGCAGTTTCAATGCTGGACTAATTGAAAAGTTAATAGAGTAGGAGATAACGTAACGGTAAGCAGGCTTATTTTTTACTAGTGCTGTTGTCATAGAGCTGTTGTCATAGTTCTGTTGTATTAGTGCGGTCGTAATGGCGCTATTGTAAATATAGGGGCGGAATTGAACTAATTTATTCAATTCCGCTTTAAAACTAACCACTAAATTACACTCAAGTTAACTCTATTGTATAAATACGTTGATTACAGGCTAAGACCACACACCGTCTTCTGTTTTACCTTGTATTTCTACATCGGCCAGTTTGAATTCAGGCTTGTTAGTGGTTTTAAGTTTAACTTGATAATCGCGAGTTAAATTTACGATGGTCGGGGTTAACAGCATTATGGCGCTGATGTTCACTACCGTCATTAAACCTAGTGCCATGTCGGCCATGTTCCACACTTCTTTTAATGAGGCATTCGCTCCCCAATACACCATGCTTAAATACAAAAGTGTATAAATGGTGCGGCCATAGATATTGTCGAGCTTAAATAAATGTAAGTTACTTTCGGCATAAGCATAGTTGGCCACCACAGAAGTAAAAGAGAATAGAGTAATAATGATAGCAACAAACATATCGCCGCTTATTCCCATATGGTAAGTCATGGCGTTTTGAGTGATCCGAATACCTTCCATTTCAGAGCCAATACTGCCTTGAGCCAATAAAATCACAATCGCGGTACAGCTACACAACACCATAGTGTCGATAAACACCCCCAGCATTTGTACGTAACCTTGCGCAACCGGGTGATTAGGAACTGGTGTGGCACCAGCTGCGGCATGCGGCACACTACCGGCGCCGGCTTCGTTAGAATATAAACCGCGTTGAATCCCATTTTTAATCGCAGCACCCAGTGCGCCAGCAGCCGCTTCGTTTAACCCAAAAGCAGAGTTAATAATATCCATCAATACTCCGGGTACTTGTTGGATATTAATAATGGTGACCACCACCGCGGATAAAATAAATGCCAATCCCATAAACGGCACCACGAACTCAGCAAAACGCGCAATACTGCGAAGACCTCCCATAACGATGATGCCAGCAATAAAGGTAATAACCGCACCGGAATATACCGGCGATAACTCGAAAGTGTGGTTGAGTGCGTCAGTAATCGTGTTGGCTTGCATGGCACTGAAACTAATGCCGTAACCCAGGAATAAACACAGCGCGAATAATACCGCTAACCAAGGTTTATTCAGCCCAGCGCGGATATAATAAGCGGGTCCACCGCGGTATTCTTTATGGTCGTCGCGCACTTTATACAACTGACCTAAAATACTTTCGGCAAATCCGGTTGCCATACCCAGTAGCGCGATAACCCACATCCAAAATACTGCGCCGCTGCCACCCAACGAAATCGCCATCGCGACACCGGCTAAATTACCTGTACCCACTCGGGCAGACAGGCCAGTACATAATGCTTGATACGAGCTAATGCCAGATTTGTCACCTTGTGTGCTGCCTTTCATCACTTTAAACATGTAACCAAAATGGCGAAGTTGAATAAATCTTAATTTCAATGAAAACCATATACCGGCAAATACCAATATATAAATGAGTACTTGGTACTCGCCCCATAGCACATTGTTGGCGAGCGATATAATGTCGTTAATCATTGAACAACTTCCTTGGTTTTATCGTTTTATTATTAGATATTTAAAAAGGTTACATTTCGAAAAAATGACCTATGAATGCAAACACTGCCAACGTCCAAATGCGTTAATAACCCTGTAAGAGGGGTTATAATGCAGTTGGTTGATTTTGTTATTTGAATCGATATGCATTGTATCTACATATTTAACGCTAGGCGAGGCGTTTTTGTTAGTTGTTAACTTTATTTTTGACTAAAAAAGTGAGTCTGCTTCGCTGAATTAATATCGTTAATATTGGCACTGCAAGGGTAAATTTTTGATAAAATGCTCCACAATTGCCGTGTTGTAAGGCTCTAACATTTGAAAGCGGGTTCTTTAGCTTAATACATCATAAAAATTAGGATAAATAATAGTATGACAAATGCGAGTCTGCCTTTTAATGCAAGTCAGCAACAATTAGCGTTACTGCGATTAGTCAATTGGGGACTTAAAATCGGCCTTATTCTGTTTGCTACCGACTTATTTGGCTTAACCACGCCTCCAGTAACCTTGTCTTACGTGCTCATATTTGAAGCTTGTTATGTCGGCTTTAGCTACCGATTTCATCGACTCAGCATGAACAACAATGGTTTGTTGTTTTTAACCTTATTGTTAGACACCTTGTTTTGGGCCACCTGGTTATATTTTACCGGTGGGGCAACCAATGCCTTTGTTTCATTGCTGTTATTACCGATTGCGATTTCAGCGATTACCTTACCCAGATGGGCACCGTGGTGCTTAACCATCGTATCGACGATATTTTATACTTTGATGATTGTTGATATCACCGAACAAAATAGTGGCTCGGTAATGGATCATGACATGAGCCAAATGCCAATGGCAGCAAATCATGTTATGCCTGCAAGCCACAGTATGGACATGGGATCGCACTATTTAGGCATGTGGTTTAATTTTGTGATTTCCGCATTGGTGTTAACCGTTACCGTAGGCTTTATTGCTAAACGCATTAGGCAAAAAAATGCCGAGCTACGTTATTTACGAGAAGCCCAGTTACGCCAGGAAAAAATATTGGCCTTAGGCACCGCATCAGCGCAAATGGCCCACCAACTAGCAACGCCATTAGCCACATTGCGTTTACTCACCGATGAGTTAGTCGATACCCATCATGATGCAGAACAAATGGAATTGATCAGCGAAATGCAGCAAGCGTTGAATCGCTGCGAGGTCACCTTAGCAGACTTACGTTTAGCGACCGAGTCGATACGAGAGCACAAATTGACAGAGCAGCGTGTCGACAAATTAGTGGCAACCTTAACCGAACAGATAAGTTTGTTGATGCCAGAAGCGCAACTGAATATCGCCATAGCACCACAAGTTGAGTCACGTATAGTCATGACCGACATGAGCTTGTTGCCTGCATTAATGGCGTTAATTCAAAATGGTATTCAAGCCAGTGAAGATAACCAACACCAGACCCGCGTAGATATCAATATTGGTTTGTCACAACCCAATCAGCTGACTATGACTATACGTGATTACGGTGTCGGCATTGCGACTCATTTGTTACAAACATTAGGCAGTAAGATGGTAAAAAGTCCCAAAGGGATGGGCATCGCGGTATTATTAAGTCACACCAGCTTCGAGCGTTTAGGCGGTAAGTTATACCTTAAACCACACTCAGAATGCGGCACCGAAGCCATCGTGACGTTGCCGTTAAGCGTATAAAAAGCGAGTTGCAGCTATTTTAAACGAATAGAAGCGAATCGAAGTAAACAGACGTTGAAATAAACCAAAATTGAAATAAACCGAAATTCAAATAATAGACGTTGAAGTAAATACAAGCTGAATTGAGAACACCATGAATAAGCTGTTGATTATAGAAGATGATTTAGCCCTAGCGACCATATTAGCTCGCCGCCTTGGCAAACATGGCTTTGAGTGTAAAAGCTGCCATCACGCCAGCGACAGTTTATTAATGGCCAGGCAATTTGTGCCAACGCATATCGTGTTAGACATGAAACTGGCTGAACATAATGGTTTGTCGTTAATTAAACCGTTAAGACAATTATTACCCAACGTCCACATGGTATTGCTCACTGGCTTTGCCAGCATCGCGACTGCGGTGGAAGCCATCCGCCTCGGCGCAGACAATTACCTCGCCAAACCCGTCGACACTCAAACCTTATTAAATGCATTATTAGTCACACCAGACACTACAACGACTTATGGTGATATTGAAGAACTACCCCTTAACCCCAAACGGGTCGAATGGGAACACATTCAACAAGTCCTCGCCACCAACAATGGTAACGTATCAGAAACTGCCCGCCAACTGGGCATGCACCGCAGAACCTTGCAGCGCAAATTGCTGAAAAAGCCAACGGCAGATAATCGGTAGAATAGGGGAGTTGGGTGTTTGTCCTACTTTGGACAAAGGGTGTTTTTAGATATTGCTTTATGGCCTGCGGCCACTAACGTCGTGGCGCTTCACTCACACCAGACTAACATCGCAAGGTTCCACCCTGCACGGGCCAAAAGGGGATCTACAGCAATCCCCTCTTGGATCACCCCTGCCGTTCCGGCAACATTTTCGCTTTTTAACTAAACAACAGCAGCGAAAAAATTGCGACGGAAATTATCGAGCTTCTGACAGCGAATGTAACCATCTTCAGCCTTATTCGAAAATGCTAACACTTCCGATGGTACATCCTGTACCGCGAAAGCTAGCGGGCCATCCATGGCCAGCTCACGCTATTTTCTTCAACGGCCTCAAGTTCAGAGTTGAATAAGGCATTTATGAACTAGAACAATAACTGCGGTGTGATATACATTGCTGTTGAACGTGACACAACATAAATAAATGAGTATAACTATTAGAGGTTTAGTTGTGCTTATCAAACTAATAAAACGGATTTCAGTACTATTAATTTTTAGTAAGGTATTAACGGATTATGAAACGTAGATTTGTTTTTATATTTTTAATGATGATTTGTGCTGTTTCTGGATGCAGCAGTATTCCACTGACAACAATGTATAAAATGATGAGTGTCAATCCGCTAGAACTTGAACCAAGTGAGATAGTTGTCGCGGTTCAAGCCCCTAATGGAATCGTGGTTAGTAATAACGACGTAGTGATTAAGTTTGAATTTACAACGAATGACCCAAACTATAATTTTGAGGACGAGTATTTTGTAAAATTGAATACTCAATACGTATTACCTAATGAGTTAACACAAGAAATAAATCGGGACAGTAAGTTTTATATTTTGCAATTGAGTCAAGATGATACGTTAAAAATGCTTCGAGGGCAGGAGCTTGTAAAGAAATACAGAATGAACAATAGCGATGGCGGAGGAAGCTTTAATCTTAGTGTCGAGTCTGTATGTAAAAATAGTCAGTTTTCTGTTAAAAATAATGAATTAAACGTGTTTATAAAACTTAATGAGAATGATGAGTTTTTTACCTTTATGGAAGACGTTAACGTGTTAGAGATCGGTGAAGACAAATCGGGTTATATTAAACCTATTAGGTCTTGCACATAGCCATGACCGTTGTGGCGCTTAGTCCATACCAGACCAAGATGAAACTGTATTGGCTAACGAAAGTTGGACATTACTTGAGAAGTTATCTAGCTTATTTATGGACAGAAGTGAGCTAGTGCAACCACTCTAGTTAACCTTGCATCGATTAGAAAAAATATCTTAGTTTATTCAAAATTGCGGTTGTGTTTCGGGTGTAGTTGCAGTCGTCTTGCCTAAGGATGGTGAGTAAGAACTTAGATAAAAATTCATAAAAAAGTTATTCCAGTCCTATCGCTAGGCCTGATATATGAAGAAATTGTTTATGGGTTTTCAATCCAGCAACGAGCAACCAGAACAGCCGGGGGTAAGAGGATTAGAACTAAATCTAGCCCTAAGTCGACTTAAGCAAAGCAGAGCGCCATTAGTCCCCTGTATTATAGGCTAGGGTTCTGTTTGTGGAGAGATTTAATACACTGGCTTCCCTCGTTCATTTCTATCTCCAGTTCTATTTCTGTGCCAGGGATTAACTCGTCTTTTGATAATAAAGTTACGTCGGTAAACTCATAACTTATGAAGTATTTGGGGATAGGTTGGTTGAATAGTGTAAGCAAGGTTCCTTGTGGGTTTATAATAATATTCATATTAGATTTGCCTATGGGGCTTGTTGCGATGGCACAAAAATCCTTGTGGAGAAGTACATTTGTTTTAATGTTTGATGTTACCTGCTCAGAGGTTATGACCTTCGGTTTTTCAATAAGCTCACAGATTTCGTCTAAAGCTTTTATTTGCTCTACCGGTATATTGAAGTGTTGAAATGTGAGGTTTGCCTTAAAATAATTGTTCACGATACGTGCATTACTTACATACCTGATTACGGAAACTAAGTGCTCTATAAGAGGGTTAACGCCTTCGGGGTCTGTTTGCCCAAGCTTGACCTCACCTCGCTCGGAGTCATCATGCACAACCTTCAGAACGCCCGATTCGTGAAGTATAGCAGCAGCGCGTTCAAGTTTATGGAAAAAAGGGAGAACGCTAATTTTCTTGTTTAACCAAGACTTAGTGCAAACTGTAAATGATGAATAGTTAATATCTGATATTTTTGAAGAAAAATGTAGAAATTTATTCAGTGCCATTCCTTCTATTGTTATGAGGTTAGTGCCGCCAAACATGCTTGCATTGAAGCTACATATCAGTAATTCCGTATTTTTATTTGATGCATATAGCTGACATTGGATCTTTACAATCTTAGGGCGTGCGCTTAACACGCCACCTGGCTCTGATAGAATCCTATCAAAGAGCGCAGATCCACTTGCCTTAATCTGATCGGTAGGTATAGAAAACTCTTTTCCCTCCTCTATAAGACTTTCTAGAGACTCATATAGGACACCATCGGATCCTACGGGCTCTATTGATATTGTGACGATCTCGTCTTTTGGAACTATAAAAATATTGACCTTGCTGTTGACAATGTTAGTTGTGATGTCAAAGCGCGGGTCTAATCTAGATAACTCTGTGTTGTTGATGTTTAGCGCTTCGACCGCTAGTTGCGTTGATGACGAAATGGTGTCGCCAGTAGCATGCTCAACAACGCTTTTGATGCATTCTTTTCTTACTGTGCTCGCATCATATAGGGGTTTGCCTAGGTTCGCGTTGGAGTATGCTTCGGCCTCATTCCTCCATTGTACAAGAGTAGTTACGGGGTACTTAAGGGCATCACTGTCAATGAGTACAGAGCAAGTTTGACAAAGCCAGACTCCATTCTGGTAATCGCTACGTTGTTCGGGAGTTAAGTCAGGGTTGTATCTTGGACCACCTTCGGACGCAGCTGAAATGTGAGCTGCAACACCAACACCTGCGGAGCCCGGGGCTCCAGCCCTTGCGCCTTTCGTTAGGTTTTGGCATCCAGGTTTAGAGCATAGGTTGCTTGCTCTGTCTGCGAGTTCCCTTTTTATCTTAGCTTTGAAATCGTCTCTTTGTTTTGACTTAGCCATATTTTCTGTTGTTGGTTATCAAGTAATTCCAAGTTACACAATACTAGGGATAACAGCAACTAATTGAGCATCCTATGTACAAGTAGGCCCCAGTATTTTCTGGTTGTTTGGTTTTATGCCTATGTTTTATTTGAGGCATCGAGTGGAATGTGGATTACAAGCGCTGTTTTAGTGACCTCACACGCCTTAAGCGAGCAGGCCAAAGCAATCTAACTTTCCGAATGATATGAGTTAAGGTCTTTAATTGATAACAACGAGAATTGTACGAGTCATATACAAAACCTTATATTGCACATAAAGAGCCTTACTTAAAAATGTATTTAAGTCAGTGAGCATTTACGGTCCTTCGGGGCAGGTCTTGAATTTTGCCTATCTATTAGAAATTGTATGGCAAACGTCGTTGCCTGATGATTATTCAGTTTGGAGAGCTAGCACGGAATGGGGCAAAAACGAGTTAGTTTTCTTGACTTGAAAATGGTCAAATTCAACTCTGAACTTGAGGGCGTTGAAGAAAATAGCGTGAGTTCTGACATGGATGTCAGGCTAGCTTTCGAGGGGAAGGGACGCCCCATCGTAAGCGTTAGCATTTTCGAATAAGTCCGAGGCAGGATTCAAATGAAGTTAAAAGCTGGATTACTTTCCGTCGCAATTTTTTCGCCGCTATTGTTTTGTAAATAGCGAAAATGTTGCCGGAACGGCAAGGGTGATCCAAGAGGGGATTGCTGTTGATCCCCTTTTGGCCCGTGCAGGGTGGAACCTTGCGATCTAATTCAAACGAAGTTTGATAAATCGGGTGTGGGTGAAGCGCCACGACGTTAGTGGCCGCAGGCCATAATTCAGATACCATATATCATATGATGAAATAGATACTTTGCAGATGCAGCAAGCTAAGCTTTCCATTACTATAACGAGTCGTTACCATGGGTGTCGGTTCCATCTATTTCTCTCAGGCTCTTTCAAATATCACAGCTCAGGCCTTCGACATATATGCTGACAAGATCCGCTTCCAGAAATCTAACAAATCGAATCATCGTCGACACGATGAACCATCAAGTTGTGAACACCCCTTCGACTCAAACAACAAGGTATCCCTATGACTAATCAACTGTCCCAGCAAACTCCCGTTACTGTCGAGACAGTCGACGATCTCGCTAAATTGGTCAACTACTCATTGATGGACACGCTCAACAGCGATCCTGACGCGACAGCTAATGGCGACGACCACGCGCCGCGACAAGTATTCTCTGGCCACTACGTTCCCGTTAAACCGACGCTGATTGAAAATCCAGAATATGTAGCACACAGCAGCAGCTTATTTGCTGAATTGGGTTTTGCTGACAGCATGGCGCAGTCTGCCGATTTTATGGGCATGTTCTCCGGTGACCTGTCGAACGTTCCAGAGCCAATGAGCAAGGTCGGGTGGGCGTGTGGATATGCATTGTCCATTTTTGGTACCGAATACATCCAACAATGTCCGTTCAGAACGGGTAATGGCTACGGCGATGGTCGAGCTGTTTCTGTGCTTGAGGCTGTGATTAATGATAAACGCTGGGAAATGCAGCTTAAAGGCGGTGGCCGCACGCCATATTGCCGCGGTGCGGATGGTCGCGCTGTGCTGCGATCCAGTGTGCGTGAGTTTCTCGCGCAAGAACACATGCACGCGCTTGGCGTACCAACGTCGCGATCGCTGAGTTTGTATGTATCTAAAACCGAGACTGTGCAGCGGCCTTGGTATTCTGAGGGCTCTAACGCACAAGATCCTGACCAAATGATTAGTGAGGCGGTTGCTATCTCGACACGTGTGGCACCCTCGTTTATTCGGGTTGGCCAACTTGAGCTTTTTGGTCGCCGCGCCCGCACGCAGGAACATCCGCAAGCGATGGCAGAGCTTGAACAACTGATGTTGCATTTAATTGATCGTGAATACGCTGATGTTATCGACCAAAAACTCACTAACGAGCAAAAAGTGCTTTTGCTGGCGCGTGAATTCCGTAGCCGTTTAACTTCATTGATAGCGAACTGGATCCGTGTTGGTTATTGTCAGGGTAACTTTAATAGCGATAACTGTGCCGCTGGTGGCTTTACGCTCGATTACGGCCCGTTCGGATTTTGCGATGTGTTCAATCCACAATATCAACCATGGACGGGTGGCGGACAACATTTTGCATTTTTGAATCAAGGCGTGGCAGCAGAACGTAATTTCTTGATGTTTTGTACAGCACTAAGCCCATTATTGATGTCTACACCAGATTATCTAGAACAGCTCCAGCAGTTGGTCGATGGTTTTGCCACTGAGATGCAAACAAAGATGGAGCAGATGTGGGCGGCCAAGCTTGGGCTTAACACTTTTGATGCGGGGTTATTTAATGAGCTTGAAACGCTGATGCTGCAAACCCCAGTGGATTACACTCTGTTTTTCCGAGAGCTTTCGTCGTTGCCTGATGATATTGGTTCACTGACTAAAAGCTTCTATCGAGACTTAGCGCAAGGGCCAAAAGGGTTGGAGCAACGCTGGTCTGCTTGGTTAGTACAGTGGCAAACACTATTAGGCACCGAGGGCAATAGCACTATGCTTATTGCAGACGCACAGTCACGTAACCGTGATGATATTATTGCGCAGATGCAACGAGTTAACCCTAAATATACTTTACGCGAGTGGTTGTTGGTGCCTGCTTATCAGCAAGCCAGTGTTGGCAATTATGCACTCGTTCGAGAATTGCAGAAGGTGATGACCCAGCCATATGCAGAGCAGTCTCAAGAAATTGAAGACAAATACTATCGACTCAAGGCATCTGAGTTCTTTGGGGTAGGTGGATGCTCGCATTTAAGCTGCTCGTCGTAATGTTGAGATAATCTATCAGCTTTGATTGGTGTCATGCTTTATGTCACCTGCGTCAGGATGGTTTTCTCAACGTATCTGACGATTAGGCTGGTATATTATCATTAGCCTAAAGTGGCTAAATGTTTATTTTTAGCCATAAACGGCTAAATCAGCCTGTGTGCTATCAATGCTCTTAGTCGTTATTAGCCAAAAATGGCTAAGCTTGCATTATTAGCCATTTTTGGCTAAATTGGTCTAAATCTGCAAACAAAGGAGCGTTATGTGGAGCCTACCAATAAACCTATAGCCGTGATTGTTGGCGATGTTGTTGACTCAACAAAGCTAACTTCTGCGCAGTTTGAGCAACTACTTAAACGGATCAAATCTATCCAGTCTTGGATTAGCGAGGGGCATAGCGAAAATGCGCACAGTATTGAGCGCGGTGATGAGTTTCAGTCTGTCGTGCATGATATTGAAAATGCGTTGAGATATACCGTTATATACCGGATTGGTATTAAGGCGCTTGGTAAAGCATTTGATAGCCGGATTAGTTTTGCAATTGCTGCAAATGCCGATTTACGTGAGTCGGTGTCGGAGTCGATGGGGCAAGCATTTGTGCTGTCTGGCCGCGGACTCAGTGGCCTTAAGAATGACCGATTATTGTTTAGCTCCGATAGCATCGCTCTCACTGAGTATTTTGACTTACTGTTTAAGTACCTTGATAAGCAACTTAACGACTTAACTGCGCGCCAATGTGAAGTAATGTTGCCAATGCTTCGAACCAATGAGGATTTGTCGATTAGTGAGTTAGCTGACATGCTCGATGTGGCTACAGCCACTGTCAGCAAGTCACTTAAAGCGTCTGGTTGGCCGTTGATCCATGAGTTAAATTGTCGGTTTATAAAGAAAGTCGCGGGGCTCAAGTATGTTTGATTTTTTCAGCGTGCTCATTCCATTTTTATTAATTCACACCATCTGTGACTTTTATCTTCAGACCGATCGGTGGGTAGAAGCGAAAAAAGCTCGCACTTACCGTTCACCTGAGTTGTACCTTCACGCGGCTTTACAGGGTGTTGCATTGTTACTGCCTGCAATGGCACTCGGGATTGATTGGCGTTCAACGGTTTGCTTAATCGTTATTGTCGCGGTAAGTCATTTTATTATCGATTTATGGAAGGTCACTACACCAAAGGGAGATAAGTTAGCCTACTTTGTTATTGATCAGGCTTTGCATGTTTCGGTACTGGCTGCGATTGCTTTTCATGTTGCAGATGGCGCATCGATTGATGCAGTGTTACAGCATGAACGTTTCTCTGATGGCGTGTTGGTGGTGTTTGCTTATGTACTCATTCTAAAGCCAACTTCAATTGTGATTGGCGCTGTGTTGAATAAGTATCCCATCGTTAACTCAACAATGGATACTGACACCGACGCCGTTACCGACACAGATGTTATTGCAGATCCTGTTAGTGATAAGACAGCAAATGTGAGCGGCCTTGTTGCGGGTGGCGAGTTGATTGGTTACCTAGAGCGATTATTAATACTGACGTTTATGTTGGTGGGCAGCTATGCCGCAGTGGGTTTTGTATTAGCCGCTAAGTCGATATTCAGATTTGGTGAGTTAAATCAATCAGCCAACCGAAGCATGACTGAGTATGTACTGATTGGCTCACTGATCTCTGTGGTCATCACAACCTTAATTGGGGCGCTAGTCTCATTGGGTGTAGGTATAAAATTTAAGTGAAATAACCATAAAAAAAGGCCTCTATATCAATAGAGGCCCAATAATCTTATTCAGATTTAAAGTGATACCTTTAATCAGCCGCTATCCCCATTCCCATAGCAGATAGAGGCTGAGTAAAGTCACCAAGCATTGAGTAGACATTTGATTGCGACTCAAAGCCATCAACCAAACAACGCCAAAGTATGTACCAAAAATCGATAACGTCAGTTAGATATAAGTTATTAAACGGGGGATGTTTCCGACGTTATCCATCACATGAGTGTGCTTAACCTCAACCATTCTGACAATATAAAAACACCAAACTGCGACACAATGTCGCAGGCTACTGACTTGAATTAATGAACAATGTTAACTACTGGTTACCACACATCGAGGTATACCATGGTGTTGCACTTATTCATTGCTGATTCATCTGTGAGCATCGGTTTTTGTCGTTATTGATGTGAGCTTTTGGTGCTGATGAAAGCGTATTCAGATCAAAAGTGAAAAAGTCTGCCGCGATATTTGCTTAATTAGCACTACATTTTATAAGGGTACAGGCATACATTGATAACTCGATAATGAGTCGTTAGCCATTGCTGAGTTGATTTTAAACTCACTCAGATGATGTGTAATAACGCGCCTGGGGATAATACCAACTTATGAAAATAGCACTATTTATACCGTGTCTAGTGAATCAAATGATGCCAGAAGTGGCCATTGCAACACTGACATTATTAGAAAAGTTAGGCCATGAAGTCATTTTTCCTGCTGGGCAAACCTGTTGTGGTCAGCCGATGACAAACTCGGGTTGCTTTGATGAAGCAAAAAACACCACCCTTAAATTACTCAACGCTTTTAAAGGTGTCGATTGTGATGCCATTGTGTGTCCTGCTGCCAGTTGTTTGGTGGCAGCTAAAGAAAACTTCCATGAGTTTGATGGCAGCCAAGAAGCCCAAGAGGTTATTAGTAAGCTTTATGAGTTAACGGAATTTTTGCACGATATTGCCCCGATTAAAGCATTTGCCCGCCCTGTAGCGGCCAAAATAAGCATGCAAATGAGCTGTCATGGTATTCGTATGCTTAATTTAGCGACGCCGACAGAGCAAATGGGTAAACAACGCTTTAATAAAGTGGAAGCGGTATTGGGCAACATTGCCGGGCTCGAGATTGTCTATCCTGCTCGTATTGATGAATGTTGTGGTTTTGGCGGCACGTTTGCCGTTGATGAAGGCGCGGTGTCGGCCAAAATGGGTAAAGATAAAGCCCAAGCTCATGCGGCAACTGGGGCTAAGTATGTCGTGGGGTTTGATCCTTCATGCTTGCTGCATTTAGATGGCATGATCCGTCGTCAAAAATTACCGATTGAAACCCGTCACATTGCCCAAATCATTAATGATGCTTTATAGGAGCCACTATGACCGAACTATATACCGCATCGGGTTCTAAGGTGCATGCCCATAAAGCTGATATTTTTTGTCGCGATGAAACCCGAGTTGATTGGCATTCTAAAGCCCTGTGGGCATTACGTGAAAAACGTGATCGCGCTGCAGGCAGTTTGCCTGAATGGGAACAACTAAGGCTGCTTGGCTCGCAACTCAAACTGCATACTTTGAGCCATTTAGCCCAGTACCTTGAGCAATTTGAACAACAATGCTTGAGTAATGGCATTAAGGTGCATTGGGCTAGCGATGCCCAGCAACACAATGAAATTGTTCATGGGATTTTAGCGAAACATAAGGTTAAAAAACTGGTTAAATCAAAATCGATGTTAACCGAAGAATGCCACATGAACCCGTATTTAGAACGCCACGGTATTGAAGTGGTTGATACCGATTTAGGTGAACGAATTATTCAGCTCGCCAATATGCCACCTTCGCATATTGTGGTGCCCGCTATACACATGAAAAAAGAGGAAGTGGGCGAGTTATTTCATCAACAGTTAGGCACTAAAGCGGGTGAGTCTGATCCGCTGTATTTAACCCGAGCTGCTCGCGCGCATTTAAGAGAGAAATTCCTTACTGCAGATGCTGCCATGACCGGTGTCAATATGGCGATAGCAGACCAAGGTGCGATTGTTGTGTGTACCAACGAAGGTAATGCAGACATGGGCGCTAACTTGCCAAAGTTGCAATTGCACTCAATGGGCATCGATAAAGTGGTTCCTGATATGGATTCTGTTGGGGTGTTGTTGCGTACATTAGCCCGCAATGCCACAGGGCAACCTATTACCACTTATTCATCGTTTTACCGTGGCCCACAAGAGGGCGGCGAGATGCATGTGATCATTGTTGATAATGGTCGCACTGAGATGATGAAAGACAAAATTTTAGCTGAGTCGTTAAAGTGTATTCGTTGCGGCGGCTGTTTAAATACCTGTCCTGTGTATCGCCGTTCAGGTGGTTATAGCTACAACTACACGATTCCTGGTCCTATTGGTATTGCGGTAGGTGCTAAGCATGACGATACCAACTCAATTCCTTGGGCCTGTACGTTATGCGGCAGTTGTACTTATGTGTGCCCAACGATGGTGCCGTTAGATAAAATTATTGCCCATCATCGTCGTTTGAAAGCAGAAGCTAAGAGGTTGCCGTATGGCAAAGGTGGCTATATGCCGTTAGTGGGCCGTTTTATGTCTAATGAAACCTTAATGAATACCTCTATGTCTGCAGCAAGATTAGCACTGCGAGTATTACCGGGGAGTTTACTCAAGCCGTTTAGTGGTGCATGGGGTAAATACCGTGAGTTGCCTGTCGCGCCAGAGTCTAGCTTTGCCAGCTGGTATAATAAGAATCGGAGTCGTTAATATGTCGAATAAACACACTATTTTATCTGCACTAAAGCAATCGGCTTTGGATCAACATGCTATGCCTGCCATGGATGTTGTTGCTAATAATGATGATCTTGTTGGCCAATTTAATGCAAGTTTGAACACAGTAGCAGGCACGCTGCATAGTGAAGGCGGTTTAGCAGCGTTACAACAGGCTGTAGATGAATTGATCCAACAAAATATGCAGGTGATCTCGTTATTGGACGGTATTAAAGGTAATCGCCAAGTGCCTGAGACCGCTCACGATCTGGCTGATATTGATTATGCTGTGATCCCTGGCGATCTTGGTGTGGCCGAAAACGGCGCTATTTGGGTTAATCAACCCAGTCATCGAGTAACGCCTTTTATTTGTGAAAACCTGATATTGGCATTGGCCAAAGACAATATTGTCGCCAACATGCACCAAGCGGTTAAACAAGTGGCACTACAGCCAGGCGAATTAGGATTATTTATTGCGGGTCCGTCTAAAACCGCTGATATTGAGCAAGCATTAGTGGTGGGGGCTCATGGTGCCTGTAGTTTAAATGTGTACTTATACTAGACATTAGTGGCTAGTTATTAGTCGCCATCTGCTAGTTGCCAGTGATGTCATTGACTGAGTGTTTCAGTTGATGGCATTACGTTAACTTATAGCAATATTAATCGAACCACTTAAGTTAGAGTAATCTGCTATTAATCAAAATTTTCAG
>NZ_JACJEU010000090.1:0-333 GCF_014164215.1 Shewanella sp. SG44-2
ACTCGATACAGAGTATAACGTATCAAATGTGTCCCATTCGTCTAGAGGCCTAGGACACCGCCCTTTCACGGCGGTAACAGGGGTTCGAATCCCCTATGGGATACCATATTTAAGATGGTTGAACATGATTCGAAACTATTGTTTTAGAAAAAATGTTTGATGATCTATATAGCACTGGTGTTTAGCCTACAGACACCAATGAGTATTCACTCGATACAGAGTATAACGTATCAAATGTGTCCCATTCGTCTAGAGGCCTAGGACACCGCCCTTTCACGGCGGTAACAGGGGTTCGAATCCCCTATGGGATACCATATTTAAGATGGTTGAACA
>NZ_JACJEU010000091.1:0-311 GCF_014164215.1 Shewanella sp. SG44-2
CTGCAGAGGCCTTCATCTTAAGTTGGCGGAGCGGACGGGACTCGAACCCGCGACCCCCGGCGTGACAGGCCGGTATTCTAACCAACTGAACTACCGCTCCTTTAGCAAATTGCTTGCGCACGATGCTAAATCTTTTTAAGTCGCTGATATGTCACTATCAGTAGACTCTCTCTTTCGTAAAAGAGAAATTAGGCGCCTGGAAATGACCTACTCTCGCATGGGGAGACCCCACACTACCATCGGCGATACTGTGTTTCACTTCTGAGTTCGGAATGGGATCAGGTGGTGCCACAGCTCTATGGTTTCCAGAC
>NZ_JACJEU010000092.1:0-307 GCF_014164215.1 Shewanella sp. SG44-2
ATCTGTGTGGACATTCACAGGTATTGAGTTATTCGAAATTGTCTTCTGTTCTTCGGAATGTTGGCAATCAAAAAATTTAAACTCAATGCAACGATGAATGTTCATAGTAATATGTACAAACATTAATTAGATTCTTCCGAGTCTAATTAATGAAATCAGAATTCATTGAGCCGAAACCTTTTGGTTTCAAAAAAACTTTAATTGAAGAGTTTGATCATGGCTCAGATTGAACGCTGGCGGCAGGCCTAACACATGCAAGTCGAGCGGTAACACAAGGGAGCTTGCTCCTGAGGTGACGAGCGGCGGA
>NZ_JACJEU010000093.1:0-302 GCF_014164215.1 Shewanella sp. SG44-2
ACTGCAGGCGCGACCGATGTTGATGTCACCGCGCAAGTGATTGATATCGCCGGTAACCCATCTGCAACCGCCACCGACAACCAGCCAGTGGACAATGTGGCAGCACCTGCACCCACCGTTGAGTTCAGCGGCATGGGCAGCGATGGTATCTTCAACAGCGATGAGATCGGTACTGACGGCACTGTGACCGCCACCGTGACGCTAGCGACTGGCACCCAAGTTGGCGACACCTTGATTGTCACTGATGGCAACGGCAACACCCTATTTAACGGCCCTGTGACTCAGGACATGCTCGACAACGG
>NZ_JACJEU010000094.1:0-297 GCF_014164215.1 Shewanella sp. SG44-2
CAACCCAGATGGGTTTTACTGATACGACTTAGTATTAGAATGAGGCGCTTAAACAGTGGTCATAAAATGCTCCATGCGTTTATGACATCAAGTACATCCGTGTACTTGTTGAACTCAAGACTCTTGATAAGAGTAAAAGCAATCAGCTTTCCGAATTATTATTTAATGCATCAAGAATTAGTGCGTTAGATAAACAAATTTGTCTGGAAACCATAGAGCTGTGGCACCACCTGATCCCATTCCGAACTCAGAAGTGAAACACAGTATCGCCGATGGTAGTGTGGGGTCTCCCCATGC
>NZ_JACJEU010000095.1:0-288 GCF_014164215.1 Shewanella sp. SG44-2
CCGTTGTCGAGCATGTCTTGGGTGACGGTCACAGAGGCTAATACGTTGCCGCTGCCATCGGTGACCACTAAGGTGTCGCCAACTTGGGTGCCAGTCGCTAGCGTCACGGTGGCGGTCACAGTGCCGTCGCTGCCGATCTCATCGCTGTTGAACACGCCATCAGTGCCCATGCCGCTGAATTCAACGGTGGGTGCAGGTGCGGCAACATTGTCCACAGGCTGGTTGTCGGTAGCAGTCGCAGATGGGTTACCGGCGATATCAATCACTTGCGCGGTGACATCAACATCG
>NZ_JACJEU010000096.1:0-288 GCF_014164215.1 Shewanella sp. SG44-2
TCATCGTTGCATTGAGTTTAAATTTTTTGATTGCCAACATTCCGAAGAACAGAAGACAATTTCGAATAACTCAATACCTGTGAATGTCCACACAGATTACTTGATAAATTGTTAAAGAGCGTTGACCGTTTCAGTAGGTCAGGGCTGCGTATTCTACGCATTCCCTTTATGGCGTCAAGTGTTTTTTCAAACTTCTTTTTGCCTGTTATCAACACCACTAAGTGACTGTTAATAACGCTAACCGGTTTTCGCTTTCGCTGTATGCCGTGTCAGTGGATGCGCATTATA
>NZ_JACJEU010000097.1:0-282 GCF_014164215.1 Shewanella sp. SG44-2
CAACGCTTTTCGCAAGTTATTACGTCCTTCATCGCCTCTGACTGCCAAGGCATCCACCGTATACGCTTGGTCACTTAACCATACAACCCAAATGAGTTTCACACCCTTGAATTAACAAGAGAAGAGCTCTGGGTCATATCATGACCAGCTGGTTTTTACTTGTCTCACCTCCAGGGTAGGAAGTGGACTCGCCTTAGTTTTTTAGAATATTCAAGACACTTAAACAGTGTTTTGAGAACTCAAGTGTTAATGCTTTCGCATTAACGTTTTTCGCACTAACGT
>NZ_JACJEU010000098.1:0-268 GCF_014164215.1 Shewanella sp. SG44-2
CTCCAGGGTAGGAAGTGGACTCGCCTTAGTTTTTTAGAATATTCAAGACACTTAAACAGTGTTTTGAGAACTCAAGTGTTAATGCTTTCGCATTAACGTTTTTCGCACTAACGTAATCACACAAATGACAACGAATCATCATCTATGCGCCTTTAGTTAGTACTATCAGCTTTCCAAATTGTTAAAGAACAACACTTAACCGGCAAGCGGTGTGTTTCACTCTACTTCCGAAGAAGTTAACAAGTAATCTGTGTGAACACTCACATGC
>NZ_JACJEU010000099.1:0-265 GCF_014164215.1 Shewanella sp. SG44-2
ATCGCCGATGGTAGTGTGGGGTCTCCCCATGCGAGAGTAGGTCATTTCCAGGCGCCTAATTGACTTGAAAGAGTCGTGAAACAGCCCGCTATCATGTAGCGGGCTTTTTTACGTCTGTCATTTAATGACAATTAGCTTTAATACCATTTACATTAATTAATTGGTCAATTTTGTCCAACGTCTAGAACATAGTTGAATCACCCTTTCCGGCTCTGCAATAAATCGATTCCATGCAATGGAACACTGCTCAACAATATCGTCATAT
>NZ_JACJEU010000009.1:0-55149 GCF_014164215.1 Shewanella sp. SG44-2
ATTTGGCATTATAAGAATAAATTTATTGATAAAAATCACCCATAAAAAAAGCGCCCTAAGGCGCTTTTTTTTCACATTTGCGATTAAGCAAACATGAAGTCAATGTGTTCAACCAATTGCTTGAATGCGTGACGTTGGATAGCTTTTACACGAACTTTAACTTCTTTACCTTCAATAGAAACGGTTAAGTCAGTTGTGTAAAAGTCATCATTTAACTGGATGTTAATGATGTCTTTGTGTTCAAACTTGATTGATACAGGCTCTTTACCTGGACCATAAATTACTGCAGGAACTTTACCGGCATGACGTAGGCGGCGGCTCGAACCTTTCCCGATTTCTGTGCGGGTTACTGCGTTGATTGTGTAAGACATTAGTCACTCACTTAATAATTAATAAAGTATGAAGGCGTCATCATTTTCGACCAACGATGACTCAAATAAAGCGCGCGGATATTACCACAGCCATTATCAACCCACAAGAAGATATACCAATCCTATTAAATATGTGATATTTCAGCGGGAGTTCAAAGTGCTGTAGGCAAGGCAGATGATTGAAACGAATAGTGAGGCTCGGTAACAAGCTCCTGCGTTATTCTGCCATCAACATCTGACCGCCATGGATGGTGGGAATATTTTATTTTTTATGGAAAAAATAGACCATAGCGTAGTATTTTGAAAGCATCTAACGAAGCATAAAGTACTTTGAAACCCACCGGAATGGAATCTCTCAGGTATTCCACTTCTGTGTTGCATCGATTTAAAAGGGAACAACCATTTCTACATCAATGCACCTTGAATTGTAAAACCTGAGAGACTCTGAACTGACTAGATATTAATGAGATTGGTATTAATTAACCCCAACGCCTCACAGGCCCACAATCAATATGCACAAACCCATCTCGAGGATAAAATCCTACACCACCCAACTTAAGCGACTCAGCAGCATCGCGTAAGTGCTTAGTTTTCACTCCGGGTAAGGCAATATCCATCGCCATCCCTTTCATGTGATAACTTTTCTTGGCTACACCGTTGCTGCGAGAAGCGAGCATTTGATTTGTTTTTGGTGAACGATAAGCTGAAATAACATGGATTTCATCTTGATTATCTAATGTAGCCTGTAATTTATACAAATATTCAAATAATCTTTTATCAATCGGTGCGGCTACATTCTGGCGATGATCACGTAATACTTGATTAAACTCAGTCAATGTTTCCGATTGATATTGACCATCAACCCAAAAACTTCCCTGGCTTCTCTCACCTGTGTGCAAGTTATAAAAACGTAAATCTTTAACACCAATAGTAGAACGACTTGCTTGCGCGGTATTAGGTAACATAGTTACCACTGCGGCACCGCTTAATCCTAATAATAACTGCCGACGAGTTAGGCACTCTATTGTCATTTATACACCACTTAAATTATCTAAATTACGATACTTATCGACTTTAAAAGCACGATTTCATCTTCACAACGTCTTTATTTTGTTGTTGCTTTTTTATCCAACTGGCGAATAAATTAACCATTAATGCTGATAAATGCAAGTCTGCCCATGTTGAGCTGAGCAACAAATACGCTAATCTCTATAAGAGTGTGATATAGCTCAAGCGCTTAGGGCAAAGTAAAACGTCATTAACTTTGTTTCATCAATTAAGATTATTGCACAATATCGTTATTGATGGCTTTATGGCTTAATAACTTCATCGACTCTGCAGGGGTTAATTGATAAATGTCATCTCGGTACTGCGCAACATGTTGTTCATCCACCCAAGCGCGCCAATACACCATGTGCACAGGTAAAGATGACGATAAGGCAAACCATTGAGTTTGAGTGTGATTAGACTGCAAATGGGCCCAAGTACGCTTGTCGATAACCAAATGGTTAGCAAACCAATCGGCTAACTGTTGCACCTTTTCAATTCGTACACAGCCTGATGATATATCCCGCTCCACATGTGCGAACATTTCGGGTGTTGGCGTATCATGCAAATACACGCTCTGGTCATTGTTAAAATGAAATTTATAGCGGCCTAATGCATTACCGCTACCGGGGCGCTGAACTACTCTATAAGGGAACTTACCTGTTGCAGCCTGTTGCCATTGTTGAGGTGTTTTATCAACACGATGACCTTCATAATCAAACACATCAAAATGTCTATCGGCAAAGTAAGCCCCATTTGACCTAACTTGCGGTAAAATATCCTTACGTAAAAGTTGTCGAGGTACCGTCCATGTGGGATTGATAACTATATTGGAAATTTGTCCCGTCATCACCGGCGTCTGTCGATATGGCTTACCTACAATCACTTTAGACGCTATCACTACTTGATTTTGGTCCACTAGCACCATTTGAAAAGCGGGAATATTAATCAACAAATAAGGTTGAGGCAGCTGACTCAAATAGACCGTTTTTTCTACGAAGCTTTTTGCTAATAAAGAGGCTCGTTGTTGTGGTGTTTGATTTAACCAGAATAAGGTTTTAGGGCCAATAACGGCATCAGTCTTTAACCCATGCCGAGACTGAAAGCGTTTAACGCTTTGCACCAAAGCTGGTTGATAATCTATTTCGTCCGCAAGGTATTCGTATGCATCACCCAATAACCACAAACGTTGATTAATTTGCTTAATGCTGGGATGACGGTCACCAGGGCGTAACAGCCCTTCAAGCGTGATGGCTGGCCAATCTTGCGTTTGTGATAACCGCATTAACTTACGCAGATCGTTTATCACCCCCAGGTAATCATCCACGCTAGGCTCCAGTGCAATATTTTTGTCACGTAACGAAGTGGTGTTATCCATTGAGTCAAATGGCAGAGAAACTTGTTTATTATGCCAAAAAGCAGCCACACTCTGTTGAATGTTGTCGATATATTCTAATTGCTCGGCAGCGGACCCCATCTGTAATATCGCTAAATATTGTGCCCGCTGTGCGGTGGGCTCAGCCAAATACTGTAATTGCAGGTGTTGAGTTAAATTTTCATATTGAGCTTCAGTGTTGGCCAAGACAAATGGCGACATACACAAAAGCAATATGCTTATTATGCAAACGTTTACAGACAGTTTCAGTTTTCTGAACATGCTATCCCCCATTGGCCCACACACTGATATTGTCATGTTTTTCACACAAGTGGAATGAATATAGCCATTATGCTAAATAATAAATGCACCTGGATGTCAGAAACAATTAATCAACAAAAATGAATACCAAAGCGTTACCAACGCACTACCTATGCCCTACTTAAATAAATGGAAATTAATCATCTAGATGAAAAGTAACCAGTTAACATTAATTTATGAATACACAACTAGGAAGGACCATGCTGAATTGTTATAAGTGGATTAAGAAGTACTAAAGCAGTAGAGAATCACATGAATAAAAAACAACTCGCTCAAACTATGGCCAGTAAAATGGACATTCCCCAAGTTCAAGCTAAGCAACAACTTGAACAAATCCTCGCGGTAATTCATCAAGGTTTAGCTGAAGGTGAAAAAATTTACATCCCACAATTCGGTACATTTGAATTACGCTTTTACTTACCAAAAGTAGGTCGTAATCCACAAACGGGTGAAGCCATAGAGATTGACGGATTTAATCAACCCAGTTTTAAAGTCTCACCCGCATTAAAAGCATTGATCAACGCTTAAGCCAAAGTGGTAGAAACCTTAAAAGCCGAGGTACTAGAGCGCTTCGCTGCTAGAGGCTATAACTGCGTCACGAGAAAACGATTTGCGGATTATTGTTGCATGCTGAGCGTAGAGTGCTCAACGTCTGGAGATTAAAAGCCTAGGTGCTAGAACGCTTCGCGGCTAGAGGCTATAACTGCAGTTATCCCGTTTAACTCTACCTAACTGAAACTAGCCAACGACTTTCCCAATAACCCGCTCTTGTAGCCGCGTAGCGAACTAGTAGGCCGAAGTCCGCCCTAGCATCTAGGCTCTTATCGCCCTCACCTTCTTTTGCGTTTGTTACCCTTAACTACCAAATTTCAGACGTAAAAAAGCCCCAACAGAAGTTGAGGCTTTTTTACACCACTCTCTATTGCTAGAGATTATAATGGTACCCGAGGCCAGACTTGAACTGGCACGCTTATTCAGCGAGGGATTTTAAATCCCTTGTGTCTACCGATTCCACCACTCGGGCAAACTGAGTGTGTTTTGATAACAAACATCAAATCACTTAATTCATATTTGCATAAGATAAACAGCGTTGCTTTCGCGTCCTGCTTAACTTGGTGCACACTTTACTGATTTTTTTTAGCCAAGCAACTAAAATATTCATCACACCGAACTGAACGCTTCAAAAAACGCCAATCCGATGTAAAATTCAACAAAACGAGATGCTTAGCACAAAAAAATGATTAATTGGCTCTAACAGGGGTTAACCCTTTACTGCGATTGGTGACCGCTTCCTCAATTTCAAAACCGGCTTCGCTCCACACTTGCGCTTCTTCAACATTAAACGATTCTTTCGCCCAAATGGTTGCAGTATCTAAATTGAAGTTAGCTTTTATCCAACCATCAGACTCAGTAGGGCCAAAACCTCTTAAACGCCAATTTTGTGCTTGAGTTGAATCAAAACCTATTGCTTTCCATTGGCTTATCTCACGTTCAGACATCCCTTGCCAGCTAGGGGCCGATGCGCACGCTACCAATAATGATACTAATAAACCTAACAATAATTTTTTCATACAGTCCTAATAACTAATGTAAATGCTGCGGCGCATAAATCGTCGAATAACAGCACTATAAGTCGTAAATTTTGAGAATAATATCTGAGAAAAAACTTTTGACAAGTAGGCGAGCAACAATTAATTTTTATCGAAAAAAGTTAATAAAAAAGGCCGCATCTGCGACCTTCTATAAAGTAATCTAAATCAAAACATTAGCTACGCTGACGTGTTGGTTTACCATGATTTCCAACCACTTTATGCTTATGAACTGCACGGCGGATTTTAGCACTTTTAACTTTAGAACGAGCAACACTGTGTTTGTCCGATCCTAAAACAGAGCGTGTTTCAGCTTCTAAGCCAGCAAGTTGACGTAAATAGTTAACTTGATCCATCGGCAACTCAATCCAACCACCACGCGGTAAGGTTTTTGGTAACTCAACCTTGCCATAACGTACGCGGATTAAACGGCTGACCTGTACGTCTTGTGATTCCCACAAACGACGTACTTCACGATTACGCCCTTCGCGAAGGGTGACATGCCACCACTGGTTTATGCCTTCGCCACCAGCGGCTTTAATGGTATCAAACTGTGCTGGACCATCTTCCAAAGTCACGCCGGTACGTAAACGCTGTACAGCTGCTTCTGGCACTTCACCAAAAGTACGCACTGCATATTCACGCTCTACTTCATTTGACGGATGCATTAAACGGTTAGCTAATTCACCATCACAGGTAAATAACAACAACCCTGAAGTATTAATATCTAAACGTCCTACCGCAACCCAGCGAGCATCGCGCACTTTAGGTAGACGTTCAAACACAGTAGTACGGCCTTCAGGATCTTTGCGCGAACAAATTTCACCTTCAGGTTTATGATATGCCAGCACACGACAAATAATATCGTCAGCTGATTTTAATGAAACAGCACGGCCATCAATACGTATTTTGGCATCAGCCTCGACACGATCACCTAAGCCAGAAATTTCACCGTCAACACTAACTCGGCCTGCAGCAATCCATGCCTCCATCTCACGACGGGAGCCATGGCCTGCACGGGCCAAGACTTTCTGCAATTTTTCACTCATTAGCGGGGACTCTTTAAAGAAATTTAATAAAAAACAAAAGGTTAATCACTTTTATTTTATTGTCTTTTTAGGATTGTACCCGCCAATGGCGCATACAATTAGAAAAGTGCGTAGATTATACGCTGAATGGGGCTTGTGAGCAAAAAATACCACCGTTAATCACCAAAATCATCATAGAGTTTACAGACCAAGCCATTGAATCACACAAAAAAGGCAGCTGACGCGAAACCGTCAGCAGCCTTATTAAACAACTCAATATGAAATGTACAGGTTAACGTGTCACTTTAAGATTAAACACAAGACTATACATTACCGGCAACACCACTAAGGTGAGTAGAGAAGCAAAGCCCAAACCAAAAATGATAGTGATGGCCATAGAACCAAAGAAAGCATCGCTGATTAATGGGATCATGCCTAACATAGTAGTAATGGCCGCCATCATCACCGGACGAACACGGCTCACACACGAATCAACCAGTGCAAATCCAGGTTCTTTACCTTCTTCAAGTTCGAGATTGATTTGGTCCACTAATACAATGCCATTTTTAATCACCATTCCAGAAAGACTCAATAATCCAAGTAGCGCCATAAAGCTGAATGGGGCATCGAACAATAGTAACCCCGCTGAAACACCGATGACCGCTAATGGTACAGTGAACCAAATAACTAAAGGCTGCCTAACTGAATTGAACAGAAATACCGTAATTAAAAACATGGCTAAATAACCCATTGGGATCGAGCTAAATACGGCTGTTTGAGCTTCACCTGCTGATTCAAACTCACCGCCCCACTCCAAGCGATAACCTGCAGGCAACTGAATATCCTCAACTTTACTTCTGATTTTTTTATGTACCGAGTCTGCCGTTTCATTAGATCCCAATTTGGGGTCGCCCAATACTGCCAGCATACGAATTCGGTCACGGCGCATCACGAGAGGGTTTTCCCATTCCGTGCTGAACTCACTCACTACTTGCGTTGCGGGTACAAATATATTGTTCTCAGTGCTCCATATTTGCATTTTCCACAAACTATCAGCTTGAAGACGTTCGGCTGCAGGTGCACGAGCAACAATCGGTAACAGGTGGCTAGTTTCACGATACAAACCAATTTGTTTGCCGCTAAAATTAACCAGTAAGGCATTATCTAAATCTTGCTTACTGATGCCGGTTTCACGTGCTTGTGCATTTTGCAGTTGCGGACGAATGAGTGGCACTTGATTGCGCCAATCATGGCGAACACCATCCATTGTCGGCTCGTTTCTAAACACCATTTCAGCCTGTGCCGCCAAACTGCGCAGCACTTGAGGATCTTCGCCATAGAAACGCGCTTCGATTTTGGCCGCTGGAGACGGACCATTTTCCATATTTTTTAAGCGATATTGTGCTTGGGGAAAATGGCTATTTAACAGCTGTTCAACTTGCGGCATATAAGCCTTAACAGCGGCTAAATCACGCATTTCTACGATAAGCTGAGCAAAAGCTGGATAGCCTTTTTCAGGCTGATAAGGTAATACAAAACGCTGAGCCCCCTGGCCGATGACAGATGTGAGGTGTACTAAACCGCTGTCATTAAGCTCACTTTCTTGCAGTAGCTTTTTCTCTATTTCGCTGGTGAAACGCTCAGTTGCTTTAATGTCTGTCCCTTCTGGCATCCATACATCAACAAAAAATATTGGCGTATTAGATGCGGGGAAAAACACGTTTTTAATATGACCAAAGCCTATTACAGCAGTGACTAACATCGCCAACACCACTGACAACGTAACTAGACGAAAGCGCAATACAAAATACAGAAAACTGCGATAAGTGGTAAACAACCAACCTTTATAAGGGTCAACCTGTTCAGCTTGTGGCGAGGCTTCTTTGAATAATAAATTACAGAAAAATGGTGTTAAAGTAATTGCCGTTATCCAACTGATAAACAGTGAAATCATCAACACTTGGAACAATGAACGACAAAATTCACCGGCAGCATTTTGGGACAAACCAATGGGTGCAAAAGCAATAATGGCTATTACCGTTGCGCCTAACAATGGCCACTGTGTTTGCGATACCACTTGCTTAGCCGCTTCAAGGCGGGTTTTACCCCGTTGTAAGCCAATCAAAATACCTTCGGTCACCACAATGGCGTTGTCGACCAACATACCTAAGGCAATGATCAGCGCCCCCAGAGAAATAAGCTGCAATTCAATGTCTAATACTTTCATCACAATGAAAGTACCTAAAATCGTTAGCAACAGAATTAGACCCATCAATAACCCAGAACGAAGGCCCATAAACAATAACAATACCGCGATAACAATCGCAATTGACTCTAAAAGGTTAATCAAAAAACCTTGTACGGTATTATCGACAGCAGAACTTTGGTTATAAACCGTATCAAGGCTCATCCCTAACGGTCGTTGGGATTCAAGCTCAACTAAGCGTTCACTAACACGTTGACCAACATCGACCACGTTTACGCCGCCAGAAAACGCAATACCTAACGACAATGCCGCCTCACCTCTATTGTGATAAAGCACATTTGGGGTGTCGTCATAGTCTTTTTCAATGTTAGCAATATCCCCAAGGTAAATAAGCTCAGTGCTACCTGGTGAACTCACCACTAAACGAGACAATTCCTCTACCGAACTAAACTCACCAGTAGGATGTAAACGGATACGATTATCACCAATGACAATGCTGCCAGCATTAGACACCACGTTCTGATTGTTGACTAATCCATAGATGTAATTTTGATCTAAACCTAGCGCTGACAATTTTTGTTGTGAAATTTCAATCACAACCTGCTCTGTCACATCACCCACCACAGAGACTTTTTTTACCCCGGGAACAAGCACCAGTTCGCGGCGTAAATAATCTGAATAGTTGCTCAGTTCTCGGTTACTAAAATCGTTACCTGACAAGTTAAGTAAAATACCGTATACATCACCAAAGTCATCAATCACTTGTGGCTTTGCGGTGCCGGGTGGTAAACGCCCTGTAGTGTCATTAACTTTTCGACGTACCTCGTCCCACACTTGTGGTAAGCGATGTTTGTCATAACTGTCTTTAATTTCAACCTGAATTTGTGATAGTCCAGCACTGTTAATAGAGGTGATATGTTTAATACCATCAAGCTGCTGTAATGCATCTTCAAGCGGTAATGTCACCTCTTCTTCTACTTGTTCAGGCGACGCACCAGGGTAAGCGGTGATCACCAACGCTTGCTTAATGGTAAATTCGGGGAACTCTAATTGTCCTAATCCAGTAAAAGCAACACTGCCGCCAATAAGCAGTAAAAACGCGAACATCCAGCTAATGACTTTGTGATTGATGGAATACTCAGCAACATTCATCAATTACACTCCTCGTTGCCAGCGTAAAGGTTTTACTTTCATGCCTTCAGATAATTGCGATAATCCTGCGGCAACAATAGCATCGCCTTTTTTTAGCCCAGTTAACACTTCGACGCCGTCAGTACTCACCCGCCCGAGAGTCACTTTTACCGGGCTAACATCTCCGCTATCTGGCTGATAACGCCATACGGTTACATCACCATTTTGGTCTTGCTTGTCTACGGCAGAAATAGGAACAATAGTCCTAAAACTCTGTTGCGAGTCATTGAGTGTCGCTAAAGTTAACTCGGCACTCATGCCTGGTAATAGCTGTACATTGTCAGGTTGTGGTAATGAAAACACCACTTCGTAAGCTTGTGTGCCTGGTGTCACTTGAGTTGAGTATTCTTTAAATTTGGCATCAAACACCATGTCATCTAGTGCACTAAAGCGTACCTTTGCGGCTAAACCGTTGGCAATATCTTGAGTTAATACTGCGGCCATTGCTTCTGGGACTTGAATGCTGACATCAAGTAACTGATTATTTTGCAGAGTCATTACGCCTTGATTCGGTTGAACAATTTGGTGGTTATCCACCAAACGTTTTGCAATGGTGCCGTTAAATGGCGCTTCTAAACGGGTATAACTAACTTGGTCATTGGCAGCGGCTAACGCTGCTTTGGCCGATTTAAGCTGGGCCTTACTGCTGTCAAATAACGCTTGTGAAATCAATTTACGTTCTAATAAGGTTTGATTACGGCTAAAGTCAGCAAGCAACAAGTCATACTCGGCCTCTCGAGTCATTAAATTATTACGCGCATCGCGATCATCTAATTGAGCCAGTAAAACACCTTGTTTTACGTGTTGGCCTTCAACGAGATCCAATCTGACAAGTTGGCCTGAAATCCTAAATGATAATTCTGCACGGCTATTGGCCTCGACTCTTGCAGGAAACTGACGAATGGTATTGCCTGACGACTGTGCCACTTCAAACAATTTTACTGGGCGCACAAGCACTTCTTGTACAGCGCTTTCAACAGGCGTACAACCGACTAAAATAAGAGAAATAAGCAGTGCCAACGGCAATGTTGAGCGATGTTTCATCGACTATGATCCTTGGGAACTAAGCGTTAAAAAGACGTGGTGATAACAATATTTCCCTTTTCAGGGATAACAGTTAATTTACAATTTGGCTGAACAATACCCTGAATCATAGTTGCAATAAATGGGTTTATTTGGGAATATCAGTCTCATTATTTGAGTTTGACTTATTTGCCATTATCAGAGTAATCAATATGAAAACCGAAGACATTGCCTTATTTCACCGAATTGTCGAAACAGGCAGCATACTTGAAGCCGCTAACTTATTGAATTTGCCTAAATCGACGGTCAGCAGACGCTTGCAATCGTTGGAAGAGTCATTAAATTTAAAGTTATTTCATCGTCAAAGCCGGGCAATAACACTGACCTCTGCAGGCAGTCATTTCTATGAAAAAACCTTGGTGATGTTAGCTGACTTAGACAGAACCCTTTCAGATATCACCGACAACAAAGCAGAGTTGACTGGCCACTTGCGGATTTTGATATTTCCTATCCCACAGATAATGGATATTGTGAGTAAAATATTTGCCTTTATGGATGAAAATCCTAACTGTTCGATTGAAATTATTACCAGTACTGAGCCCTTAGACATGGTACGTAACAATATTGATATCGCGTTTATGGTGAATGAAACGTTTAGTGAACTCGACATGGTGGCAAAACCAGTTATCAGTGAAGATATGTGTTTCTTTGCCAGCCCAGAATACTTAACCAAAGCTGGCATGCCTGTCACCTTGAGTGATATTGAACAACACAACTCAATTCTATTTCGCTTCCCAAATGGTAAAACCTTCAGTGAAGTTCCACTCGCCAATGATGCAATGCAGGCCGTAAAAGGCAACTTATGCACCAACAGCATTCAACTGGCTTATGAAGCGACAAAATTAGGCCGAGGGATAGGTTATTTACCACAAAAATTATGTCACGATGACGTAGAGCAAGGGGAGTTAGTACGTTTATTTAATGATTTAGCGCCTTATACAGGCGTGGTATTTCTAGTGTATCCATCAAGACGATTTTTAAGCTTAACGGGTCAGCGCTTACTCGATTACATGCTCGCACAACTACCCGTGCAAACCAGCGAAAAAACGACGACAACCAATACTAAAGTGTGGATTTAATGGGTTAGATTTTGGCCTTTTTCAACAACATCGACGGCTTCGTCGTCTACTTCATCAAGTTCATTTGTCGTTGTATCACTGCCGTTTTCGCTATCGTTTTGCTCGTCATTGACTTGTTGATCATCGTCTTGGTGATCATCACTACTGTCATCATCGTTAGATTCATCGAGAGCAACTTGCACTTTATCAAATAACCCTTGTAGTGATGCGGCATCCGTTAATGCAGGTAAATCGGCAAGTTTTGTTAAATTAAAATAATCCAGAAATGCAGGGGTGGTCGCATATAATGCTGGTTTTCCGGGCACTTCCTTATGGCCAACCACTTTAATCCACTGCCGATCCGCTAAACTTTTTATAATATGACTGCTAATCGCCACGCCTCTAATATATTCAATATCACCACGCGTTACCGGTTGTCGATATGCAATCACCGCCAACGTTTCAAGCGTTGCACGAGAGTACTTAGGGGATTTTTCTTGCCAAAGAGGTTGTAAATAAGGGCTGAGTATTTCTTGAGTTTGAAAACGATAGCCACTAGCGATTTTAACTAGCTGTACGCCTCGCTCTTGATAATCTTGCTGTAATTCATCAAGCGTTTCCTGAATGCGCGTACGCGATACACTAAAGTCAGCTAACACCGTTTCTTTAATGGCTTTTACCGACAACGGCTTAGCTAAGACAAACAAACTGGCTTCAATAAGCTGTTTTAACTGAATAGGATTAATTGGCTTCATGGATCTCTTCGAATATCGTTAATTAATACGCTTTTACATAGATGGGTGAAAACGGTTCATTTTGCACTAACTCAACGAGTAACTCTTTAACCAGCTCCATGAGTGCCAAAAAACTCACCACTACACCGGCTCGACCTTCACTGACATCAAACAAACACTCAAAACCAATGTATTCTGTACTGGATAATTTAGCTAAAATTTGGCTCATGCGTTCACGGGTAGATAAATGTTCACGCTTTACGTGATGATCTTCGTTAGCATCAATGCGTTTTAGTACTTCGCCAAACGCACGGGCAATATCCACCAGCGACACTTCAGGCGGTACTGTTATAGGTTTAATGTCTGGAGCCGCGCTAACGGATGCTTGAAACACATCTCGTTCAATCCGCGGTAACGTATCAATATCGGCTGCAGCTTGTTTGATCACCTCATAGGCTTTTAATTGCCGTATAAGCACCACTCGAGGATCTTCTTCCTCATCATCTTCACTGGCCATTTTAGGTAACAATAATCGGGATTTAATCTCCGCTAATGTTGCCGCCATCACAAGGTAATCGGCAGCCAGTTCAATCCGCGCTTCAGTGAGAATTTCAATATAGAGTAAATATTGTTGGGTGATTTGTTGAATAGGCAAATC
Organism: Shewanella sp. SG44-2; assembly: GCF_014164215.1. Classification (NCBI taxonomy): domain Bacteria; kingdom Pseudomonadati; phylum Pseudomonadota; class Gammaproteobacteria; order Alteromonadales; family Shewanellaceae; genus Shewanella; species Shewanella sp. SG44-2. The sequence continues at coordinate 12,662 of NZ_JACJEU010000009.1, forward strand.
AACCACATCTAATTTTTGTTTACGGATTAAATATAACAATAAATCTAATGGGCCTTCAAAGGTTTCAAGAAACACTTCTAAGGCCTCAGGCGGAATAAACAAGTCTAGGGGCATGCTATTAAGCGCTTGGCCACGAACCATTGCTAATGGCAAGCTTTGCTGACTGCCTGGCATGTTTATCTTAGATGATTCGTCTACGGGTATCACTTTGAGTTATTCAAATGCACTGGTATCGCCAGCACCATGACGTAATATCACCATCTCATCTTCAGACATATCAATCACTGTCGTTTGATTTTCAGGTAAATAACCACCGTGAATAATACCGTCGACCAAGTGATCGAGTATATCGCGAATATGCTCTGGGTCTGATTCAGCAAATTGCTCATTTGGCATTACTAGACTGGTGGTCATCATTGGTTCGCCCAATGCTTCAAGTAACGCGAGCGCAATAATATTATTAGGTACGCGAATGCCTATAGTGCGCTTTTTATCGCACTGTAAACGGCGTGGCACTTCTTTAGTGGCTTTGAAAATAAATGTATATGGGCCAGGCATACAACTTTTTAATAAACGGTATGCTTGGTTATCAACGCGGGCAAAATTAGCCAGCTCAGATAAATCACGACACATTAATGAAAAATTGGTGTCATTTTCAATCTGGCGGATACGTGCCATACGCGTCATGGCATTTTTTTCACCAATCATACAGCCCAATGCATAACCTGAGTCAGTTGGGTAAACAATGACTCCACCTTGTTTAAGAATCGCCACAGCTTGATTAATTAATCGTGCTTGTGGGTTTTCATCATGAATATAAAAAAATTGACTCATACTCTTTTCGTCCAATGTTGTGATTGCCAAACCCATTCCACACCTTGTGGTTGGAATAAGTTTTTACCTAACTCGATCCAATTACTGGGAAAGTGAAAATCGCTCCCCACTGAAGCAAGTAGGTTATTTTGCTTACTTAATGCAATAAGATTATTACGGTCGTCTAATGTTTGCTGACCTAAAATAACTTCAATCGCATCGCCACCGGCCTCTGCAAATTCACGCACTAAGCGCTTAAGCCATTTGGCCGATAATTTGTAACCGCTGGGATGAGCTAATACAGCAACACCACCGGCTTGATGAATATGCTCTATCGCATTGGCCATATCGCCCCAATTATTGGGTACATAACCTGTTTTGCCTCGAGCTAAGTAGCGTTTGAATACGCTAGGCATATCTGTCGCATGACCATTATCTGCTAACCATCTAGCATAATGGCCGCGGCTAAGCGCTGCATCACCGGCAATAGCTTTAGCACCTTCATAGGCACCCTCTATCCCAGCTTTAGCTAAACGTTCACCAATTTCTTGGGCTCGGACTTCACGCAACTCACGTTGATGAGTTAAAAAGTCCAACAATCCTGTGTGAGCGATATCTAAGTTTAATCCGACGATATGAATATCAAAACTGTTCCAACGAGTCGAAATCTCACAACCGTTAATTAATAATAACGGCGTGGCATGGTTTTGATTAGCAAGATGCGCTTCTGCTAACCCTCCGACAGTGTCATGGTCAGTAATAGCAAACATCTCAACGCCTTTTTCAATAGCGCGAGTTAATAATTCTGTTGGTGTTAATTGACCGTCTGATGCGGTCGTGTGGCTGTGAAGATCGGCCAAGAGAGTCTCTGTAATCATGTGGTTATTGTACTAGAGTGGCGATAAAAATACTGCTTGGATTTATGAATAAATGATGGCAATTGATGAATTATTTATGCATAAGTTAGTTAGAGGGCTCAATAAATAGACTAGATCTATCCTGATTGTCATTTTTTGTCAGCTTTTGAGAAATATTCAATTGACATTAACCTCCAGCTGGGTTTTCCTATAGGCATTAAACACAGACATAATACAGCGATTAACGATGACACACTCTTTAGCTTCATTACACATTACATGGTGGTGGCACTTCCCAAATTAACGGGTGGTGTGAAGCGTTGTGCTCATTTTTAAGAGACAAGATTTTACCAAAAAGCCCGCAGAGATGTGGGCTTTCTTGTTATTTGGCCCATTCAATTTAGTCACTCGGGTTACATAATATTAAAGGCCAACAGATGATAAACAAACAGGATACAAGGAGCGGCGACATAGTGATGACGACAACAGTGACTACACCAAACCAACTCGCTCAGGTTACCACGCAAAAGCAGCCATTAACCTACCATACTGATCCGCTAAAACTGTATCAGCAAGTCACTAACAATGCGCCGCATACCATGCTGTTAGAGTCAGCTGAGGTCGAAAGTAAAGACCACTTAAAAAGTATCGTACTCACCCATGCGGCAATGATGATACGTTGCGACGGTTATCAACTCACGTTTAGTGCATTAACGCACAATGGTGCGGCCTTGTTAGCGCCAATTGCCAACTTCTTCAGTAATGCACAGCAACAACGAGATAATGATACTTTAATCGTCACGTTGAAAAAGGCCACCGAGTTACAAGACGAAGATGCACGCTTAAAGTCAACATCTCCTCTTGATGGCTTAAGAATGTTTATTAAGCACATTCAAACCAATAATCCACTTAAATTTGAAGATTTATTTTTAGGGGGTGTATTAGCATATGACTTAATTGATACCGTCGAGCCACTCCCTGCTGCGCCCAACGCTCACAACGATTGCCCTGACTATTTATTCTATCTTGCTGAAACACTTATTTTAATTGACCATCAAACTCAGCAAGCCGAGATTGTTAGCCACCAATTCAGTCAAGATAACATCATTGCACAACAATTAGATCTGCAACTGCAACACGTCATCGAACAATGCGCCGAGCTAGGTGATATTGCTCCGTTAACACCAGTGACAACCGACGAAAAAGTTAACATTACTGACGAACAATTTAAGCAAACCGTGATTGATTTGAAAGAACACATTGTCGCCGGTGATATTTTCCAAGTGGTGCCATCTCGTTGTTTCAGCTTACCTTGCCCGAATACGCTTGGTGCATATCGCGCTTTGCGCTTAACCAATCCAAGTCCGTATATGTTCTATTTTAGAGGTCCTGATTTCACCTTATTTGGTGCATCGCCAGAAAGTGCCCTGAAATATGATGCGGCCAGTAACCAAGTCGAAGTATATCCCATTGCAGGCACGCGTAAGCGCGGTAAAAATGCCCAAGGTGAGATTGATTTTGACCTAGACAGCCGTATCGAACTTGAGCTGCGTTTAGATAAGAAAGAATTATCAGAACATTTAATGCTGGTCGATTTAGCCCGTAACGACATCGCTCGCATTAGCCAAAGCGGTAGCCGTAAAGTAGCTGAACTGTTAAAAGTTGATCGTTACTCGCACGTGATGCATTTAGTCAGTCGTGTTACCGGTCAATTACGCTTAGATTTAGATGCTCTGCACGCTTATCAAGCCTGCATGAACATGGGAACCTTAGTGGGTGCCCCAAAAGTACGTGCATCACAATTAGTACGCCAAGCAGAGCAAGCTCGTCGCGGCAGTTATGGTGGCGCAGTGGGTTACCTCAATGGTCTCGGCGACATGGATACCTGCATCGTTATCCGTTCAGCCTTTGTTAAAAATGATGTTGCCCATATACAAGCAGGTGCTGGAGTGGTGTTTGACTCAGATCCACAAGCCGAAGCGGATGAAACACGTCAAAAAGCCCAAGCGGTCATTTCTGCGATAAAAATGGGAGGTGGGCTATGAGCACTGCAACCACACAAGCAAATAAACCGATGAAATTATACCTACTCGATAACTTCGATTCGTTTACTTACAATCTAGTCGATCAATTCCGCAGCCTAGGTTGTGAAGTTGTCATTTATCGTAATGATGTCAGTGCCGATTATGTGGCTGAAAAGCTCATCAATGAAACCGGTAAAACGGCATTGGTGTTATCACCCGGACCTGGTGCGCCTCATGAAGCGGGTTGCATGATGGAACTCATTGGCAAAGTGGCTGGTAAAGTCCCAATGCTTGGCATCTGTTTAGGTCATCAAGCCATGGTTGAATATTATGGCGGCAAAGTAGAACGAGCACCGTTTGTTGTCCACGGTAAAGCCAGCCCGACCTTCCATAATGGTCAGGGCGTATTTGCCAATTTACCCTCCCCATTACCGGTTGCCCGTTATCACAGCTTAGTTGCGACTAAAGTACCTGACTGTTTAGACGTTATTGCCACCACAGATGACATGCCAATGGCAGTATTGCATCCACAACATCAAGCAATGGGCTTTCAATTTCATCCAGAATCAATTTTAACCACCTTAGGCAGTCAGTTACTTACGCAGACATTGGCGTATTTAACCCAAGACAATGCCTTTACTGGAGGTAAGTAATGGATAATCTGCAAACCTTATTCGACCATCTGTACCAAGGTAAGCCATTAACTCGCGAACAAATGGCACAAGTGTTTAGCACTATTATTCAAGGTGATATGCAACCTGCTACCATGGCGGGTATGTTAGTGGCGCTAAAAATGCGCGGCGAAACCATTGATGAAATAGCCGGTGCAGCAGACGCATTACGCCAAGCCGCTAAACCTTTCCCACGCAGTGATGCCTCAAAACAAAGCGGCATTGTTGATATTGTCGGTACAGGTGGCGATGGCCATAACACCATCAACATTTCGACTACAGCCGCATTTGTTGCAGCAGCTGCGGGGGCAAAAGTAGCAAAACACGGTAACCGCAGCGTATCAAGTAAGTCTGGTTCTTCTGACTTACTGTCACATTGCGGTATTGCGCTCACCATGGCACCAGACGCTGCAAGCCTATGTTTAGATAAGCTTGGCTTATGTTTTCTATTTGCGCCGCATTACCATGGCGGAGTGAAACACGCAGTACCAGTAAGACAAGCGTTAAAAACTCGGACTATTTTTAATGTGCTAGGCCCATTAATTAACCCAGCAAGCCCAGAATTTATGCTATTGGGCGTCTATACACTTGAACTTATCGAACCTATTGCGCAAGTACTTCATGCCCTTGGGGTTAAACGCGCTATGGTGGTGTATGGCAGTGGTTTAGATGAAGTAGCATTACATGATAATACTCATGTGGCAGAACTAAAAGACGGTGTGGTGCGTACTTACCAACTTAGCCCTGAAGATCTCGGTGTTAACCGTGCAGACATAGCACAGCTAACGGGTGGAGAACCAGCAGACAACGCTTTAATCACTCAAGCCATTTTACAAGGTAAAGGCCTCCCTGCTCATCGAGATGCCGTGGCGATTAATGCAGGTTGTGCTTTGTATATCAGTGGTATTTGCGACTCAGTTCAAGCCGGTACTCAGCTAGCACTTGCCACACTCGCCAGCGGTACAGCTTTTACCTTATTAACCGATTTAGCTGCCGCGAGCCAAGCTGGAGAACACAATGAGTAAGCCAGAAAGTAATGTATTAACCCGTATCATTGATACTAAAGTGGCACATATCGCCGCGCTAAAACTGCGTTTCCCTGAAGCCAGTCTACAGCCTAAAATATCTGACCGTAGCTTATACGATGCCATGAAAGCACCTAATGCTCAGTTTATTTTTGAATGCAAAAAGGCCAGCCCTTCTAAAGGGCTTATTCGCCCTGTATTTGATGTTGAAGCCATCGCAGATATTTATGTCCATTACGCTGCTGGCATCTCTGTGCTAACCGATGAACAGTTTTTCCAAGGTGACATGGACTACATCCCAAAAGTCCGCGCAAGGGTAACTCAACCGATTATCTGTAAGGACTTTTTTGTTGACCCGTATCAAGTGAAATTGGCAGCCCATCAAGGTGCTGATGCCATTTTACTGATGTTGTCAGTACTTGATGATAAGCAATATCGTTTATTAGCCAACGAAGCGGCTAAGTATCAATTAGATACCTTAACTGAAGTCAGTAACCAAGCAGAATTGATTCGAGCGATTGATCTCCTTGCCCCAATAATTGGTATTAACAATCGTAATTTACGCGACTTAAGTACTGATTTAGCGACAACTGAGTTATTAGCACCACAAATCCCAGCAGACAGAGTGGTCATTAGTGAATCAGGCATTTATAACCATCAACAAGTTTGCCGCCTGAATCCATTGGTTGACGGTTATCTTGTTGGCAGTTCAATTATGGCGCAAGACGATATTGATTTAGCGTGCAGACAGCTTATTTTTGGAAACAATAAAGTCTGCGGTTTGACTAGAATTGACGATATTGAGGCAGTAGCTACAGCTGGGGCGGTATTTGGAGGGTTAATTTTTCATCCCAAATCACCTAGAGCCGTAACACCTGCACAAGCAAGTGAATTAATCACCCAAATGCAGCAACGTAATATTGGCTTAAATATGGTGGGTGTGTTTGTTAATCACCCCGTTGCAGATATCGCTTCATTAGCCCAAACACTGAATCTTTTTGCAGTCCAATTACACGGCAATGAAACTGAACTTGAAATCACAGAATTAAAAGCGTTACTTAAGCAACAACAGCTCAATACCGAAATTTGGAAAGCCGTTGCAATTGACAGTAATAGCGGCGAAGTGAGCCAAAAACCTGCTGGCGCCGATCGTTATTTATACGACAGCAAGTCAGCACAACAATTTGGCGGCACCGGTCAAACGTTTAATTGGCAAGCAGATATTGATGATAAACAAGATGCGATGTTGGCGGGAGGATTAACCCCAGACAATGTTTATCTAGCAAGCCAACAAGGATTTTATGGGGTCGACTTAAATTCAGGAGTAGAATCTACCCCTGGCCATAAAGACCACCAAAAACTGATTGCTGCATTTACTCAATTACGCCGTAATTAATTTTCTATTTACGACACTTTTTTTAGTTAAAAACATTATTACTCGAAGGGAATATTTATGACCGAGCTCAAGCTTAACCCTTATTTCGGCGAATACGGTGGGATGTACGTACCGCAGATTTTAGTGCCTGCATTAAAACAACTCGAAACGGCCTTTGTTGAAGCACAACAAGATGAAAGCTTTATCGCTGAGTTTACCGACCTGTTGAAAAACTATGCTGGCCGCCCAACAGCGCTAACACTTACCCGTAATTTAAGTCCAAATCCGCTGGTGAAAATCTACCTAAAGCGTGAAGACTTACTCCACGGTGGTGCGCATAAAACCAACCAGGTATTAGGTCAGGCTTTGTTAGCTAAGCGTATGGGTAAAAAAGAAATCATTGCCGAAACAGGCGCTGGCCAACATGGTGTGGCCACAGCCCTAGCCTGTGCGCTTTTAGGCTTAAAATGTAAAGTCTACATGGGTGCAAAAGACATTGAGCGTCAGTCTCCAAACGTATTTAGAATGAAGCTAATGGGCGCTGAGGTTATTCCAGTGACATCGGGTTCATCAACCTTAAAAGATGCTTGTAACGAAGCCATGCGCGACTGGTCTGCAAGTTATGATAAAGCGCATTACTTATTAGGTACAGCAGCCGGCCCGCACCCATTCCCGACAATTGTGCGTGAATTCCAACGAATGATTGGTGAAGAAACCAAGAAACAAATTCTTGAAAAAGAAGGTCGTTTACCTGATGCCGTTATCGCTTGTGTAGGCGGTGGCTCGAACGCTATAGGCATGTTTGCCGACTTTATTGACGAACCGTCAGTGGAATTAATTGGTGTAGAACCTGCTGGTAAAGGCATTGATACCCCGATGCACGGCGCGCCGCTTAAACATGGTAAAACCGGTATTTTCTTTGGGATGAAATCACCCTTAATGCAAAATAGCGACGGTCAAATTGAAGAGTCATATTCGGTTTCAGCGGGGCTTGATTTCCCATCCGTTGGGCCACAACATGCACACTTAAATGCCATTGGTCGTGCTCGTTATGAGTCAGCAACCGATGATGAAGCACTTGAAATGTTTCAAACGCTCGCTCGTTGCGAAGGGATTATTCCTGCATTAGAGTCTGCCCATGCCCTAGCCTATGCTGTACGCATGGCAAAAGAAGCCACTAAAGAAACTATTTTAGTGGTTAATTTATCCGGCCGTGGTGACAAAGATATTTTTACAGTGGCAGATATTTTAGAAGCCAAACAAAAACAACAGGAGAGCGGCAATGAGTAACCGTTATAAAGCAAAATTTGCTGCACTGAAAGCACAAAATAAAGGTGCGTTTGTTCCTTTTGTGACCATTGGCGATCCGAGCCCTGAATTATCGTTAAAAATTATTCAAACCTTAGTCGATAATGGTGCGGATGCTCTTGAATTAGGCTTTCCTTTTTCAGATCCATTAGCCGATGGCCCTGTTATACAAGGTGCTAACTTACGGTCATTAGCGGCAGGTACAACTTCTAGTGATTGTTTTGACATCATCACTAAAGTCCGCGCTCAACACCCTGATATGCCTATCGGATTATTGCTTTATGCCAACCTAGTTTTTGCTAATGGTATTGATGAGTTTTACGCTAAAGCTCAAGCTGCTGGTGTTGATTCAGTGTTGATTGCTGACGTGCCTGTTGAAGAGTCTGCTCCCTTTAGTAAAGCCGCCAAAGCACATGGTATTGCACCGATCTTTATTGCACCGCCCAATGCTGATTCTGACACCTTAAAAATGGTCAGTGAACAAGGTGAAGGTTACACCTATCTATTATCACGAGCTGGCGTCACGGGTACAGAATCCAAAGCTGGTGAGCCAATTGAAAACATTCTGGCACAGCTGGCCGAGTTTAATGCGCCGCCACCGCTATTAGGTTTTGGTATTGCCGAGCCTGAGCAAGTGCGCGCCGCTATCAAGGCTGGAGCCGCTGGTGCTATTTCAGGTTCTGCAGTGGTTAAAATCATTGAAGCACATCAACATGATGAAGCCACGTTACTCGCGAAACTGGCTGAATTTACCGCTACAATGAAAGCGGCGACATAAGCCCCATTTTTGGTCGAAAAAGGAGCAATTTTATTGCTCCTTTTTTTATGTCCGTTATACTAGGACAAATATCAACCAACTCGGTGTTATATGAAAAGTTCGTTAATAGGGATTTTAACGATTACCATTCTATTTGTTAGCTACAGTCTTGAGGCTGTAGACACTTCCCCACAACCTAAAACTATCGTCACTTATAATGCTGCAATTCATGGGATTGACCCAAAACAAGCGTATTTTGTCTCGTTACTTGAACTTGCGTTAGAAAAAAGTCGCGATAAATATGGTGACTTTCAAATGAATGCCGCCATGATCCAAATGCCACAGGGTCGAGCACTTAAAATGGTGGCTGATAACACGATTATTGATGTTGTCTGGACCATGACCAGCATCGAACGAGAAGATCAATTACAAGCTATTTATGTGCCATTGCTTAAAGGACTAATGGGTTACCGAATTGGGTTAATCCGTAAAAATGATCAAGCTAAATTTGATAACATACACTCCATAGAAGACATCAAAAAAACCTTAATTGGCCAAGGCGCTGATTGGCCAGATGTGCCAATTTTGAACAGTAATGGTTTTACAGTCACATCGGGCAGTGATAGTCGTTTAATAGCGATGTTACTGAAAGGTCGCTTTGACTACTATCCCCGCTCAATACACGAACCATGGCGAGACTTGGACCGTTATCCAGATGTCGTACTTGAACGAAAAATTTTATTAAAATACCCCGCCCCCATTTATTTTTTTGTCAGTAAAGACAACACATCCTTAGCTAGTCGCATTGAATTCGGCCTAAGAAAAGCCATCGATGACGGTAGTTTCGACGACTTATTCTACAACCATCCAATCACTCAAGGTATGCTCAGTAAATCAGAGCTGGATAACCGCACTGAATTTGTGTTGCATAATCCCTTTTTATCTAAAAAGAGTGCTGATCTACTCAACGAAACTCAGTTATGGCTCACCTTAAAGCAACAATGATCACTCAGGGAGCAATAGCACAACTGCTTATGGTTCATAAACACTATCTCATCATGTTACAATCGGCATATATTGTCGTAGTGACAGCGGTTTGTTGTCCTTTTCCTGCAAGAGATTTTTATGAAACAACTGTTAGACTTTTTACCACTTGTCATTTTTTTTGCCGTTTACAAATTCTATGATATCTACGCAGCAACAGGAGTATTGATTGCTGCCACGGCTATTCAACTCGTCATTACCTATCTGATTTATAAACATATTGAAAAAATGCATTTAGCCACCTTCGCCATGGTGACGGTATTTGGTTCCCTCACCCTATTTTTCCACGATGATGCTTTTATCAAATGGAAAGTCAGTATCGTTTATGCCTTGTTTGCTATAGGGTTAATTGCCTCACAAATCATGGGAAAATCTGCGCTTAAGAGCATGTTAGGCAAAGAAATGAAAGTGGACGATAGAATATGGGCCCAAGTCACATGGTATTGGGTTGGATTTTTTGTATTATGTAGTTTCGCCAATATTTATATTGCGTTTAATTTACCTTTAGAAACCTGGGTTAATTTCAAAGTATTTGGCTTAACCGCCCTTACCTTAATTAACACAGTAATAACGGTAGTTTATCTGTATAAAAATATGCAAGATGACAACTCGCAACCTACTGATAACCAATAATTGTTTATGTAAAATCAAATAAAGGAAGCAGCTATATGTGGTATATGATTTCATCTCAAGATGTTGAAAACAGTCTAGAAAAGCGTTTATCTGTTCGTGCTGAACATTTAGCACGTTTACAAGCTTTAGCCGATGAAGGCCGTTTATTAACTGCCGGACCACACCCTGCAATTGATAATGAAAATCCTGGTGAAGCGGGTTTCACAGGATCATTAGTTATTGCTGACTTTCCTTCATTAGAAGATGCACAAGCTTGGGCTGATGTGGATCCTTATATCGGTGCTGGCGTGTACAAAAGCGTTATCGTTAAGCCATTTAAACGAGTGCTTCCTTAATGAAAATAGTTTCTTTTAATATCAATGGTATTCGTGCTCGTTTGCATCAACTGCAAGCTCTCATTGACAGTCATTCACCCGATATAATTGGCTTACAAGAAACCAAAGTGCATGACGAAGCTTTCCCAGTAGCTGATGTTGAGGCTATGGGTTACAAGGTCCATTATCATGGTGGCAAAGCACATTATGGCGTGGCTATGTTGTCAAAAGCAGAACCTGTCAATGTTATTAAAGGTTTTGAAACCGATGATGAAGACGCGCAACGCCGCCTGATTATTGGTCAATTCAAGCAAGATAATGGCCGCATATTAACCGTTTTCAATGGCTACTTTCCACAAGGTGAAAGCATCCATCATGAAACAAAGTACCCTGCGAAACGTAAGTTTTATCAAGACTTAATGGTGCATTTAGAAAAGCATCATAGCGCAGATGAAGACATCGCGATTATTGGTGACATTAATATTTCGCCAACCGATTTAGACATCGGTATTGGTGAGGTTAACGCCAAACGTTGGTTAAAAACCGGTAAATGTAGTTTCCAACCAGAAGAACGTGAATGGTTAGCACGTTTACAGCAATGGGGCTTTATCGATAGTTTCCGTCAATTACACCCTACTCGCACTGAACGTTATTCATGGTTTGATTATCGTAGTAAAGGTTTTGATGATAACCGTGGACTTCGAATTGACGTCATTCTGGTCACAGAGTCAATGTTGCCACTATTAGTTGAGTCAGATGTAGATTACGAATTACGCGGTATTGATAAACCATCAGATCACGCGCCAATTTGGAGCACATTTAGTTAATCGAAGTGGATGTTAACTGACGCTTAGATTAAACGACATAACGCTTGAACAAAAAACGCTATGCCTAACAGCATAGCGTTTTTTTATGATTGTTGACTCTGCGTTAGCCATTAGCTCTTGTTAGTAGTTAACCCATACAAGCCGTTAACTAACTTAAACTTGGAATAATAAACACCTTTCAAACTGCCCCCTATCTTGCTAACTTTATTGAATTAACTTGCAGTAGGCTTAACTAAAAAAAGTAACGGCTAGACACTTGCCATTGTTGCTCAAGCAGTTCGGCCGATTCATTAAGATACGCTCTAGCAGGTCGAGTTGAATCGACAGCATTATATTCAAATTGAATAAACCACGGTCTATCGAGTTGATATTGATACGCAAGGGTCAATGATTGGCCATCTTCATTATTATTATCTTCAGGAGTAAGGTCATTATCGGTAACAGAAAAGTCTTCAACTCTTAGGCTTAATCTGTGCTTGTCCCAACGTTTGCTCAATAACACGTAGCCAGAATAAAAATCATTATCGACCACAGGATAACCGTCAGTATTGGTCATTAAGGTGGTTCCTTGCATAAATTGACTGATTAAACTGACACCAAATGGCAAACGCCATTTTGCCCCGATGTGACCAAACTGGGTCAACCACACATATTGACCTTGCTGAACAATATGCGTATTGGCGTTATTGTCATAATAACCGGCTTGAACACTGCCTTTATTACGCCAAGTCCACTTTGCGAGTACATGGCCACCGATACGGTCGTCAAGTTCAGTAAAAGGATCTGAGTTAGCGGCTTGAACATCTAACATACCACCCTCTTCCATTGCAGGAATGGCAGTGATGGGAATGGTTTCTTGCACTAAGGTTTGTCTTGAGGTTTGAGTCCAGCCATGCCAGGCCAACATAGCTCCAGTGGTATCGTTAAACATAAATGCTTCAGCTGTTAATGAAAAATCATGCTCTGATTGCCGATATTTCCCTAATGATTCAACCGTTGTCGACAGGCCAACATGCCTGACTTCTTCGGCTAACCAACTATTAATGGTTGAATAGTTTAAGGTGAAAGGCGACGCCCACGCTGTAGCAACATTTTCTAACGATATTTGCGGATACATCAAGCCAAACTGAACATCAAACCGAATACCTTGCTCACTCGGAATATCACGATAACGTAAAATGGCTTCAGTGATACCTAATCCATTATTGATACCATCAACATATCCATTCGCCACAATACGACTCGACCAAGCATCGCCCCATTGGCTGTGATAACTTAACCCCAGTTGTGATAAGGCTAAGTGTGCACCATTATCAACGCCAAACTTGCCCAATCCACCATCCAAATATGAATCGATGCTATCAGCATAACCAACACGGACATCAATCACGCCACTGACATCATGCTCAACATCCATACGACCATTCATGTCAGGGTCCAATGAGTCGGCATAAACACAGCTACTCACATACAGTAAGCAACACACTATCCTTGTAAGTAAGCCGCAAATAATCAATTCTCCTACAGGTAATCAGATTGCCCTAACCAGTCATTAAACTGCTGCTCAGGCAATGGACGCGACAAGTAAAAGCCTTGGCCCATTTCACAGTTAAGTTTGGTTAACCATTCTAAAGTAGCCTTGTCTTCTATGCCTTCGGCAACCACTTTAAGGCCCAAATTATGAGCTAATTGTAGCGTCGATTGCACTATAATTTGGTCAGCTTCATTTTCCAGCAACTTTTGCACAAATGACTTATCAATTTTAAGTTCATCGACTGGCAGTTGTTTCAATTGCGCCAATGAAGAATAGCCCGTGCCATAGTCATCTATTGATAACGTCAGTCCATTTTTACGCAGTAAGGTAAGCTGCTTTACCGCAAGTTCAGGATCTGACACTACCGCATCTTCAGTTATTTCTAACGTCATCGCCGCAACCGGAACATTATGCTCAGCGAGAGCATTAATAACCCAGTGACAAAATTGTTCATCTTTTAAATTTTCAGCCGAAATATTTACCGCTATACACATATTAATACCCAGTAATTGCCAACGATGATATTGATCCATCGCTTCGGTAATCACCCAACGAGTTAATGCATCCATTTGCATGGTTTTCTCGGCGATAGGGATAAACGTATCAGGTGGAATAATGCCTCTAGCAGGATGATTCCAACGAACGAGTGCCTCAACATGGGTAATTTTTTGTTTGGCTAAGTTTAATTTGGGTTGGTAATACAACACTAACTGATTTTGCTCAATAGCCACTTTAAGTTCATTAATGAGCTGAAAACGTTCAATACTATTTTTATCGATATTGGCGTCGTAGATTTGATAGTCACGCTTATTTATTTTAGCATGCTGCAGAGCGGTATCAGCTTGTCTTAGTAGGGTAACAATATCTACGTTTGGCTGATAAAAACTGACACCAGCAGTAAACTGCAAATGTAACATTACATCTTGATAGTGATAATCTTGGCCAATTTGATGTTGGAGCTTTTTGAGAAGCACATCAAACGATTGATGTTCACAATGCTTAAATGCTAAAACGAATTCATCACCCGATAATCGATAAGCTAGGGCATCGGGATTTACCTCACATAAACGCTTAGCCACTTCTTTAATCACCTCATCGCCTACAGCGTGACCTAACGTGACATTAATTTCAGTCATGCGGCGAATATTAATTAAACACAGCCCCATCGTTGACCCCGCGACTAACCAAGGTTCAATCGTGCGCTGTAATTCATTACGATTGCCTAAATTGGTTAATGGGTCATGATAAGCTTGATGAGCAATGGCTTTTTCTCGTTGTAAAATAGCTTGCTGCATTGAGGTAAATTCAGTGGCTAATTGTTGTAGCTCAATACTGGAATCGACACTCACACTGGAGTCATAATTACCTTGTGCGATAAAACGTGCTTGGGCTATTAATTGTGTGATCGGCCGAGTGATACTGCCCGATATCCAAAATGCCAACAACAAAGACACCGGTAACATCATAACTAACACTGCGACTTGTTGTAACCACTGTGATTCTATTGAAGCCAACAAATCAGAGCGGGATTTGTACATATAGGCATGTAAAGACTGGCCATCGACTTCACCTAAAAATTGCTTCCACAGAATATAATCGTGGTTGGTTTTCTCTTCGATGATATAACGCGATAATAGTGAGGTTTCATCGTCTGGCAACGACAGACCAGAATGGCCAACCGCAATGACATTATTTTCGGTTGTTAACATAAAACCGCTGTTTAAACCGGTGAGCTTCTGCAACGAATTAGCTAAGGTATCATCGATAAGAAACCCAAAACCCACCCAACCGATAACGCTATTACCGCCACTGGTGAGTGGTGAAAACTTAATTTGATACAGTTTATTATCTAATAAATAAAATGGGCTCAGTGTTTCAAACTCGGAACCTAACTTGTATCGAAACACTTCACTCTGTTCCGAGCCCAAAGCAACGGATTCACGACCTAATTCACCTTGCGAGGCCACCAGCTGGCCAATAACGTTACCTTCGGCAGACACCGCCATTGCTAAAGATGCATTAATCCGACTGCGATGATTATTTAATGCCACCAGAAAACTACGATTATCACCATCAATAAAGATATCTTTTAAGCCAAAGTCTTTTGCGGCCGTCGCGGCAAATGCCGCCAAATAATAGTTTCGGTTATCGTATTGCGACTCGAAAACTAAGCTCGCTACTTCAAGTTGATTGGCCACATACTGTTGCTCTAACCTTTGATTAGCTTGGTATGTTAACCAAAAAGACAAACTCAATACGGTAATGATTAACAATACAAAAAAAGCAAAAATCCGTGTTTGCAGCCGATTAAAAAATAGCAATACTAGTATCCTTCTAAAAATTCAAATTCATCTAAACTTTGCTGGCTGGGGATACTATCAAAATCTGCCTGCAGTGTAATAGTCATCGTGTTATCACTGGGAAAATGAACAGGTTTCACTTGCTGATTATCAGGCATTTTTAACTGTGGATGCCACACAACCAGCTTAAAGTCATCTGCCGGTAAATGCTCAAATGTCACTTTTCCTTGTAAATTAGTCACAGCATAAAATGGGGTGTCGACCACCAATAAATGCCCCGACATCCAGTCATGCACATTACAGCCCATAGACACATGCCCTGTTTGCTCAAATCTCAATATTTGCTGTTGTTGCTGATGACGAAGTTTGAATGAAAAACGCTTAGGCCCTAGTGCTGAAAAAATATGATGAGTAATATCATCTTCATTGACAAAAGCCACATCATTACCTTTTTGTACAACGGTAATATAAGGAGAGAATTGCTTATCTTTTTGATGAACTTCAGCTTTATGTGGAGCAACTGTGGTCACAATATTGGCAGGAGCGCTTGGGAGTAAATACACCACCATGTTTTGTGCTGGTTGACCTTGAGCGTTTAGCACCACAATGTTTTGAGGTGCCGCGTTCACGATAGAGATGCCAAATAATATACCGCTTAAGGTCAGCGT
Organism: Shewanella sp. SG44-2; assembly: GCF_014164215.1. NCBI lineage: Bacteria > Pseudomonadati > Pseudomonadota > Gammaproteobacteria > Alteromonadales > Shewanellaceae > Shewanella > Shewanella sp. SG44-2. The sequence continues at coordinate 28,812 of NZ_JACJEU010000009.1, forward strand.
TATAGCAACACGTGTAGAGGTAATGATCATTGATACTCCTGATGATGTTTGCTTAATGACACAAGAAAGCACCGAAATAAGGTGGCGATAACAAACATGCACCATGCTATTCACAGATATCTAATCGTGTAATGTTACTAATTTAAGTGGTGTTCAACGCTTAATTCGAGTCCGAACACTCAAACCCCACTTAACAACTTAGTAACAGACCAGATACCTTAGTACTTTATTTCAAGCTAATCAAAAATATATCAACGATCTCCTCTTTATTGATAAAGCCGTAAGCGCTAGATTCTATATTGACTTAAAATCGCCGCTAAACCTTTAGACGATTGATTCAAATCTTTAGCTAATACACCAGCTTGTTTAGAAGTACTGCGAATCGTTTCCGATTGATGACGAATTTGATTAAGTTGTGAGGCAATATCCCTTGCAGACATGCTTTGTTGTTCCGCGGATGCAGCTATTTGGCTGCTCATATCGAACACCGCATTAATAGACTCAGCCATATGAGTAATATCATCACCCACCGCTTTGATACTGGCACTCCCTTGGTCTGCTTCAGTAACTATCACATTGGTAATACCGGTCAGCTTTTTGGAGCCTTGTTGCAACCCTTCAATCATTTTTTGAATTTCTACGGTGGCTTTTTGGGTACGCCCTGCAAGGGTACGCACTTCGTCCGCCACGACCGCAAAACCACGACCTTGCTCACCGGCACGCGCCGCTTCAATGGCGGCATTTAATGCCAATAAATTGGTTTGTTCGGAAATACTATCAATAGTGGTAACGGCATCATTAATTTGGGTAGCATCACGAGAAAGTTGCTCTACAGATGAAAATGCTTCAGCGATACGCTCAGATAGGTAACTAATACGTTTAACCGCATCGTTAATCTTACTTTGACTTTGCTCTATTTGCGTTGCATTTTGCTTAGTATTTAATGACGTATCACTTGCGTGATGTGACACATCGGCAATAGCCGCGGTCATTTGATCCATGGCATGTGCCACAGAGTCTAAAAAGTGATGTTGTTGATCTATCAGTTCGTCATTGGTACTGGCTTGATTATTAAACTCGTTGCCAGCAATAGCCAAGGTTTCAGCATTACTACGGATAGCACCAACCATTTCACTCATGTTGTCAGCGCAACGGTCGACCTCATTAGCAATTAAACTAAAGTCATCAGTACCAAAAAAATTTAATCTCATGGTTAAATTACCGTCGGCTAAACGTTTGATTGCCATGTACATATCCCACAAACCTCCGCCTAGTGAAGTAGAGATCCAGTAACTCAATTGAAATAATGGTAACAAGCCCACTAATGCCATGATTAACATAAAATTAATTTGGCTTAACGGCTCTTGTTCCCACTGCTGAACATTTTGATTTATCGTTAAAAACTGATTGCCAACACCCGCAGATGCTGTTATCACGTCACCACTTCTTAACGTATTGTCGCGCCCAGATAGTTGCAATTGATTATCTTGGGCAAATTGCTTAAGAGCTTCATTTGCTAAACCTTGGTTATTAGCTACCGAAGCATAACTTTCAATACTTGCTTTAACACGCTGTAACGATGTTTGTTCAATTAAATCGTGTGTTTGCTGGTAATTCATTAAGGCAACAACACTGGTGATCAATGCAACTAGCGAACAAACCAACCAAAATTTTCCATTCAGGCTAAGTTTAATTAACATTGCATCAATTTTTCTAAACTGGATTTGCTTCATATAAGCTTCCTAAGGCAATTTGCCACTATCTCAAAGTGAGAACAAAACGACATAAACAAATAACACCAAAACAAACGTCAATTAATATTATACAAGAGTCTGATTATCCAGATTCATTTACTATTCAATAACCGTAATTTTAAGTTTTTTGTCTTAACACAATAACAATGCCTAAGTGTGCATACACTTAGGCATTTGACTTAATTATTATCGACTTAAACGAGTAAAACTTAAGTGCTATCGCTCACGAAAATAGCTAGACCGATAGAAACTTATTGAGCGGTAAATCACGATGTCGAGTTCCGGTTGCAGCAAAGATCGCATTGGTTAAACTCGGCGCCACAGGAGGTACCCCCGGCTCACCCACACCAGCCGGTTTAGCGGTTGACGCAATAATATGAGTTTCAATTTCTGGGCATTGAGGTAAACGCAATAAAGGATAATCATGGAAATTAGACTGCACGACTTTACCGCCTTTAAAGCTTATGTCTCCCATCATAGCTAAACTCAAGCCAAAAATAATCGCACCTTCAAGCTGCGACTTAACACGGTCTGGGTTTACTACAGTCCCTGCATCCATTACCGCAATAGACTTAATCACTTTAAGTTTGTTATCAACCACTTCAACTAATGTCGCAACGGCAACGTAGCTCACAAAGCTGCGATGCACTGCCATCCCCCAACCTTGGTTTTTACCCGCTTTAGGGGCTTTAGCTAATGCAGCTTCTAATGTATCGAGCACCTTGAGATAACGGCCCACATCAACAGGATGCTCAGCTAGCTCTTCACCATAGTTACCGTATTTGAAACCTTGGTTTTCAAAGTTTTCTATCCGTGGTTTACCCAGTAATTCACGCCACATTTGTACACATGGCTTATTGGTTTTTACTGCTAGTTCGTCAACAAAGCTACCAATACCAAAGGCATGTTGAATGTTACATACCGAGCGCATCCAACCGATACGGGTATGTGCTTTAGCCTTAACTGACTCGAGTTGAATGCTTTCAAGGGCTAACGGCACGTCGCTAAAGCCTAAATCTAATTCACCATCAGAAGGATATTCAACACCTTCTGCAAAGGTTGAGCTGATTGAAGGGAACCCTGTTCTGGCTAGCAACGCTGTAGGCATGCTGTTGCCATCAACTTTAGCCTGATACATTTGCGCACTAATGGCATGGTAATAGCCATTTTGAATCTCATCTTCTCGGCTCCAACATACCTTGACAGGCTTATTAAGCTTTTGCGACAAAATAGCGGCTTCAACACTAAAATCTGGTTTTGATTTACGACCAAAACCACCGCCTAATAAGGTGACATTGACTTTGACTTGCTCTTCTTTAAGCCCTAATGCACCTGCAACATTTTGTTGGGTACTTTGCGGCGTTTGGCTTGATGCCCACAACTCACAGCCATCTGCGGTCACATTTGCTGTCGCCACTGGTGGTTCCATCATCGCATGAGTAAGATAAGGAACCGTATAAACGGCACTCAAGGTGTGTTCTGCTGGCCAGTCCGTTACTGAAGTGCCCAACTGACGGATCACTTTACCTGGCAGCTTAACGCGCTCAACCAAACCTTTAAGATACACATCAGAGTCATGACTGTCGTTTACTGACTCTGACCATGTAATCGCTAATGCTTTACGGGCTTCAATGGCACTCCAGCTGTTGGTGGCAATAACCGCTACGCCGCCTAGAGCCTGAAATAACGGCGCACCTTTTGGTACTGGTAAGGTAATAATATCGACCACACCAGCAATTTTACGAGCTTTAGCATCATCAACGCTAACCACATCACTGCCTAACACTGGCGGGCGAGTGATACTGGCATACAACATTCCATCAAGCTTAATGTCATATCCGTATATTGCTTTGCCCGTTAGCATCGCATCCATATCGACAATAGTATGAGACTTGCCAATATGAACAAATTCGCTTTCAGGCTTTAACGTAACCTTGTCCAGCTCTGGCATAGTCAGTTTTGATGCCGCTAATGCAAGCTCACCATAAGATAAGCTTTTATTACTGCCTTTATGGTGTACTTTGTGCGCCTTGGCATATACCTCAGTAACGGGTACTTTCCATTTATCAGCAGCGGCTTGTTCAAGCATGGTACGTGCTGTTGCGCCCATTTGACGCATACGATGATAATGCTTACGGATACTGCGGCTACCATCGGTGTTTTGGCTACCATAGCGTTTATCAGCTAGCCCCTGCACTACTACAACTTTATCCCAGTCGGCTTCTAATTCATCGGCTAAGACTTGCGGAATACCGGTGCGAATACCTTGGCCCATTTCTGAACGATGGCAGGTTAAATACACTTTGTTGTCTTCACCGATGGCGACAAATAAATTCATCAATGCCTGTTTGTCTTGTGCCAGTGCCATTGGGCTCCACACTAAACTTGTGCCACTAAGGGCTAAACCACCGCCCACAGCACCAAAGAGTTTAAGCACGTTACGGCGACTAATGTTTTCAACTGCGGTAAATGTCGTCATGATTACGCCTCCGAAGCTGATTTGATCGCCGCTTTAATACGCGGGTAAGTTCCACAACGACAAATATTGCCCGACATTGCATCGTCAATTTGCGTCTCTGTTGGTTTAGCTGTGGTTTTTAATAACGCAGCAGCAGACATTAATTGCCCCGCCTGACAGTAACCACATTGCGGCACATTATGTTCAAGCCAAGCGTCTTTCAATTTTTGCGCTTCAAGACCTTCAATGGTTGTCACTTGTTTGCCCTGTACTTGCTTAAGGCTGGTCAAACAACCACGCATTGGGCTGCCATCAACATGAATGGTACAAGCGCCGCAGAGTCCTGCACCACAACCAAACTTTGTACCTGTTAAACCAAGTATGTCGCGCAAAGCCCATAGCACTGGCATATTAGGATCGGCATCAAGGGTAAAGTCCTTACCGTTGACCATTAATTTTTGTGTTGGGGTTGTCATAATTAATCCTTATTATCTAACCAGCGCGCTAAGTCAGCAGGCGTATCAATATCAAATTGCGCTTGTTCCATTGGAATAATGTTCAAGCTATTATTTTTATCATGTTGTTTTAGAATACTTTTAGCACCTTTATCGCCATCGATCGACATTAGCACAGCAAAATCTTTAGCTAAAAATATCGCTGGAACACCCACATTTTGTCGATAAAAAGCACAGCTTGTTAACCCATTTTGCTGATAGCGTTCGATAAGGTGTAAATAGTCATCAACATCAATGGCGACTTGGTCAGCAAGCACGAGCAACAATGCATCGGCTTGCTGTTCAATAGCGTATTGGCTGGCATGTTTAACGGAGCTGGATAACCCTTGTTGCCAATCAGGGTTAATGATCTGATGGCTTGTTGCGGTTATTGCCATGATCTCGTCATTAAGATGAGCGCCTAACACTACTGCTGGCGCTTTTATTCCTGCGGTGGCTGTCACCTTGTTAAGTGATACGATGCTGCGGGCTAATAAACTTTGATTACCTTTTACTTTAGCGAGCATTTTGGCGCCATGAAATCGGCTACTGGCACCAGCGGCTAAAATAACGGTAATGATATTGGGCTTCATTATTGACCCGCCATTACAACATCACACTATCAAGACTAGTGAGCTTGCTGTTATACAGCACGCCATGACACTGAGATAAAATACTCAACGCAACAGAGCCTGGCAGTTCACCACCTAACGCTAATCCTGCTGGTGCAGAGAAATAACCGCTAAAGTCTTTCAAACTGAGTTCTGCCATATCCAATACTTTATCGCGCCGATGTACTGGACCTAACAATGATATGTAGGCCAGTGGCAACGGTTGCAATGTTTTTAGCGTTTTAGCATCAATCTGTAAATTATGGCTCATGATAAAAGCCGCATCTAACCCACTGAGTAAATCAGTAGATATCGACGATGTCGGGTGTTTCATAATGTGGCAGCCCGGAAAATCATAGGTGCGAGCATAAGCAGTACGCTCATCAAATATCGTCACTTTCCAGCCCATGGTTTGTGCCATTTGGGCTATAGGTTTGGCATCTAATCCGCCGCCAAAAATACCAATATGCACCGGCGGGCGCAGTGGAATTTGCAGTAACGTTTTATGTTGCTCAGTCACTTTAAGGGTTTTGGTATTTAGGGTAATAGGTGCTGCGTCACTAGACGCCTCTACAAAGTGGCCAGATATCTGATGGCTTGAAACGCCATCGGCAACAATCTCAAGCTGGTATGTACCACGATCACCACGCATTAAAGCATCATGAACACTCACCAAACCAAGGTAATTGTTCGCTTTATTCAGCGACACCATCATGATATTGACAATACCACCACAGCCCAGCTGATAACTGGTATCAGACTCATCCGTTGCGTCATAGGTTAACTGAATAACTTGCTGAGTTTGAATAGCGCGCTGGGCGTGACGACGTAAATCCGCCTCAAGACAGCCACCACTTAACATCCCCAGGCTTTTACCCATTGGATGAAATAGCATTATGGCGCCAGGTTTGCGGTAAGAAGACCCTTCTACTTGGGTAAGAACGGCAAGTACCCAGTCTTCTTGATAAGAAGGTAACCAGGTATCGAGTAAATCAACGAGGTGTTGAACCATGTTGGTTGTCCATCATTTGTAAACGCATTAGCTTAAGCTAACAGACTGGCTTTACAATGCAAAGAATCAATGGTTTCAACTTATTAATAAATAACCTCAATGACCTGATTACATAACAAATTGTTAATCAAATAACTGATCGGCAACAAAAGGGTTATGTTGTCGCTCGTCGGCGAACGTCGACATTGGTCCATGGCCGGGAATAAAACTGACATTGAGCCCTAATGGCCACAATTTGGTGGTAATGGAGTGAAGTAAGTCTTGATGATTGGATTGGGGGAAATCAGTACGACCAATTGAGCCTCTAAATAGCACATCACCGACCCAAGCTAAATTAGCTATTTTATCATAAAAAACAATGTGTCCTGGTGTATGCCCTGGGCAATGTAACACCTGTAAATGCTGCTCACCTACACTAACCTCATCACCTTCATTTAGGTACTGGGTTGGTTCAAAAGCTTCAGTGCGTGGAAAACCAAAGTTTTGACTTTGTTTAACTAAGTTTTCTAACCAAAACTTATCCGCTATGTGCGGACCAATAATCGGCACTGCTAATTTTTTGGCTAATTCAGCTGCACCACCGACATGATCAATATGACCATGGGTTAATAATATTTTTTCAACATTTACTCCTAACTTAGCCACCTCAGCTAAAATCCGGTCAATGTTGCCACCAGGATCAACAACCGCAGCCTTTAAGGTTTTTTCACACCAAATAACACTACAATTTTGCTGAAAAGGCGTTACGGGGATGATTTGATACTTCATTGGCAACCTCGTCTTATGATCATTTGGTTTATTATCACTAATTTTAACTAGGCAGCGTTGATCTAGATACCTTTTTAATGTGATATCCATCAAGTTACTGATTACTGATGTACAATATGGCTTATAAAATAGCGTTATCACCGCTGGCAATACACATTAATTCTGACTCAGCAGGCCTTATATGCACATTGATCTCACCTTATCAGACATCGTCGCCCGTAAACATTTTTTCTCTGTGCCGTTAGACTATCAACAAAGTCCAAGTAAACAGATTACGGTTTTCGCACGGGAAATTGTCAGTGTCGAAAACCAACATAAAAAACTACCCTATTTAGTATTTTTTCAAGGTGGACCAGGTTTTGGTGCAGTAAGACCTGTGAGCAATAGTGGCTGGATAAAACGCGCGCTAACTGAATATAGAGTGTTATTACTCGACCAACGAGGCACCGGACTATCAAGCCCGGTTAATGCCACCAGCTTAAGTTACATGAGTTCAACAGACCAAGCAGACTACCTAAGCTTTTTCCGTGCAGACAATATTGTTCGAGATGCAGAGTATATTCGCGCAAAATTATCGCCAGATGAACCTTGGAGTATTTTAGGCCAAAGTTTTGGTGGATTTTGTGTATTGCATTATTTATCTGCTGCACCAGAAGGCCTCAAAGAGGCATACATTACCGGTGGTATTCCTTCAGTAGACCGCCCTGCCGAAGAGGTTTACCAAGCCACTTATCAACGTGTCATCGCTAAAAACAATGACTTTTTCAAACGCTTTAGTGATGCACGCACCTTAGTCGATGACTTAGCCAAATACCTTTACGAAAACAAAGTCTACTTAGCAACTGGCGAGCAACTCACAGTTGAAATGTTGCAGTTGCTAGGCATTAATATCGGTATGGAACAAGGCCCAGAAGCGGTTTACTATCTGCTTGAGCAAGCGTTAATTGAAACACCGCATGGTATCGACGTTAATCCACTGTTTCTACATCAGTTCAGTCAATTTCTCGACTACAACACCAACCCTATTTTTGCATTAATGCATGAGTCTATTTATTGTCAGCAACAAGCATCAGCTTGGGCGGCACACAGAATACGAGCACAATACAGCCAATTTAACTATCGCCCTGACAAACCATTATTGTTCACTGGCGAAATGGTCTATCCGTGGATGTTTGCCCAATTTGAACAACTCATTCCACTGCAACAAGCCGCTGAGCTTATCGCAGCGAAAAAAGACTGGCCTGCGTTATATGACCTAGAAAAACTGGCTAATAATAAAGTCCCGGTTGCAGCCGCAATATACAGCGAAGATATGTATGTCGAAATGCAATACAGTTTAGAAACCACAAAAAAAGTGGCGAACCTTAAGTATTGGCTCACATCAGAATATGAGCACAATGGCATTCGTATGGACGGCGAACGCGTACTCGATAAATTGATAAGCCTCAATCGCGGCCACTGTTTACGCTAGTGACTCAATACTCGTAAATGTGTTCAGCTTTTGGCTTCAATAACATAAAAAAAGGGGCATAAGATTACTCTTATCCCCCTTTTTTTTAACATCAGCCGCGTAAATAGCGACTCGTTAATTATAAAACCTGTAACACTTGATCAATGTTTAAACGAGATTTTGGTAACTTGGCGTTGTAGTCTTCATCTGAATGATGATAACCAAATGCTAATGCAACTTCACACACATAACCGTCCAGCTCTTTAGCAAATATTTGACCTAGCATTTCACTATCAACACCTTCCATTGGCGTAGAGTCGATACCAAGGCGTGCTAGCGTATGCATAGTGTTACCTAATGCTAAATAGGTTTGTGACTTAGTCCAAGCCGCATTGTTACCCGCTTCATCAGTGTTTAAATCAACAAATGCGTATCCACCAAATGCACTTTCGCGATCTTCAGGCTTAGTACGGCCATCAATAATGCCTTGATCAACCACTTTGGCATAGTCTTCGCGGGTATACTTAGGGTTATATGCAAACAATATAGTATGTGAAGCCGTTTTAGCATGCGGTTGATTAAACTGAAACTTATTAGCATAAGAGTCATGTAAACGTTGCTTGGCTTCGTCACTTTCAATCACGATAAATTTCCATGGTTGAGAGTTAATTGATGATGGCGATAACACCATAGCGTCATAAATCACGGCTAAATCTTCTTTAGGCACGCGTTTAGTCGCATCATAGCGTTTGGCAGTGTAACGTTTTTCTAAATCAGCAATAATGGCATTGGTCATGTGATATCTCGATTTTAACAATGAGTAAAAGGACTGGCAGTTAACGACATTGATTAATGCAGGTGATTAATATTATCGATTAACTAACCTTGCTAGTCACAACCATTGGTCGTAAATAACATCTAAAATTCAAACTAAACACAAAAAAATAAAACAATAATTAACAATAAACACAATTGGTTAACAACGTGATTTACTCAACAATCTGTTTACCCTGTTATGGTGCTTAAAAACAATTTTTCAAGGTTTATAGCGCACTAAATTTATAGCCAACTGAACGGGCTTATCGCCATTTAATAGAGCAACCCATGCTGGCAGTTTGCTGTTTAGGCCCTTTGCCTATTGCAGCAATCATTTGCATGGCTTGTAGTAGTTCAGGTTCTCTGTTCGGCGCATCTTGCAAACGCGCATCATCTAAGCGGCCACGATATTGCAATTCACCGAGATAATTAAAACCAAAAAAGTCAGGAGTGCACACAGCGCCATATTGCTTAGCCACTTGCTGATCTTCGTCCACTAAATAAGCAAATTCAAAACCATGTTGCTCAGCAAAACTCAGCATATTTTGTGGCGAGTCAGCCTCAACATCATGATAATCATTAGACATGACCGCTAACACATTGATGCCTTCAGCCATTAATTGCTTTGTATCCACAGCTAAACGCGTCGCAATGGCTTTAACATAAGGACAATGATTACAAATAAACATAATCAATAAGCCCTTTTCACCTAAGTGCTCACTCATGGTAAAAGCATTACCATTGGCATCTTTCAAGGTGAAATCAGGGGCTTTCCAGCCATAATCGCAAATGGGTGTATCAAGTAGCATCAGTTTCCTTAAGCGTGTCGCTGTATGTCTATAGCCCTATTACAGCTCAATTCACTCAATATTCAAGGCTATCTGCATTAATGTGGTTATGATATACAAAAGTTTAATCGCCATATACAGCATAATAATTGAAACATTATCAATTATTATTAGAAAATAAACTCACAAACAAAAATAGCCAACCTAAGTTAGCTATTTAGAAACTCTTTTAACACGACGGTATTACCCCTGAGAAACCACCGCCCGATAACCATCTTGGTTTTCATCTTTCACAAATTCAATATAGTGCTGAATACTGTCTAGGCTATCTTCTTGATAATGCGAGACATACAACAATTGACTTAAGTGTTCTTTGGCAATGAGTTCAAGCGCATTTTTAATCAGTCGGCGCCCCAAATAATCCAAACCTTGATAAGGCTCATCGAGGATCAATAAGGTGGGTTGTTTGACAATGGCGCGAGCGATGAGTAATAAACGTTGCTGGCCATATTCTAATTGTCGAAAAGCAGTTTTACTTAAATGGCCCATGTGTAAAATGGCCAACCATTCTGTAGCGACAGATATTTGCTGTGCCGTCGGTTTTTGGTACAAACCAATAGAATCATAAAAACCAGAAACAATCACATCCAGTGCGCTACAGTTAACCCGATATTGCAGATGTAATGCCGAAGACACCATACCGATGTGTTTTTTAATTTCCCAAATACTTTCGCCAGAACCTCTTTTGTTACCAAAAATATCAATGTCATTACTGTAACATTGTGGATGGTCGCCAAAAATAAGCCCCAGTAAAGTACTTTTACCGCAACCATTTGGCCCTTTTACTTGCCAATGCACGCCATTATCAATACGCCAGTTCACGCCCGAAAAAATCACTTTATCGCTGTAAGCCACTCGCCCACTGTTTAACTGAAAAACTGGGTTAGCAAATAATGGCTTGTGTCTGTGACGACGAATAAGTGCCAGTATATCATCACTTTGTTGACCCGCTTGCGCCGTTAACTGGGCAATAACAGGATGGTTATCCCACTGTGATTTGGTCATCATAGTGTCTAATTTACCATGACTGAACATAGCAACATGTTCAATCCAATCTGGCATATCTTCTTCACGCGACACCACGACCAGTATCTGTTTGGTTTGAGATAATTGTTGTAAAAATTCTGTGAGAGTCTGTCTGTGTGCAACATCAAGACCTGCATAAGGTTCGTCGAGCACTAGAAAAGGCACTTGAGTTGCTACTGCACGAGCAAGCATTACTCTGCGGCCTTCACCGGTAGACAATTGAGCAAAAGGACTTAAGCTTAAATGCGTTAAATCTAATTGCTGCAGCAATTGATGGGTTAAGTCATTGTCATGGCATTGATTAAAAACAACCCCAAACACGGACGCTTTAGGATCGGTATATCCCAGTGATTCGCTGTCATCTTGCTCTAAAATAGCTTCAAGCAGTGATTGTTGCTCAAGCAATGACACTAATGCCACACTTGCTGGCGTGACACCGATAATATCGCCACTGTACGTTAAGGTTTGCGCATCAACTTGCTGAGTTAATAACTGGCCAAGCAATGCACCTACATCACCTTCGGTGCTAAATATCCCCCAAGATTGTTGAGGCTCAATAACCCAATCATTAATGTCGACAGTGACACTCGATGAACTGCACTGCAACTGCGTAAATCTGATTTCCATCTTGTCACTTATCCTTGTATTTAAAGCGATTCATCACTTGAGTGTCTCATAAGATACTAAAAAAAATCGACAAAAAAGCAGAACATTTTATGTTCTGCTTTTGGATGTCACTCAATTGAATCGCCAACTTACATAAAACTAGCCGATAACGGTCATTTCATTCAACGTAAATTCATCAACTGCATCTTGAGTTGCAGCCACAAAATCGGCTAAATGCTGATTTTCCATATGCACACGCCATAATTCACGGGTCTGCCAAGTCTCATAAAACATAAAGTGGGCAGAGTTTTCATTGTCTCGGTGTAATTCATAGCTAATACACCCTTGTTCAGCGCGTGTAACGTCAATCAGCTTCAGTAACTCAGTTTTCACCAATTCAATTTTGTCCGCTTTGGCTTTAATATTGGCTACAATCGTTAAATGTGACATGTTGATTCCTGTTCGATAATATAAGTGTTCGATAATATAAGTATTTAACATTACTCAATAATATAATTTAAGGTCTTAATTAAAACCCTTCTAACACAATTTTACCAATCGCACGGCCAGCTTCTAACGCCTCATGTGCAGCACGAAGATTTGCAGCATTTATTGCGCCCATGTGCTGGCCTAACGTAGTTTGAATAAAACCTTGGTCGACAAGATCCGCTACTCGGTTAAGTAAACGTCCCTGCTCATCCATATCGACTGCATTAAACATCGAACGAGCAAACATAAACTCCCAATGTAATGACAAACTCTTTAGCTTTAATTTAGTCACATCAAGCGCAACTGGATCGTCAATCATCGCAATCTTACCAAGCGGTGCTAATAACTCTGTGTAACTGTCAAAATAACTATCGGTGCTGTTTAGACTCGCAACATGAGTAACAGGGCCAATGTTTAATGCCGCTATTTGCGCAACAAGCGGTTTAGTGTGGTCGACAACATAGTCCGCACCCAATTTCTTAACCCACTCACTTGAGCTGGCACGTGATGCGGTACCAATAATGGTTGCACCCGTAATGGCTTTAGCCAATTGTACAAATATAGAACCCACACCACCCGCTGCGCCAACAACCAAAATCACTTCGTTTGATTTCTCTACAGCGCCAGGGCTTTGCTGCTTAATCGATAAATGTTCAAACAACAATTCCCATGCTGTTATCGCCGTTAAAGGTAGTGCAGCAGCTTCTGCATTCGATAAACTCTTAGGCTTCATGCCCACTAAGCGTTCATCAACTAACTGATATTCAGCGTTGCTTCCTGTGCGAGTAATATCACCAGCATAGTACACCACATCACCAGGTTTAAATTGACTTGCCTTGTCACCTGTTGCAATGACTTCGCCAACCGCGTCCCAACCAATCACTTTAACTTCACCATCCGCAGGTGGCATGTTTAAGCGCACTTTATAATCGGCAGGGTTAACTGCAATGGCACTCACTTTAATCAATAAATCACGACCTGTTGCAATTGGTTGATCCAATGTCACATCGATTAATGATTCTGGGTTCGAAATTTCAAGAGACTGTTTATATCCAATAGCTTTCATAAGGTTGTTCCTGTGATATATAAAATAAGGTTGCTCAAACTTGATGAAGCTATATTAGCGCTTGTTTTATCTTTCACAAACAGCATAATGATTGAAACATTATCAATTAAAAATGGATAATCATGTTATTAGAAGACCTTTATGTGGTGCTTAAAGTCGCAGAGTTTCGCAGCATCACTGCCGCAGCAACCAATTTAGACATGCGCACCGCCACCGCAAGTGCAGCATTAAAAAGGGTTGAAGCCAGTTTAGGCGTTGAACTTTTTATTCGCACCACCCGGCAACTTCGCTTATCTAGTGCGGGGGAGAAATACATCCCACAATGTGAACAAGCGATGTTAATGCTAGAGCAAGCCAAGCAGAACATGAAAGGTGAGCTAGACATTGTTGACGGCGATTTACGTTTAGCCATGTCGTCAGACCTTGGGCGTAATATTGTCATTCCATGGATTGATGACTTTATGGATACTTATCCAAAGGTCAGTATTCGCGCCAATATCAATGACAGTAATCTCGATTTTTACCGCGACTCCGTCGATTTAGCCTTGCGCTATGGTTCGCCAAATGACGCTAATCTTTACGGGTTTAAAATCTGTAATGTCCCCAGATTATTGTGTGCATCTACAGCTTACCTAGCAAAACATGGTATGCCAAAACACCCACAAGACCTCGCCTCACATAACGGACTGTTATATCAACTCAATGACATTACTTACGATGTATGGGAGTTTTATCGCGGCGATGAGTTATTAAAAATCAAAATGAAAGGCAACCGAATCTCAAATGACGGTGAATTAGTGCATCGCTGGTGTGTATCAGGCAAAGGCATTGGGCTTAAGTCTTGCCTTGATATATCAAGTGACTTACTTAACGGTAACGTCGTGCATGTATTACCAGAATACCAAACAAAGCCAACAGAACTGTGGCTCATATTTCCCAGCAGGCAATCGATTACCCCCGCAGCCCGATTACTACGTGACACCTTAAAAGATAAAACTCGCAATATATTGTTGCAGCTAATCGATAAAGGGATCTTAGATAAAAGCGTGTTAGATTGATAAGACTAACGATGACATCTTATTCATCATTATTCCGATAATCTTATTCAATTCTGGCCTACGGCATTAACGTTTTAACGTTCGCTAACTCCTGCGTTGAAGAAGCAAAAGATTATCGCGTCACGACGTGCCAGATGACATAAAACCAAGATAAAAAACCATGAAAAATCGCCCATAAAACAGACTTGTTTACACTCCATGAAATAGCGATAGACAACGCTGTTCCAAAGGTTATTCCATATTTCGCTATTTCATTCCTTGAATCTTTCATTAATCCTATTCCTTGTTTTATTTTATTCCGTATAAAATCATAATTCAATTTGATAGTGATAATACACGGAACTGCGGCAAGTCAGTGTCTAAGCCTGCCTGCGAGCAAAATAATATTTTTGTTATGTTGTTATACGCCAACATAACCCTAAAAACCGATTAATTCAAAAAAGTACTTTTTCTAAAGCGTTGAACTCTTTTTCACACACTCACTTTTTTCACACTCACATTCTTTTTCACAATCAAATTCTTCGCAACCTTCATACCCCATTGCTTTTGTATGGGTGATACCTGAAGCGCCAAAATACAAGTAGCGGCTGCCATAAATTAAGCCTAATGTGTCGCTTTATCACCCCAAATCTCATTTAATCTTTTGTCTCTGCCGCAGTTCCAGCGGTAGGCATTGTATCTAATAGGGTTATTTTTATAGTAATCCTGATGATAACTTTCATCGCCTTTTATAGGATAAAATGTAGACGCATTCAAAATCGGCGTGACCACTTTGCTATTGGGATACAGCTTTTCTACTTTGCTTTTAGACTGTTGTGCAATTTGCCGTTCGGTGTCGTTTGCCACAAAAATGGCACTTAAATAGCTAGAACCTTTATCGCAAAACTGTCCGCTTGCATCAAAAGGGTCAATGTTGACCCAGTAATGTTCTAACAGATCTGCATAGCTCACTTTGCTAGGGTCGTATGTTATTTCAACCGCTTCAAAATGCCCTCGATGGTTACCGTTATAGATAGGGTCTTTGATGTTTCCGCCAGTAAACCCAGAGATCACATCGGTTACGCCATCAAGTTTCTCAAAATCTGACTCCATACACCAAAAACATCCGCCAGCTAAAATGGTTTTATCTGCGGTGGCGTTCGATGCATAAGACAATAAACTTGCTGCAAATATCGTTAACACTAGTGTGCTTTTCATAACACTCTCCTTTATTTTCCTAGATTATTAGTATGTTTGTCTCTAAATATCTACTATATGAACTTAATGGTTTAAAAGTTCACAATGACATTTACAAAGTTCCTAATTGTGAGTTTACACAACTATATTCCCGAAATACCTAGGCTGTAATGCAAATAACCCTTGCCAATTTAGCTTTTCGCTTTAGCCTTCTTTTTATACGATTTCTTAAAACTGCGTTTTGGTGCACTACTGGTAACACCTTGTAATGCTGATGGTAACTGGCTCGATGCTTGAGTGATTAGGCCATCTAACTGGCTCAACAATGGCTGCATAAAGGCATCGTACTTTAAACGTTTTTGGCTGATAGCATCGAGGCTGTTTTCCCATAAGGCGGTCATGTCGGGTGTGGTTGCTGATTCGGGTAAACTGCGGATTAAGCCAACACCGACGGGCGTTGCCAATATTGATTTTCCTTGGCGAACTAAATAACCGCGCTTAAACAGCAATTCAATAATTCCTGCACGAGTGGCCTCTGTACCTAAGCCATCGGTTTCTTTAAGGATTTTTTTAATTTCACTGTTTGTTACGTAACGGCTAATGCCCGTCATCGCGCCTAATAAAGTGGCGTCGGTAAAATGCTTCGGTGCTTGAGTCATTTTCTGTAGTAATTCACCACGCTGACAATGCAATATTTGCCCTTTAACCAGTGGCGGTAACGACAGTACCGCATCATCATTGTCGTCATCGCTGCTAGTTGAATTAGAACTAGCTTGATTTACTGTGGCAGTCCGCTTAAATAATTGCTTCCAACCTAAAGTTTTATCCTGACGTGCTTTAGTGGTAAATAATCCACCGGCAATGGTCACTTCAACTGCGGTTTCTGCATAGATATAAGCGGGATAGAACTGGGCTAAATATTGCCTTGCCACGTGTTGATATAACTTGGCTTCATTGCTTGATAATGTCGATAAGTTAGCCACCTTTTCAGTTGGCACTATCGCATGGTGAGCATCTACCTTACTGTCGTCCCACGCTTTAGATTTAAGTTTGCTATTAGGAGACTCACAACCTTCAATTAAGCCTGAAGCGCCTTTGAGCACGGCATCCAATACTTTTGGTGCCAAAGCATGCTGCTCTTTAGGTAAATAGCGACTGTCTGAGCGCGGATAAGTAATCAATTTGTGGCGCTCATACAAACTTTGGCAAGTATCCAGTACCTCTTTTGCCGATAACCCAAAACGTTTAGCAGCATCTATTTGCAGAGCCGATAAGCTGTAAGGTAATGGTGGGTTTTGGCGCTTATCTTTAGCTTCAATTTTAGTGACTTCCGCAGGTTTATCATTGATACGGGCAACGACATTTTCGGCTAAACCTTTAGCTAACACTCGGCCGTCTTCATCCATATATGGTTGACATGCTTCGCTAGGTTGCCATTTTGCGGTGAATGCTTGTTGTTGGTCTGTCAATAAATGGGCTAATACTTCGTAAAATGCTTTAGGGGTAAAATCAGCGATTTCATCATCGCGGCGTACCACTAACCCGAGTAACGGTGTTTGTACTCGACCAACCGACAACACACCTTGATAGCCGACTTTTCGTCCTTGGATAGTGTAAGCGCGAGTCATGTTCATGCCATATAACCAATCAGCGCGGCTTCGTGCTAATGCCGAGGTCGATAACGGCACAAACTCACGATTTTTGCGTAACTGCCCTAGCGCGCGTTTTACGGCTTGTGGGTTTAAATCACTAATTAATAAGCGCTGAACTTGATTGAGTTTGTCTCCTTTCACACCCAAATAAGAAATCACTTCATCGACCAGCAACTGCCCTTCTCGGTCTGGATCGCCAGCATTAATTATCGATGACGCGTGCTTAACCAGTTTACGTAACACCGTAAGTTGACTGCGTGTTTTAGGTTTTGGCTGTAGTTTCCACGTTTGTGGCACGATGGGAAGATGTTCGAGTTTCCATGACTTAAATGCATCGTCATAGGCGTCCGGTTCTGCTTGTTCGAGCAAATGGCCAATACACCATGACACGCAATCACCATTAGCAGCAGTGATAAAGCCATCACCTTTTTTATGTGGTTTTGGCAGAACATCGGCAATAGCACGACCTAAACTGGGTTTTTCAGCAATATATAAAATCATAATCCACTGTTGGGTCGCTAGCGTTCAAAAGATGAACCGCGCCACTTAACTGTATAAATTTACAGTATAGATTAGCGTTAAATACGCCAAGCTGCAAATATGAAATAATTAACCACTTTGTCACTTAAATCATTACAATGCGCAGGTTCACTTCCAAACTTGATAAATAGATGAAACTCGGCCACCGCTTAGCACATATCAACATGATGATCCCCAATAGTTACACTCATATTTGGGATTGCTGTTGCGACCATGGATTACTCGGCGCCGCGTTGCTAGACAGACATGCAGCCATGATCCATTTCGTCGACATTGTGCCAGCATTGATGCAGCAGTTAACCGCCAAGCTCGAATGTTTTTACCCACCGCAAAATCCACCAAAATGGCAAGTACACTGTAGTGATGTGTCAGCAATACCTTTGGATCAAGATGAGCATACGCCCTTGGTGATTATTGCCGGAGTGGGTGGAGATTTGATGATCGAGTTCGTTAACTCACTTTGCCAACAATATTCTGATCGCAGTATCGATTTTTTATTGTGTCCAGTTCACCATCAATATGAGTTACGCCAACAACTTATCAAACTTGATTGTGAATTAATTGATGAAAAACTGATTGAACAAAACCGTCGTTTTTATGAAATTATCTACGTAACGCGTAGCAATTCATCATCACAAATAAATAGCGATAGTACTACGGCTAAAATTAGCGCTGTAGGCACTAAATTTTGGCAATGTAACAATGACCAAGAGCGCGATATTGCTAAGCGATATTTAAACAAAGTGCTGACCCACTACCAAAAAATAAACCTGTCGAACCCACAAAAAGCCTCACAAACGTTGCAAGATTATTTGGCGATTAAAGCACTTATATAGCATCTACAACGGACATTCTCCGACGAGTGCGCTACACCACTTTAAAAGCTGGATCCCGGCTCAAAAGCGTTACCGCAATATTGCTCGATGATCGTATTTGAAAGCGTCCCCTTAAGCCTGATGCACTTGTGATCGATGTTTGTCGTTTTTGATCGCTTGATCTCTATATCTATCGCTTGTTACCGCTTGTTATCAATCTTTATCGCTCTTATAGCGTCTAGCAGCGAAGCGACCTAGCCTCTAGGCATTTGCGCAGTATTCGCTTGCCATCGCTTGTTATCTATCTTTATCGCCCTTATAGCCTCTAGTTGCGAAGCGACCTAGTATCTAGGCATTTTCGCAGCATTCGCTTGTCATCGCTTGATATCAATCTTTATCACTCTTATAGCCTCTAGCCGCGAAGCGACCTAGCATCTAGGCATTTTCGCAGCATTCACTTGATATCGATCTTTACCGCCCTTATAGCCTCTAGCCGCGAAGCGTTCTAGCATCTAGGCTTTAAAATAAAAAAACCAGCATTTTCATGCTGGTTTTTATCACTCACAAACAGTGGTTAACTTATGGATGACACTCGTTGTGCATTTCTAAGTTAGTGCCAATGTCTTTTGAGCGATTGGCTTTGGCATCATCGTTACGTAACTGCGTTAAATGATCCAAGTAAGCTTGGTCAACGTCGTTGGTAATATAATGACCGTCGAACACTGATGTTTCGAAACGCTTAATCTCTGGATTTTCCATTCTTACCGCTTCAATTAAGTCGCTTAAGTCTTGGAAAATAATGCCATCGGCACCAATGATTTTGGCAATTTCGTCTGCATCACGGCCATGAGCAATAAGCTCATTAGACGTTGGCATATCAATACCATACACATTCGGGAAACGGATTTCCGGTGCTGCTGATGCAAAGTATACTTTCTTTGCTCCAGCTTCACGCGCCATTTCAATGATCTGTTCAGACGTAGTACCACGTACAATCGAGTCATCAACCAATAATACGTTTTTACCTTTAAATTCGGTATTAATCGCATTCAGTTTACGACGTACTGATTTTTTACGCTCTAACTGCCCAGGCATAATAAACGTACGACCAATATAACGATTTTTCACAAAACCTTGGCGGTACGGTAAATCCATGCAACGTGCAATTTCTAATGCGATATCGCACGAAGTCTCAGGAATAGGAATAACAACATCAATGTCGTGATCTTCCCATTCTTTCTTAATTTTTTCGCCTAATTTAGCGCCCATGTTTACACGGCTTGCATAAACAGACACTTTATCAATGCTCGAATCGGGACGTGCAAAATACACGAATTCGAAAATACATGGGGCATAGCTTGGGTCTGCTGCACATTGACGGGTAAATAACTGGCCATCAAGAGAAATATAAACAGCTTCACCAGGTGCTACGTCACGCATCACTTCAAAACCAACAGCGTCTAAAGCAACACTTTCTGAAGCAACCATATACTCGGTACCCGTTGCGGTTTCGTGTTTACCCAATACCAAAGGACGAATACCAAATGGGTCACGAAATGCCACTAAACCTTGGCCAATAATCATCGCAACTACCGCATAAGCACCACGCGTTTGCGCATGTACTTTAGCAACTGCGTCAAACACTTCGTCGGCACTTAAAGTTAAACTGCGCGTTTCTTGTAATTCATCGGCTAACAGATTTAACAAGATTTCAGAATCTGAGGTAGTGTTAACATGACGACGCTTTGTGACTAGGCTAGCAGCCAGTTCAATCGTATTAGTCAAGTTACCGTTATGCGCTAACGAAATACCAAATGGCGAGTTAACATAAAACGGTTGTGCCTCTGATGCACTCGAGCTGCCAGCGGTAGGATAACGAACATGTCCAATACCGGCATTGCCTTGTAAACGCTGCATATGTTTAGGTTCAAACACATCTTTGACTAAGCCGTTTGCTTTGCGTAAACGAAACGCATTCATGTCAACCGTCACAATACCTGCTGCGTCTTGACCACGATGTTGGAGCACAGTCAGCGCATCATAAATGGTCTGATTAACTGTTGATTTTCCTACTATTCCGACGATACCACACATGGGTAAGGTTCCTCACTGTAAGGTGTTTTTATGTTTATATTTTGGGTACAAAGCTTGAGGTATTTTCAAGGTAGTTAAAAAACCACTGAATAACCACGCCAAATTCAGGTACAAGAACAGAGTCCTGCCACCATTTGGTGTCAGGGAATGCCGTAAAAGCATCCATAAAAAACAGTAATGCACTAACGATTAACGCGCCACGTATGGCACCAAAACACAGGCCTAAAACACGGTCTGTGCCCGATAATCCGGTTTTAGCCACTAACTGGCCTAATAAATAATTAACGAGTGCCCCTAGGATCAGGGTAATGATAAAAAGAATGGCAATCGCCACACCGTTTCTGACTAACTCGTCCTGCATTTGGGTTAAATGAGCAGCAAGATCAAGATAAAACTGGCTAGCGATAAAGAAAGCGGCAAACCAAACCACAAGAGACATGGCTTCTTTGGCGAATCCGCGGATCAAACTAATAATAGTTGATAACCCGATGACAATAATTATTGCGTAATCAATCCAAACCATGGAGATGGTGATCCGGTATAGGGTTCAAGACGGCGGGATTCTAACAGAGACAGAGATGTTTCTCACCTCTGATTGCACAAATTATTCTTGCGTGATTAAGAACAATCAAATTGTAAATATTAATCACGCACGCAAAACACCGTCTGAAGAGGTTATTGTTCCTGTGGATTATAGGCTACGATTTTGCCTTTTAATCCGGTTAATTTGAATATAGGTTGCTGACGAGCTTTAAGTTTTTCTTCTGATACTTCAGGGCCTACAAACACTCTGGTTAGTTTCCCTTCTACGGGAACTTTAGGTAGTGTATAAGCGTTAAACCCTGCTTTACGCAGTTGTGCTATCAATGCTTTTACATTGGTAATATTGTTAAAGCCGCCTAACTGCAATGTAAACCCAGCTGTCATGGGTGATTTCACTTTATTAGCAACCTGGGTTTCAGGCTTTTTAACTGCTGTTGTAATTTTAGCTGGAGCAGGAGTCGGCTGCTTAACAGCTTGTGTCGATTCTTTTTTCGGTTCAGCTTCCCCTAATGCAACGATATCATTACTGAGATCTTGTGGCTCAGCAATCGTTAACACTTGGAATTCTTCCGCTGGTTCAGCGTTATTGTCAGAATTGACTTTATTTGAAGCACTTGACTGAGCTGGACGTAAAGGAATTTCAGTAAACTCCTCAACCACCTGCGTTTTTTTACCGTCTAACAAATCGGGTAAAAAAATCACACCTAAGGCCACTAATACGATGGTACCCACCAAACGATTTTGAAATTGACGATTCAAAGCTAATTCCCTTTTTTAACCAAATGACGTTAATGATGGCTTGCACGACCGACGTCTGACATAAATAGTGTTTATAAAGATTTAAAGCCAGCTACAGTATAAAAAGAACCGAAGACAATAACCACATCATCTGCATTGACTGTAGCTTGTATAGCTTGCCATGCGCTAGCGATGTCAGCAAACTCACTAACATGCTCACGGCTACCGTCATTGGGCAATGCTTGACGCAATGTTTGTGCTGATGCGCCTCGTGGATTATCTAAACTCACCAAGTTCCAATGGCTAATTTGCTCGGCTAATGTCGCCAATACTGACTTAATGTCTTTATCTTTAAGCATGCCACACAAGGCTACAATACGACGGCCTTGGTAAGCCTGTAACTGTTGCGCTAAATATCTGGCGGCATGTGGATTATGCGCAACATCTAATAATACTAATGGTTGCTGACTCACCTGCTCTAGTCGCCCAGCGAGTTGAGCTTGTTGTAATCCTTGGTTTATGTGCTGTTGGCTTATTTGCGGCCAAATATGGCTTAGCAGCGCAACAACACTAGCAGCGTTAGCTAGCGGTAACCTTGGCACAGTTAAACCTGTATATGACTGCCGTGCAGATTCAAAGTGCCACAATGCTGGTTGAGTCTGATCTTTATGGTAATTAAACTCATGCCCAACACGATAAAGGGTTGTATGGAGTTGATTCGCATATTCAGTGATGCTCAACGGTAAGTCTGGCTCACCGATAATAGCGACACAATCGGGGCGAAACACACCAGCTTTCTCTCTGCCAACCAGTTCGCGGGTATCGCCTAAATATTCTTGATGATCAAGATCGATTGAGGTCAAAATAGTGGCTATGGAATCAATAATATTGGTTGCATCCAACCGTCCACCTAAACCCACTTCAAGGATGATCACATCGACTTTAGCAGCTTTAAACAAATATAAACCAGCTAAGGTAGCATATTCAAAAAAGGTTAATGAAATATCACCTCGCGCCGCCTCTATGGCACAAAAAGCTTCGATAAGAGCGTCATCACTAGCGTCTTGTTGATTTATTTGCACCCGTTCATTGTAATGCAGCAAATGAGGCGAGCTATACACGCCGACAGACAAACCAGCCTGACGTAAAATCGAAGCCAACATGGCGCAGGTTGTGCCTTTGCCATTGGTGCCAGCTACGGTAATCACTTTAGCTGGCGCCAAATCAAGCACACTCAATCGCTCGGCAACAGCGCTGACTCGAGTTAAACCCATGTCAATTTCGCTAGGATGAATTGCCAACAAATAATCCAGCCATTGAGCTAAACTTGACTGTTGATTGGGCACAGTTATTTCAGACACGATTGACATAATTCAATACCATTTAACTTATTCAAACCTTACTCGGCCTGCGAATACAGAACATTCGTTTTACATTTCAATAAAGATAACTTAGCTAACTTAAATTACATAGATAGCTTAAAGGGCTTAATCGAGCATAAACAATGGACCCAAAGCTAACTTAGGTAATTGATAATGTTCAGGATAAGTCACATCGACCAAATACAATCCGTTCGGTTTAGCGGTAGGTGCCGCTAGCTTACGATTTTTCAGGGCAAACAATTCTGTTATCCACTCTATAGGTTGATTACCTAAGCCGATTTGCAGTAATGAACCGACAATATTGCGCACCATATGATGTAAAAATGCATTAGCTTGAATATCGACCATCACATACATGCCTTGGCGAGTTACATTGACTTGATGCACGTTTCGAAACGGTGTTTTAGATTGACAATGCAAGGCTCTAAAACTGGTAAAATCGTGTTCGCCAACAAAAAGCTGTGCCGCTTTATGCATCAAGGTTTCATCAATATCACCGTGATAATGGCTTACACCTGCACTTAAAATACCAGGGCGCAGTTTATGATTATAAATCACATAGCGATAACGTCTGGCTGTAGCACTGTAACGAGCATGAAAACTGTCATCGACTTCTTTTGCCCAGCGTATAGCCACACTGTCAGGTAAATTAGCATTAACGCCCTGTGTCCACGCCGTCATTGGACGTTGAACATCTGTGTCAAAATGAACCACCTGCCCGGTACCGTGCACACCAGTATCTGTTCTTCCGGCACACGATACGGTTATAGGTTCATTAGCCACATAACTTAACGCTTTCTCAATCTGGGCTTGCACTGAATCGACCTCGAGTTGGCGCTGCCACCCACAAAAACTACTACCATCATATTCAATACCTAACGCGACCCGCATGCCTATATCCTCTACTCAATAATGGCGCGCAGTTTATCACAAAAAAACGGCGCATGTATCTGCGCCGTTTGCTTTTATGTGGTCAACATAAGCCTATGTTTTTGCCTATTCAGCCTCAATTGCTCGCGTTAATTAATACTTTTCAGTAAATTTTTGGCTTCTAATTGTTGACGTTCATTACCGTCCATTTGCACTTCTTTTAATAACGCTCGGGCACTGTCTTGATCTTCAATTTCAATATACGCCCTCGCTAAATCAAGTTTCGCATTAACGGAGTTTTCTTCATCATCAACATCGATCATGTTCGGGTTACCGATTAACGAATTCACAGAGCCCATATCAACATTGACGTCTTTATACTGGTCGGTTTTATCGTCATCTTCATCAGCATCGTTCAACAGTTTATCAATGTCGATATAACCGTTTTCACGCTCAAAACGCATTAAGTCATCGTCACTGGCTTTATATTCTGTTGATTGGCTTCGTTCTTTTTGATCTAGTGCTGCTAATGCTTCATCAACCGTTAAGTTGTCATCGCTAAGGATATACTCATCTTCAGAGGTAAAGTCATCATCGTTGTCATCATCTTTGAGTGACTGTGAAAATGCCGCCAGTAGATCATCATCACTCACATCTGCTTCATCGACTTCTCTCTCGTCAGCAGCAGACTCGGCAGCTTTAAGTAAATCGCTTTCCCAATCTAAAAGTTCAGGTTTAGGTTTGCTTGATTTAAGGTCATTAAAGAAACCTGAATCTTTATTGGCTTTATTTTGCGCTGTAGATGAAGTTTTATCATCATCGTCCATTTGCGCTAATAATGCATCCAAGCCATCATCGGCATCAGTTTCTGATGTAGGCGTGGCTACAGGATTTGGTGCAGCTGCAGTTTCTTGATCGGACTCAACATCATTATTGCTCGTTGATGCTAACGCGGCTTCAAGTTCAGCATCTAACCAGCTGTTATCTTCGTCATCGCTGTTTGCAGCTTTATCAGCATCGGTTTCAGGCTCAATAAACGGGGTCGTTTCAATATCTGCGACATCATCTGTGTTGACTAAATCGGTATCATTAAGGTATTCATCAAACTCATCAAACAATGCATTATCGTCGATACTTTCATTATCAGATTGAGTGCCGTCAATTTGAGTGCTGTCAGAGTCAATATTTTCAGTCTCGCCAATCAACGGAGCGTCGTCTTTTATATCGTCTTTAAAGCTTGCCAATAAGGTATTAATGTCATCATCGAGTGACTCATCATCAGATGTAGATTCTTCGCTAGACGTATCATCATCTAATTCAGCTGCAATCTGTGCTTGGACTGCCGCTTTTTCCTGAACATCAGCATCTGACTCAACCACCGGCTCGTTAAGACTCGCTAATAATGCATCGATGTCATCGTCACTGGTTTCATTATCATCAATAGAGTCAGCGACATCTTCATCATCGCTTAACTCAGCTGCAATTTGCGCCGCTAAATCATCACTATCGGAAGGTGGTTGTTCACCTGTAGATAATTCATCACTTTCTTCGTCAAATACTGATTCAATAACAGGCTCATTCAAGCTAGACAACAATGCATCAATGTCATCGTCACTAGACTCTACGTCTGGGATATCTTCGTTAGCATCATCATCTTGTAACTCAACGGCAATTAACGCGGTAATATCATCATCGTTATCAACTGAATCACTGTTTAGTGGCTGAGGTTCAGTATCCCCATCATCTTCTGAACTATCTTGTTCGTTCTCATCCTTGGTCACAGACAAGCCAGCTAGGAGTTCATCTATATCGTCGTCCGTTGCAGTAGGAGCATCAACATCAGTTTGTTCTGAATCAGATTTTGATAATAATGAATCAAGAACATCTTCCGCGTTTGTTTCAGCTGATTTTATCGGATCTTCAGCGGCAACATCGTCCGATTCAGCAGGCATATCAAACTCAGCCAACAATGCATCAATATCGTCATCCGCCTTTGTTTCTGCTGATTTTACTGATTCTTCAACAGCAACATCGTCCGATTCAGCTGGCATATCAAACTCAGCCAACAATGC
>NZ_JACJEU010000009.1:55249-157919 GCF_014164215.1 Shewanella sp. SG44-2
ATATCAAACTCAGCCAACAATGCATCAATATCGTCATCCGCCTTTGTTTCTGCTGATTTTACTGATTCTTCAACAGCAACATCGTCCGATTCAGCTGGCATATCAAACTCAGCCAACAATGCATCGATATCGTCATCGGCCTTTGTTTCAGCTGATATTTGCGGTTCTTCAACGGCCACATCATTTGGCTCCGCTGGCATATCAAACTCAGCTAACAATGCATCGATATCGTCTTCCGCGTTTGCTTCTGTTGATTTTACCGGCGTTTCGGCGGCCACATCATCTGGCTCCGCTGGCATATCAAACTCTGCTAACAATGCATCGATATCGTCATCCGCGTTTGCTTCAGCTGATTTGACCGGTGTTTCGGTATCAACATCATCCGACTCCGCTGGCATATCAAACTCAGCTAACAATGCATCGATATCGTCATCCGCTTTTGCTTCAGCTGATTTTACCGGTGTTTCGGCGGCCACATCATCTGGCTCTGCTGGCATATCAAACTCAGCTAACAATGCATCGATATCATCATCAGCCTTTGCTTCAGCTGATATTACTGCTGCGGCAGCGGCAACATCATCTGACTCTGCTGGCATGTCAAATTCAGCCAATAGTGAGTCGATATCATCTTCCGCACTTGTTTCAGCTGATTTCACCGGTTCTTCGGCGGCAGCATCGTCCGATTCAGCTGGCATATCAAACTCAGCTAATAGCGAGTCAATATCATTTTCTGCTGAAGCATCTAGCTCATCTTGTTCTGTATCTTCATCTAAACCCGCCAACAAACTGTCTAAATCATCTTCTGGTGCAGCAGAATTTAGGGTTGCAGCTGGCTTGTCATCTAATCCAGCCAGTAGACTGTCGAGATCATCGTCATCTTCAAGAGGTTCAAGATCAGAATCTTGATCTTCCATCGCCTCTGCCCATAAATCATCTAATGAGGTCCCTTCCTCATCTTCTATTTCTGTTTCGGTTTCACTAACAAACATATCTGATGCCATATCCATTTCGGCATCACCTTCCATCTGGATTTCAGGCTGTAAATCTACGCTGTCTAAATCCAATAAATCATCAATTGACTCTTCATCGCTTGAATCTAAATGGACCACAATATCATCAGAGTCATCTAAGTCATCGCGGTCTGTTGCAGCTGCAGACTCTTGTTCAGACTGGGTTGCTGTTTTTACTTCAGACTGCTGATTTTTTTTATTACGGCGACTAAGTAACCAGAAAATAAGCCCGAAGATGATTAACAGAGGAATCGATGCAGCAATGATCAACAAAATGGTGTTATCCATTAGGCTGCGCCAAAAGTCAGTGGGTTCTTCTACAACGGGTTCCACATTTTCAGTTTGATCTACAAGTTTTTTATTTTCTAAACTTAACCCTTCATATTTCTCGCGTAATAGTTGTAGATCTTCTTCAAGTGAGGAAATGTTTAATGACATTTGTTCAATTTTGTTTTTCAACACTTGATTGTCATTGTTGCTGACCATTAATTCATCTTGTGCACGCGCAAGCTCATCGGTCAGCATCAAGGTTTTTGCATTGGCTTTATCTAAGGTGCTATTGAGGTCATTTACGACAACGGCATTGGCCTCTGTAATCGCTTTGGTTTGTACTTCTACAGCAGGTGTTTGCTGCACTATTTGTAGTGGTTTTGAAACGGTAGGCTTTTTAGGCGTTTCGACTATAGGAGATTGAATAGGTTTATTATTAATGACGGGACGAGGCTGGGTTTGTCTGCTAGCACGGCGGTCATCTTGTTCTGCACGGCGTTTAGCGACATCATTGGGAATTGCGGCTATTACATCAACAGACGGAACAAGTAATATCATCCCTCGCTCTAATGTATTGTAATTATTACCACTAAAAGCATGTGGATTAGCGTCAAACAACGCTGCCATCACTTGGTAAACACTGACCTTATCGCTGGGTCTGACTTTTTGCGCAATACTCCAAAACGTATCTCTTGATGTTGTTGGACCATATTGGCGTTTCGCTTGTTGTTTAACCTCACCGTTGGGGCCAGTAATTTTCAGCGTTTCTGCATGCGCAGACTCAATAATTTGTACACTGGTTAAGCCAACGGCTGTGCAGGCAATCAAACCCACAATATATGAAGTACGCAAAGTCATCCCATCCTTCCCTTTTAGCGCTATTGAGTTACCGACTTGGCAACAGGCTTTAGGCAATTTTTATCGTTAATATTATGGTCGTTAACTGTATCTAGTCACATCAATCGTGAGCCAATTTTGCAGGCTTTTTCAATGCTATTGATGTTAAAAATGATATGTTTACGACTATAAACTAGATTCACCGCACCTGCTACTATTGGGCTCAGTAAAACGGAAAAAGCCTGCGCATTGCAGGCTTTTTAAACTAAATCGCGTTGTTGACTAAGTCATTACACATTGTTAAAGCGTAATTAATAGTAATCTCTAATCAAAATCTCGGCAATTTGTACGCTGTTTAATGCAGCACCCTTACGAATGTTATCGGCAGTAACCCATAAATTTATACCGTGAGAGTGTGAAATATCTTTACGAACGCGACCAATATAAACAGGATCATTACCTGCAGCTTCAGTTACCGCTGTTGGATATTCGCTATCATCATCAAACAATTCTACGCCTGGTGCATCACGTAAAACGGCTTTAACATCTTCTGCATCAACAGGTTGACGAGTTTCAATATGAATAGCCTCAGAGTGACCATAAAAAACAGGCACACGCACAGCCGTTGGATTAACAACAATTTCGTCATCACCAAAAATTTTCTGCGTTTCCCACACCATTTTCATTTCTTCTTTGGTGTAGCCATTTTCCATAAACACATCAATTTGAGGCAATACGTTAAAGGCAATTTGCTTTGGATAAACTGTCGGCTCTGACGGTAAACCTTGCAATAATTTAGCACTTTGACCCGCTAGTTCATCAATCGCCTTTTTACCTGTTCCAGATACTGACTGATACGTCGCCACGTTAATACGTGAAATACCAAAAGCATCATAAATAGGCTTAAGAGCCACTAACATCTGAATCGTTGAACAATTAGGATTAGCGATGATATTGCGATTGCGGAAATCAGCAATGGCTTCTGGGTTAACTTCTGGTATCACCAGTGGCACATCTACGTCGTAACGAAAATGTGAAGTGTTATCGATAACTACACAACCCGCGTCACCCGCAATCGGCGCCCATTTAGCAGACACATCGCCACCAGCAGAAAAGAAGCCAATTTGTGCTTGGGTCCAATCAAACGTTTCTACGTCAAGAATTTCAACTTGTTTACCGTGAAAACTGACCGTTTCGCCAGCACTGCGACTGCTCGCTAATGGAAACAACTTAGCAACCGGAAAATTACGCTGCTCGAGGATCTCAATCATTGTTTGACCCACTGCGCCCGATGCACCTAAAACGACTACATTAAATTCCTGAGACATAATTAACGCTCGACTCCATATTATCCAGTTTGAACAATCAATCTACCCTAGTTTAGTTATGCTTTACTAGGGTTAATGTACTAAAAAAGCCGACTTTGAAGTGATTTTTTCTCAACTGGCTAAAATTACTGTTTTTTAGGCTCAATCTGCATTCTATTGGCTATATTGGCCGTATATAATGACACTAATTAATTAAAGCCTAAAGCACTCAACATCGATGGGTCTATCTTACCATCAGATAAATAGTCCACAGATTGAGCTAACGAGATAGCACTATATTCACGACGATAAGTGTGGTTTTTACGCATTAAATCAAAACCTGTAGCTGTTGAGAAACACCCTCTAAAGTTAACGTCGTCGTCACGTAAATCATAAACTAAACGCGACAATTTCAGCAATTGGCTTTCGGTTAAATCACCTTGACTGACAATTTGATTAAATTGAAATGTCGGTAATAAACTCTCTAATGATTTTTTTACCGGAAAATCGAGTAATTCACACCATTTTTGATACAACATAAACGTTCCGCGGGCTTTGCCTTCAAGGCTATAACCAGCAATATGCGGCGTAGCAAACTCTGCCAAGGCGACTAATTCGGCCATTGGGTTAGGCTCACCTTCCCACACATCAAGTACCAGCTTTACGTCATCGCGCTGCTGTTTAAATTTGATCAACGCTCGGTTATCAATCACCTCTCCTCGACAGCAATTTAGTAACCAGGTATTGGGTTTTAACTTATTCAGTCGGGCTTCATCAAATAAGTACCAGGTTTTATGCTCACCGTCTTTGGTGATAGGCACATGCAGACTGATTATATCGGCTTGCTCAATAATAGTGTCTAGTGACACAAACTCACGAGTATCACCTTGCAATGCTTTAATGGGGTCGCACAACAATACTTTTAGCCCATAAGCTTGCATACACTTCGCGGCTGCAGTGCCGGTATTACCAGCCCCGACAATCCCCACAACTTTACCGGCTAAAGACTCTCCGAAACGTTGCGCTAACTCCAGCATGGCAATAAATGCGTACTCACCCACGGCCGTCGCATTACACCCAGGAGCATTAGTAAAATAAATATTGCGCAACGAAAGATAATCAACATCTACATGATCGGTACCAATCGTCGCACTACCCACAAATTTCAGTTTATGTGCATTTTTAATTAACTCTGCATTCACTTTCGTCACCGAACGCACCAATAACACGTCGGCATCTTCGACTTGTTTAGGCGTCAAGGTTCGGCCATTTACATATTCAATCTTGCCTAAATAGCCAAACAAGGCATCAACATAAGGCATGTTTTCATCGGCAATTATTTTCATTTGGGTATCTTATTCACTGCGAGTTTAACGACATCACATCGCGTTTTTTTATAACCCGTATCTTATACCAAATTCACCTAGTCCGTCATGGCAAATAGCGCTGATTATTATCGCTGACTATACCTAGATGCTAGAGCGGACTTAGTCCTGCTAGTTCGCTTTGCGGCTATAAAAGCTAAGCAGTTAACATCAGAAACAACCGACAAATAACTCCGATATACGCTTAAGTCGCTTTCGTTTTTATAACTTCTAGCCGCGAATCGAACTAGCATCTAGGCATTTAGCCTTTCCATAAGCGCAGCGTTCGCTTGTAATCGCCTGTCACCGATTTTTCTCTAGCCACTTGTTTAAAAGGCAACAAAAAAGCCAGTATCGTTTCCGATGCTGGCTTTGAAATCATTCGCGGGTTAACCCACTAATAACGTTTTATGCTTTAAATTTACGCATGACTAACGTTGCGTTAGTGCCACCAAAACCAAAACTGTTGCTCATGATGGTGTTCAATTCAGCTTCACGCATTTGACGAACCACTGGCATGCCAGCTGCTTTTTCATCTAGGTTGTCAATGTTAATGCTTGGAGCAATAAAACTGTCTTCCATCATAATTAAGCTGTAAATCGCTTCATGTACACCCGCAGCACCTAAAGCATGACCTGTCATTGATTTAGTCGATGCGATTGGAGGCATGTTATCGCCAAACACTTCACGTAATGCTTCAAGTTCACGCATGTCGCCTACAGGAGTAGAAGTACCATGAGTGTTGATGTAATCAACTGGCGTGTCTACATCTGCAAGTGCCATCTGCATACAACGCACGGCACCTTCACCAGACGGAGCAACCATGTCGTAGCCGTCAGATGTGGCACCGTAACCAACAATCTCAGCATAAATCTTCGCACCACGTGCTAAGGCATGTTCTAATTCTTCAACAACAACAATTCCGCCGCCGCCAGAAATAACAAAACCATCACGATCTGCATCATATGTACGTGACGCTTTTTCAGGCGTGTCATTGTACTTAGTCGATAGTGCTCCCATGGCATCAAAGCCCATGGTGAGTGTCCAATCAACTTCTTCAGCACCACCAGCAAATACCATATCTTGCTTACCCATTTGGATAAGTTCAACAGCATGGCCAATACAATGAGCTGAAGTGGCACAAGCTGAACTGATTGAATAGCTCGTACCTTTAATTTTAAATGGTGTCGCCAAGCAAGCACTTGCAGTACTAGACATAATACGAGGCACAATATAAGGGCCTACACGCTTAACACCTTTTTCACGAAGTGTATCAGCTGCCTGAACTTGGTTTTTTGAAGAAGCGCCACCCGTACCAGCAATCAAACCGACACGGAAATTAGAATACTGCTCTTCTGTTAGGTTAGCATCAGCAATCGCTTCCTGCATAGCAATGTAAGCATATGCAGCAGCATCGCCCATAAAGCGAAGTGCTTTACGATCGATATGATCAGCTGGGTTCATTTTAATGTCACCCCAAACTTTGCTACGTAATTGCATTTCTTCAAACTGTGCCGAGTGAGTAATACCGCTACGACCCGCTTTAAGTGACTCAGTCACTTCTAGCTTGTTATTACCGATACTTGAAACAACACCCATTCCGGTGATCACGACTCTTTTCATTTTTATGCTATCCATTTGGTACATGTCGGTACTTAATTGCGGCAATCATAGCTGCTTTGAAGCAATTAAGTGGTCAGCTTTCCATAAACGCAGGTAAAATAATGCCAAGTTATCGGCCCTGAGTAAAACATTTTGAATAAAACACCTTTATTATCTGTATCCCCGAACTTACACGAGTTGCATATTTGTGAATTACTGGGCAACAACGTCAATCAAAATAGCCGATATTCCCACATTGTTAAGCAGTATATCGCCGAAGTATTGCAAAGCAGTGACGATAAAATAGCAGCCACAAATACTCAACCACATTTACTAACGCTAGGCCAACTCGGTTTTGGCGATGGCCACGAAATAATACTATTACTGGCAGCCTTACAAGAGGCTAACTTGCAAAATCCTTTGATACAGCAACAAACTCGAATTCACATCAGTGTATTTGAACAAGGCCCAGTAAACCGTAAGCAACTGCAACATACATGGCAACAACAAGGGCTACTTGATTCAGACCATCATTTATTCGATTTTACCCAAGCATTACTCAATGGTGAAATTGCAGCCATCGAAGGTTGCCAGCGGCTGAGTCTACTCCAAAACCAAATTATCATTGACCTGTATCAAGGTTCGCCACTAGCGCAAGCCAAAACCATTGCTACGCCGAATAAACAAAGGATAACACATTGGTTTGCCCTACCCCATACGAACCAAGAGGCTCATTCAGATCAATATTTTCATCAACGTTCAGTTTGGGAATATGGTCGACTCAGTGTTGATAATGCAACATTTTTAGCGGCTAGCACAAATGACGAAAATATTGCTCCAACTATCAAAAAGCAACTAGCATTTTGCGGATTTTTATCCTCCACATCATTCAAATCGACTGATGACATTGCTATCGCAGAACGTAACGCGCTAAGACAACAACTACAGCAACAGTTTGCTTATAACCCATTGCCACCGTTACATTCTAATAACAACAGCCCTATAGCTATTATAGGTGGCGGTATCGCTTCTGCAAGTCTTGCCTTGTCTCTGGCTGAACGCGGCAAAGATGTGATTATTTATTGCAAAGATGACACATTAGGACAAGGCGCATCAGGCAACAAACAAGGTGCTATTTATCCCCTGCTTACCCCCGAAAATGGCTCGCTAAGTCAATTTTTCCAACAAGCCTTTCTATACAGTCGACGCAGAATTCAGGCCTTAGTTGATAATGGATATGACATAGGACATGAGTGGTGTGGTGTATTACATACAGGTTTCGATCAACGTAGCCAAACAAGATTGGATAAAATTATTGATGGCCAAGCATGGCCAACTGAAATTGCTTTTGCAGTAAGTCCACATAAAGCCACACAACTTGCTAACGTCGATATTGATAAACCTGGCTTTTATTATCCATTAGGCGGTTGGGCTTGTCCGTTTGAATTCGCACAAGCAAGTATTGCCAAAGCACAAACATTAACCAAAGTTCGCATTGTCTATAATAGCGACATTAGCTCACTTGAATCACACTCATCTGGCTGGCAACTGTTTAGCGCCGAAGACAATACCCCTATAGCAACCTACGAACAGGTTGTCATCGCCTCAGGAGCTCAACTTACTCAGTATAAGCAGACAAAAAATCTACCAATTACAGGTTTTAGAGGTCAAGTTAGCCATGTACCGCCACAAGGTGAGCTAGCACAGCTTAATACTGTTATCTGCGCCAATGGTTATTTAACCCCACAACATAACCAACTACATTGCGTTGGAGCCAGTTATGTAAAAGACCCACAACATCTTGACTTTTGCCCGATAGAGCAGCATGAAAATAGCCTTAAAATGCAACAAAACTTTCCTAATTCAAACTGGCCTAATGATATTGATGTTTCAAACAACGATGCCAGAGTTGGCGTCAGGATGGTCAGTCGCGATCACTTCCCGGTAATGGGTTGTGCGCCTGATGTTGAAGCGTTATTTACACGCTATGCTGTTCAACAGCAATCGAAAG
This sequence comes from Shewanella sp. SG44-2, assembly GCF_014164215.1. Taxonomy (NCBI): domain Bacteria; kingdom Pseudomonadati; phylum Pseudomonadota; class Gammaproteobacteria; order Alteromonadales; family Shewanellaceae; genus Shewanella; species Shewanella sp. SG44-2. The sequence continues at coordinate 63,651 of NZ_JACJEU010000009.1, forward strand.
ACAAACCCAGTCTATGGCAACATTACTGGCAAACAACACCAGCACCAATTTATGACGGGTTATATGTGTTAGGAGGACTAGGCTCACGCGGCCTAAGCTCAGGCCCATTAGTCGCCGAATGCTTAGCAGCAAATCTATGTGGCGAACTATCACCATTAAGCCTAGAGCTACAAGCTTTGCTTAGCCCCAACAGAATGTGGCTGCGTAAATTGCTAAAAGGAAAGGCTTTGATATAAATAGCGTAAAATGTCAGGCGGCTGTCATTTAGTAATAAATGGAAAACGGGTTCAAAGCTGAATGACCAAAGAAACATTCATTTTTATCGATTTATATTTACTAATAGCCAATATTCAGTACTTTGAAGGTTTTGTTTTCCATAAAAATAAACGCCACGTAATTAACTTAAGCGCAGCGTACTATTTTAACCTTTTGTTTCACGTTAACGCTTGTTCTATATCTGCGATTAAATCTTCTACATTCTCTAAGCCAACTGAGATACGCAGTAAATTGTCGGTGATACCTGCGGCTAATCGTGCCTCTGGAGTGTAGGGTGAATGGGTCATTGATGCTGGGTGTTGAATAAGTGATTCGGCGTCGCCTAAGCTTACGGCGATGGTAAATAGCTTTACACGGTTAACAAAGTTGATGGCATCTTGCTTATCGCCTTTTAACTCAAATGCGATAACGCCGCCGGCGCGTTTCATTTGGTTACCAATGAAGCGATGACCTTGGTGGTGTTCTAAGCCTGGGTAAAAGACCTGGCTGAATTTAGAGTGTTTATCTAAAAATTCAGCTAACACTTCTGCGTTATCGCAATGACGAGTTAAGCGTACGTCTAGGGTTTTTAAACCGCGTAAAATTAACCAAGCGTCGTGTGGTGATATCACGCCACCAAAGTCTTTTAATATTTCGTATTTTAATCTGTGCATGTGTTCTGCATTACCGCACACAATACCCGCGATTACATCACCATGGCCGTTTAAGTACTTGGTCGCACTGTGGATCACCATGTCGATGCCTAACGCTAACGGTTGCTGCAATAGTGGTGTCATAAAGGTGTTATCGACGATTGATACTAGATTGTGCGCTTTGGCGACGTTGGCCATGGCGGTAAGATCGAATACTTGTAAATGTGGGTTTACTGGTGTTTCGCAGAACAGCACTTTGCTGTTTGGCTTGATGGCCGCCTCTACTGCGTTCATGTCGGTGAAGTCGACTAATGTACTCGTAATGCCTAAGCGGGTTAGCTGAGTGGTCATCAGCGCGAACGTACAACCATAAACCGCTTTAGATGCGATTAAGTGATCGCCTGCATGCAAATGAGTTAATAATGCACTTGATACTGCCGCCATGCCAGATGCGGTTGCAGCTGCGTCTTCTGCGCCTTCTAGCAGCGCCATTTTACGTTCAAGTTCTGCGGTGGTTGGGTTACCAAGGCGAGTATAAATATAACCCGGCTCTTCACCTGCAAAACGTGCTCCGCCTTGTTCGGCAGTATCAAATACAAAGGTGGCTGTTTGATATAAAGGTGTGGTGAGTGAGCCAAAGGCTTCGCGTTGATGTCCGCCATGAATGGCTAATGTGGCTAAGTTCCATTTACCCTGATTGTTATCTTGCATTGCTTCTCCCTGCGCCACCTTGTTATGAGTTGTTACCCTCTTTGGGGTTATTGTTGTGGTGGTCGGAATTTAAGATACAGTGGAATAAAATATAACCAAGTGATTGTTGAAAAATAACCCACAAAGTGATGTAAAAACAATTTTACAAACAGCTGTTTACATCGTTTAGACCATTCACTTGCATATGCAGTTCACGCAATGAAAATGGGCTAGCCTAACTTGTGAGTGATTGCTTCAGCTTTTGCATACCTTGATCAATGCTAACAAGCGGTTGATAACCTAAGTCTTGTTTGGCTGCGCTGATGTCAAAGTAATGGCTGGTTGAGAGTTGTCTTGCAACAAAACGAGTCATGATGGGTTCTTGCGATTTATTCAGCAAACCATATACGGTTTCAAGCACCACACCTGCACTGTAAGCAACACCGGCTGGCACGCGCTTGGTTACTGGCGGTAAATCAACACTGGCTAGAATACGATTAAGCATATCTGCCATGGTAATGGGTTGATCATTACTTAAAAAATACGCTTTACCTGCGCACTTAGCATTAGTGACTAAATCTAACGCCGCTAAAACATGAGCATAAGCTGCGTTATCAACATAAATGGTATCGACCAGTTTGTCTTCATGGCCAACTAACTTTAGTCGCCCTGCCCGCGCACGTTCAATGACTCTTGGCACGAGATGAGGATCGTTTGGTCCCCAAATCAAATGTGGTCGTAAGGCTGTAGTGTGAAGTTGAGCAGAATTAGCGGCAAGCACATGTTGCTCTGCGATGGCTTTAGATTCGCCGTAGTAATTGAGGTATGTGTCAGCGTAAGGCGCTGATTCATTAATGCCGTTTTCGTCACGCCCTGCAAAGGTCACACTTGGGGTGCTGGTGTAGACTAAACGTTGAATATTAAGCGCTTTACAGGCATTAATAATATTATTTGCGCCATCAACATTAGGCGAGTAATAACTTTGCTTACTGCCCCACACGCCAGCCTTTGATGCCACATGAAACACTAAGTCACAGCCTTGCATGGCTTGTTTAACGTTATCGTAGTCGCTGATATCGCCTTGGCGCATATCGACGCCCAGATCAACCAGTCTTGGGTAATCACCACGGGCAAAGCCCACCACCTGAATACCTACTGCCAATAATCGCTGACAAATCGCCAATCCTAAAAAGCCGCCTGCTCCGGTTACAAACACTTTGTTGACCGACAATGATAATTGCGTAAGCGCTGCTTGCTCAAGAGGATGTAAATCTGTCAGATCCATTATTAATACCTTATTCTTACTCTAAGACGAGCTTTATTCTTTCCACTGTTTTTGTGCCCAAACAGCAAGTTTTTCTCTGAATATTTTTGCGTTATGACGCACATCAACCGGAAATTCAGGATGAATTAAAAAGCGTCCTATTCCTTCGGTATGCGGATATTGTTCTGCTATGACTAATAACTCTTGATAGAGTGCTTTAGAGGTTGAGCATACGATGTCTTTTTGTAGTTCAATGCACAATACCGGCACGGTATTATTGCCCACCTTAACACCCACAATGGCTGAACGTTTTACTTGCGGATGGGTGTTAAATACGCGCTCACAAGGTAAGGTGTAAAAGCGTTTGATTCTTTGTTGACCACGCGTAGCATCAACAATATGACCTTTACGACCACACATCCATAATAAGCCGTTATCGTCTAAATATCCTACGTCACCCATCCGATGCTTAACGTGTTCACCATCGTTGATTTTAGCTAACTCAGTGGCATGTTGACGTTGATAATAGGCTTGGCTGACCATTGGGCCGCTCACGACAATTTCACCAATTTCATTGGTGGCAAGTTTTTTGACTTCAGCCCAATGAGGTTGGGCCTTATCTGTAATCGCAATAATATCAACGCTTACCGACGATATTGGTTTACCAACACAAATGCCCTTACCTTGATCGGTCAGTTCGCTGGTCGCAAACAACGCATGGCTGCCAATCATGCTGATGGGTAACGATTCTGTCGCACCGTAAGAGTTAAGTACTTCAGCCTGTGGGTTGAGCATTTTGCTAAAACGTTTGATTGAGCTAATGGTTGCCGGAGCACCTGCTGATATCACTCGCTTAACGCTAGTGAGTTTATGCTGGCTTTGCTCACCAGCTTGGCCTAATCGCTCTAACAATGCAGGATTCACAAACATGTTGCTGCATTGATAGTGCTCGATTGCCGCAAACAAATGGGCTGGGTTGGCGGTAATGGGTTTGCTGGCATCCATGTCTGGCACAATGGATGCCATGCCTAATGCAGGGCCAAATAATGAAAACAGCGGGAAGGTAGCTAAGTCTCGCTCTCCAGGTGCAATACCGTAATCGTGTTTAAGTGCGCTAATTTGAGCTTCAAACATCGCATGGCTATAAACCACGCCTTTGGGTGTGCCAGTACTGCCACTGGTAAACAAAATGGCCGCCATATCATCTGGCTTTAACAATGCCATTTCCAGCGGATGAGCGGTATTACGGCCAATTTCAGTAATAGTTTCGAGACTCGTTGCATTAGCTAACAAACGTTGAATGGCTGAACCACCGACATTAATCACCTGCTTAACACTGCCTTTGCCCCACCCCAAAACCCGCCTAGCAATATGCGCTTTAGGGATGCCGATAAACGCATCCGGTTGCGACTCTGCAAAACACTGTTTAAGGTTTTTAATACCCATACCAGGGTCAACTAAAATGGGGATGATACCGGCTTTGAACAAGGCAAACGTTAACGAAAAAAACTCAATGCTCGGCGTCACCATCAACACCGCTTTCATGCCGCGTTTAATGCCGTACTGAATAAGCCCTTTGGCGATCATATCCGATTGTTGATGTAAGGTAACAAAGTCGATTTCTTGATAATCGAATTGGCCTTGCTTAGCGTGTTGGACAGCAACAGCAAGTCCGGCAGGCATAGTTTGCGCAGCCGTTTTAAGGTGCTGACAGATATTGGCATTAGCAGGTGCAGAGGTTTGGGTCATGTGGCTTCATTTTGGGCTAATGTGAATAACGCATATGCTGGCTATCAAAAACGCCAACATATAGATAATTTTAGACGATTAAATAGCTAAAAGGCTCAAATGAGCCTTTTAGGGTGTAATTAATTTTTTGCGATAAAGTCTTTAATTAAGCCAATCACTTCGTCGCTGGCATCTTCAAGGATGTAATGACCGCAGTCAGCAAACTCGTGCACCGTTGCGTGAGGCATTCGCTGTCGCCATTCTTCTAAAAAATACTTATCGAATACAAAATCTTGTAAACCAAAACAAATCAATGTCGGTACTTCAGCAAACTCGCTTAAGCTATCGCCAATGCTAGTCACTAGGTCGTAGTTTCTGTCGCCAGGTTTGAGTGGAATGTCTTGTACGAAACGTAAGGTCGAAATACGATTTTTCCACGAATCAAACGGCGCTACGTAAGCTTCACGCACTTCTTTAGACATGGGTTTGCGTTTAACACCCACATACGAGGCTGCTGATGAAAATGCATTTAAACCACGAACCAACAAGGTGCCGAGTAAGGTTTCGCGGCAAATCCACAATGCCCAGGGAAAAGGCTTAGTTTTAGGAAGATGAAACGCTGCCGTGTTTAAACACACAATGCGTTTGATGCGCTCAGGATGACGAGCCGCAAAGCCCATTCCAATCATACCGCCCCAGTCGTGTAACACTAGGGTGATGTTTTGTTTTACATCAAGGCTGTCAAGCAAGGCTTCTAAGTCATCAATACGGTTTTTTAGGGTGTAATCGTATTGTGGATCATCGGGTTTGTCTGATAAGCCGCAACCAATATGGTCTGGCACAATACACTGATGCTTATCGCTCAACGCGCTCACTAAATTACGGTAGTAGTAACTCCAACTAGGATTACCGTGCACCATAACGACTGGCTCGCCTTGGCCTTCGTTTATGTAATGTAGTTTATTGCCGTTACGGTCTAAATAATGACTTTTGAATGGCAGTAAGTTGTCTAGCATGATGCATCCTGTTAACTATTTTTATAATGATATGCAAAAACTCAGTGCAGCCCAAGGCTTACCACTTAATTCCTAACATCATGCAGTTCAAACCACTGCCTATCCCTAAAAAGCTGACTTGGTCGCCAACACGTAAAAAACCTTCATCGTGGGCAATTGCAGCAGTAACCGGTAGTGAAACCGTGCCCATGTTGCCTAAGGTTTGATAGGTGGGATATTCTTTTTCGTGGGGGATGTTTAATGCATTTAGCACTTGTCGGCGGTTTGATGCACCTACTTGGTGACAAATCACTTTATCAACTTGCTCAACAACCCAATCACGCTGCTCTAGGAAATGCTCCCAAGTGTGCTTAGCAAGCTCTACGCCTTCTTTAAGCAAGGTAACTGCATCGGTACGCATAAACTCGCGATATAATAAGTGCCCAGCTTCTTGTAGGCCCCATTGACACAATTGGTGATGCTCTGGTGCAGACAAATGACTGGCACCTAATAGCTGATGCTGACGCGTGGTGGTGAGTGGCAAGCTGCCGTCAGTTAAAATAACAGCAACTGCGCCTGAACCGCCCGTAAGCGTTGCCAATGACTGGGCAAAGTTTTGCATTGTCGGTTCGGCTAGCATGTGGTCAATTGTGGCATCGACGATGTCTCGTGCAGATTCGCACGACACAACCATTCCTGCTTTGATTTGACCAAGTTCGATACGATTGGCAATATCCAAAATACCCGACAACACCCCTAAACAAGCATTGCTGATGTCATAAATGGCAGTGTCTTTAGACACGCCAAGTTCGGCAGCAATACGGCAAGCGGTTGCGGGTTCGTGTTGATCACGACACACACCAGTGTATACCACGGCACCTAAGTCGCTGACATTAATGCCGGTTTCATTCACGGCTTTACGTGCAGCAGCAATAGCGCCGTCTGATAAACGATGACCTTTAGGCCACCAACGACGCTCGGTAATTCCGGTTAATGCGGCAAGTTGCCCCATCGGAATACGAAACTTTTGATAAAGTGGGGCCAAGCGAGATTCTAAATCGCTACTCGACACTACTTGTGGTGCTAGCTCATAAGCCAGACTATTGATAAAGACGCGTGAATATTTCATTAAACCGTATAATTCGCTTCGCTCTAGCAAGCCCAAAAGCCACTAGAATAGTTGTTATTCGTTATTAACCCGCCATTTGAACAAGAATGGCTTAATTATTCAATCAAAAACAGCAAGCCAATGCGGTAATGTGGATAATATATTGTGGTTAAATTTTATTATTTGATTAACTAGTTTGTTGATTTTCACAGTTTTAGGGCAAATAGACTAGTATAAACAAAGGTTTAATTTGCAGTTTTGTGACAAAGACTGCTATTAGTTTGTTTTAATTGCTTGGATCAGCGCATTTCGTGGTGTAACACTGTTTGCACAAAATTCAGTCAACGTAACTTGATATCCCTGCTCTTGTAAAAAACACACTCGATCGAGCAACAGCCAATGCTCCAAGGCTCGACGAAATAAATGAGCGACTAAATCGATTCGCTTAGTAAGTCTTTGTCGTTCGATTCCACGGCGCAAATAATGGCTCAAATTAATCTCACTGGATATAACTAAATGCTTTTGATTTGCTGCCCACTGGCAAAAGTCACTAAAATTGCCACTAAGCTGACTTTTTTTAATGGTCGGCACCGATAAATAAGCATCTATATCGCGTATTTTTCGTTGCAAACTGTCAAAACCTAAGCGCCATGATATCTCTTGATTACGTAATGTTTGTTTTTTGGTGCCAGCAATAACGCTTTGTTGCAATGGCAGCTGTAAGTCATGCTTTGACAGTTTGACCGCACTCACTTTGGCTAAAGCCGATAGCGGTTGATAATGTGTATCTTCAATCAAATGATAACAGCATGGTGAAATAGACAGCACCCGAGTGCCTGCCGATACAGCAAGTTTGAGTAGTCGAACGTGTAAATCACCACAAGCGTGCAATGCTATAGCATGTTGGTCAATTAACAATAGCGGTTTACTTGAGTCGATTGGCGCAAAAGCATCAGCACAAATAAAAGTTTGTGCTAATTGCCATTGTTTTGCAAAAACCTGGCCTTGTGCGCACAAACTCGCTTGCCACTCAATACTCGTTACCTCAACCTTTTGCTGCTTAGTCACTAATCGGCCTAAATGTCCTTTACCCGCACACCACTCCAAGATAGGTAACAGAGGTAATTGGGGATGATGTTGTGGATCAACTTGCTCCGCAAACGCGCTGATTTGTTGCCATTTACGACCTTTAATGTGAGCACTAAAATGCGCTAAATCGCTATTTTGATGTTCATTAGCAAGCGGTTCAATGTAAGGCACATCTTGCGCATCGTCACTGTTAGTGGCACTTGTAGGCAAAGTGATGACTAACAAGCTTAATTGATTAATCAGTTGATCTTTGTTTGCAAACTGACCTTGCTGTATGTCTGCAATTAAACTTGGTAATAATGCATCAACAAGATGTTGTTGATCAGAATCGAGTATATCAATTTCAGCATCATCAAGTTGCCATACCGTTTGGGCTAAATGTGGAAATGCGTGTTGCCAAGGTAAGTGGTCACACTCAAACGCGACCAGCTGCCATAAGGGTTTTAGGCCATGTAGAAATGAGTCTATGACATTAAAGGTCTGTTGATATTTGATTACTGACATATTGAGACTTGTAGTTAACCTTAGCCGATTGAAATGATAGGATGCGAGTCATTAAATCGCCGGACTGGAATTGTAAACTATGCACTCACCTTGTGTCGCCCGTTGTGGCCTAAATGCTGACGATTATTGTATGGGCTGTTTTCGTCACATTGATGAAATTGTGATTTGGTCACAAGCAAGTGATGAACAAAAAAAACAGATTTGCGATAAATTAGCCGATAGAAAACAGCTATTTTCAGGTGACGGTAACAGTCAAACATTGTCGAGAGCTAAGTGGTTAGAAGCTGAAAAGCGAATCAAGCGGTAACGTTGAGATAAAATGTGATAACGAGCGATTACAAGCGGTAACAAACCTAGATGCTAGGGCGGACTGCGTCCAGCTAGTGCGCTTCGCTTCTATAACAACGGTAAAACATCAAGCAGATCCCTGCTCAGAAGTATTTCCATGATGGGACCTAGCCCTAAGCTTGTATCTTTTGAATTTGATTTTATAGCATCTCGCCGCGAAGCGACCTAGTTCCTAGGCTTTTATCGCTTGTCATCGATTTTATCGCTCTTACCAGCTTTTGACATTGCCTGTATAGCATCTCGCCGCGAAGCGACCTAGCTCCTAGGCGGTTTCCAGCTTGTCATCGCCTGTTATCGATTTTTATCGTTCTTACCAGCTTTTGACATTGCCTGTATAGCATCTCGCCGCGAAGCAACCTAACTCCTAGGCTGTTTCCCGCTTGTCATCGCCTGTTATCGATATTTATCGTTCTTACTAGCTTTTGACTTTGCCTGTATAGCATCTCGCCGCAAAGCGACCTAGTTCCTAGGCGGTTTCCCGCTTGTCATCGCCTGTTATCGATATTTATCGTTCTTACTAGCTTTTGACTTTGCCTGTATAGCATCTCACCGCGAAGCGACCTAGTTCCTAGGCTTTTATCGCTTGTCATCGCTCTTAACCGCTTCTAGCGTCTCAGCTCTACTTCTTCATCATCGCTTTTAAGTCTGCGAATGGATTGAAAGTGGCAGCATCTTGTTTGGCTTCTTTGGTGCTACCGTAACGAATCAACTCTTCAAAGCGTGAATGTTCATTGTCGTGACAGTACAGGCACAACAACTCCCAATTAGTACCATCTGACGGATTATTATCATGATTATGGTCGCGATGATGCACAGTTAATTCAGATAAATTTTTATGAGTAAACTCTCTGGTACAACGCCCACATACCCAAGGGTAGAGCTTTAGCGCTTGCTCACGATATCCTTTTTCACGAGAGGCTTTGTAGTCTCTCGCTTCTGCTAATACTTTATCTAATTTACTTTCATTGGCTGACATTGATTTATCACTCATAAATAAAATTACCCCAAGGATAATCACTGTTATCTCTTGGGGCAATTGTTTGTAACAGCTATTTTACGATTAATCGCGACTGACGCAAATTAACAATGACAAAGCGCTGATAATCGATCGCTTAGCGTAATATAATAGCCTCAAGCCTAGGCGCTATAAAAGCAAAGTTAAAACGATGAACAGCGATAAAATGGGATGACAAGTGCTACGTTCGCTATAACCGATTGATATCGCCGTTTTCGCTTGATATCCCCGTTATCGCTTATTATCGCTCTAATCGGTTGTTAGCCTATTTAAGCTTCTTTACTGTTAGATATCCCAGCGGTTAAATTAAAACGCATCGCATCTTCAAATGACCAGTCGACAAAAATAAGGTCGTCGCGTTTAACCAAACTGGTCACCCCTGCGATTTGGTAACTGAGTTGGAATAATACTGGCACCCAATCACCTTCTGGCAATGCATCTGCAAGAGGCTGTGGCGCTGAGTCACTCATGATAAAACCCACAACAAAACTGCCATTGGCTTGTTTGACTAATACCGTTTTTTGAGTTTTAGGTTGGCCGTCACGGTTCATTAAACTGGCGATATCACGGATACTGCCATAAACAGATTTAAACAAAGGAAACTTCATCAGTTGGTTTTCAATCCAACCGTAAACCCAAGCAATCGGGCTAACTGAAAATAGTAACCCCGCAACAAACACTAAACCCGCCACCAAACAAAAGCCTGCGCCAACAAAAGCCGCTTTTACCCCCACGATATCAAGCAATAATTTACCTAAGCCATCTAGTGAGATAAACAGTGACCAAAACAGCCAGATAGACAACACCATAGGCAATAAATTGGTTAAACCACGAGTAAGGGTATTTTTCATGAACGTTTTCTTCTACATCAGATTTAGGCGCCAAAGATAGCAAATATCCATCAAAACAGCTAAACAAAAACGCCCTATGCTGGGCTGTTTGTTAGATAAACAGTGCAACATAGGGCGTTTCAAAAGTCGTTAAGACCTCTTACAGCTCTTTTTCCATTTCTTCGTAAGAAATATGGCGAACGTCTTTACCTTTCACATAGTAAATCACGTACTCACAGATATTCTTACAACGGTCTCCGACACGCTCGACCGCACGCGCAGCCCATAATACGTCTAACACACCAGGGATTGAGCGAGGATCTTCCATCATATGAGTCATCAACTGACGGATAATACCTTCATACTCCTTGTCTAATTTCGCATCTTCTTTGTGTAACTCAAATGCTTGGTCTGCATCCATACGTGCTAATGCATCTAACGTTGAGTGCAACATACGTGTGGCGTGACGCCCCATGTTTTCAATACTCACCAATAAAGGTTGTTGACTGTTAGCGCGCTTTTCTACCGCTGCTTTAGCAATACGAACACAAGCATCACCAATACGTTCAAGATCAGTAATGGTTTTAGAAATGGCCAAAATCAAGCGTAAATCACTGGCAGCAGGTTGACGCTTAGCAATAATACGGGTGCACTCTTCATCAATAGCCACTTCCATACCATTGACTTTATGATCGCCTTCAATCACTTGTTGCGCTAATTCTGAGTCAAGTGTTGCCAGAGCATCCAATGCTTGCTCAAGCTGGCGCTCAACAAGACCGCCCATGGCTAATACGCGATTACGAATATCATCAAGCTCAGCATTAAACTGACCTGATATGTGTTTACTTAAATTCATTTTTTCCATGATACCCACCTAAATTCTGTATGTTAATAAAAAGCGTTTTAAGCAAGATTAACCGTAACGACCGGTAATATAATCTTCTGTTTTACGCTTTTTAGGGGTCGTGAAAATGGTGTTGGTATCAGCGTACTCAACCAACTCACCCATGTACATAAAGGCCGTTTGATCAGACACTCGAGCCGCTTGTTGCATGTTATGCGTCACAATCACCACGGTATACTGTTGTTTTAGCTCAGTAATCAATTCTTCAATGGTTAAAGTCGAGATTGGGTCAAGTGCTGACGTTGGTTCATCGAGTAGCAGTACTTCTGGCTCAATAGCAATAGCACGGGCAATCACCAAACGTTGTTGCTGACCACCAGATAAACCAAAAGCATTATCGTGTAGACGGTCTTTCACTTCGTCCCAAATCGCTGCGCCACGTAATGAACGCTCTGCCGCTTCGTCTAAATCACGACGGTTGCTTAACCCTTGTAAACGTAAGCCATACACTACGTTTTCGTAAATTGACTTAGGGAATGGGTTAGGACGCTGAAACACCATGCCGACGTTACGACGTAGTGCTGCGACATCAACTTTCTTGTCATAAATATTCTGCCCATGAAGTAAGATTTCACCTTCAATTTTACAACTATCAACCAAATCATTCATACGGTTAATGCAACGTAACAGCGTTGATTTACCACAACCACTTGGGCCGATAAATGCCGTAACTTGTTTTTTAGGGATCTTCATCGACACATCAAATAGCGCTTGCTTGTCACCGTAACGTAAATCAAGGTTACGAATTTCAAGTGCGGTATCCTGTGCCGGTAAATTAGCTAAATCAACGGCTTCTGTTTGCATTGCTGAACTATCAATAGAAATCATTTTATCTTTCCTCAGGATATCGCTAATTAATGTTCTAGCGAACGGAATTTTTCACGTAAATGGTTGCGCACGCTGATAGCGGTTAAATTAAGAGCAACAATTACAGATACTAATAAGAACGAAGTTGCATACACCAATGGGCGTGCTGCTTCTACGTTAGGGCTTTGGAAGCCTACATCGTAAATATGGAAACCTAAGTGCATGAACTTACGTTCTAAATGCACAAACGGGAAGTTCATATCAATCGGTAATGTTGGGGCTAATTTTACCACCCCCACTAACATCAACGGTGCTACTTCACCGGCAGCACGTGCCACGGCTAAAATCAAACCCGTCATAATGGCTGGGCTTGCCATTGGGATCACAATGCGCCATAAGGTCTCAGCTTTAGTCGCGCCTAATGCTAAGCTGCCTTGACGCACTGCACTCGGAATTCGGCTTAAGCCTTCTTCGGTTGATACAATGACCACTGGCAAGGTTAAAATGGCTAAGGTTAATGCAGACCAAATCACTCCAGGAGAGCCAAATGTGGGTGCTGGTAACGCCTCAGGGAAGAACAATTGGTCAATTGAGCCGCCCATCATGTACACAAAGAAACCTAAACCAAACACACCATAAACAATTGACGGTACACCGGCTAAGTTAATTACCGCAATACGGATAAGCTTAGTAATAGGGCCTTTCTTGGCGTATTCATGCAAGTAAATAGCAGCAATAACCCCAAATGGCGTTACGATAACAGCCATGAGCATCACCATAAATACCGTACCAAAAATAGCGGGAAAAACACCACCTTCAGTATTGGCTTCACGTGGGTCATCACTAACAAAGCGACCAATTCCCACAAACCAGTGGCCCACTTTACCGAGTAAGTTCATGTGATTGACGTAACTGACGTCTAGAATAGAGTCCAGTTGCAAGGTGACTTCAACACCGCGCATATCTTTCACTACAACAGAATCACGAGCTGCTTTATCACGCAGGGCAAACAAGTCTTTTTCAAGCACTAAGTAGTCTTTGTTAAGCTGTCCGATTTGCGCTTTGATGTCTGCTTTACGCTCAGCGGTTAATTCGCCATCAAGCTCATAACCACGTTCTTTCAAACGTAGACGTTCCATTTGATAATTTATCGAGCCAATATCGCTTTTTTGCAACGCCAAGGCTTGATCAGAAATTGCCACTGCGCGGTCGATATGGTCGAACAAAGACGCTTCTATGTCTGCTTCATTAGTTAACTCTAAGCGTTTACCGTCTTCGATTACCGCAACAGGATAACCGTAAAAATTACCGTTTTTAGTTCGTTCAAGTTTAGCGACATCAGTGGGCATAGAGCGGCTAACGATATCGGTTCCCAAAATCCAACGGAAATCTAGACCAACAAACTCACGGTTACCGGTTTTTACCAAGTAACGAGTAACAAACTCACCAGGGTGTTTGGTAAATTTATGACCAGCTGAAATTAAGCGCTCTGTAGGCACCTCTTCACGGTCGTAAATCTCACCAATTAAGGTACTTTTAACGCCATTGTTGTCTTCGAGTTGCCATTCGTAAACATCAGCAGGCCAGAAGTAGCTCAAGCCACGCCACGCGATTAACAGTAGTAAGCCTAAAACGGCAATCAAACTGATACTAACGGCACCACCGGTCATCCAAATCCACGGTGAACCTGATTTAAACCACTTACCCATTGCACAAACCTCTCAAGGCGATTGGCGAATTAATCATTAATTGAGTCATCATCTTTCCTTACAGTGAGCTATAACGTTCGCGTAAACGTTGGCGAACAACTTCAGCAATGGTATTAAAGAAGAAGGTGAACACGAACAATACAAAGGCAGCTAAGAACAATACGCGATAATGCGTACTGCCAATGGCCGACTCAGGCATTTCTACAGCAATGTTTGCCGCTAAGGTACGCATACCTTCAAATACACTCCACTCAAGGATTGCAGTATTACCGGTTGCCATTAACACAATCATGGTTTCACCCACTGCACGGCCTAAGCCCATCATAATGGCCGAGAAAATACCCGGGCTGGCGGTAAGTAATACCACCTTAGTCAAGGTTTGCCAGTTTGTTGCACCCAGTGCCAAACTGCCGTTTGATAAATGACGCGGCACAGAGAAAATCGCATCTTCAGCAATTGAGAAAATGGTTGGAATTACCGCAAACCCCATGGCAATACCCACAACCAGCGCATTACGTTGGTCGAAAGTGATGCCTAAATCATTAGTAATAAATTGACGAGTATTGCCATCAAATAATGCCACTTCAATCACTGGGCTTATCTCAAAAGAGAACCAACCAATAAATATAATCACCGGTAATAGCATTAGTTCTTGGTAGGTTTCTGGTAGACGATGCTTCCATTTTTCAGGCAATTTACTCCAGGCAAAAGCAGTGGCAAGTATTGATGTGGGCAATAACATCAATAACACCACAATACCGGGCAAATGATCTTCAATCAGTGGCGCTAACCATAAACCGGCCAAGAAACCCAAAATTACTGTCGGTAATGCTTCCATAATTTCAATGGTAGGTTTAACGACATTACGCACTTTAGGTGTCATGAAGTAAGCGGTATAAATCGCCCCAGCAATCGCCAATGGCGCGGCAAATAGCATGGCGTAAAATGCCGCTTTCATGGTGCCAAATGCCAGTGGCATTAAGCTTAATTTGGCTTCAAAGTCGTCAGAACCTGAAGTCGACTGCCACACATATTGTGGTTCAGGGTAACCTTCGTACCACACTTTTTCCCACAGTGCGCTCCAGGATATTTCTGGATGATCATTTTCAACAGAGAACAGGTTAAGTTTGTTATCGGCTTCAATCACCAAGGCGTTTGAACGCGGGCTAAAGCCCATTTTACCGGGGTTGGTTAACTGAAATTTCTCGTCGAATAACTGACGTTCACTGGTCGTATAAAGCAGTGTTAACTCCCCTTCTGCACTCAGCACGGCAAAGCTTTTACGATAAAACTCTGTTGCCATTACACTAACAGGAGCAAGATCATCAAACTCACGAATCTGCTGATATAAACGACCTTTTTCGCTATTAACTTGGAAGTACTGACTCACTATACCGCTGTCATAACTCACCAAAATAGAGCTGGCACCGGCAAGTAAATTTACTTGCTTAACTTCAGCATTTACTTTTTGAACATCGACAACTTGAAGTAACTCAACAGAGTCGGCATCGCGAGTGTTATAAATAAACAGTTTATTATTAGCACTCAAAATAAGCTGACGGTGATCAGGAGTCATTATCGCTGATATAACATTACTAGGAGCATCGCTTATAAATACTTCAACAGATGACCATTCAACTTCTTCAGTCATCATGTTTTCTTCGCCTTCTTGGCGATTAAGCTTCCAAGCACCTTTGGCGTCTTGGTATGCAAAGCTCATGCGACTGTCGCTAAAATCAAACACCAGATTATAAACCGCACCGTCACTATTAATCGTCAAAGGCGTTTCACCCATCGGATAACGCAAAGAGGGTGTAATGACACGTTTATTGTCTGGGTAAGTTAATCCAAACTCAATGCCGACAACAATCACTTGGCCGTTACTCAGCCCTAATGCAAAACGTTGCTCGCTTGGGCTTGATTTTGCGCTGCTGGTTACCGTTGTGCCTTCAGGGATTTTTGGCTTAAAAGATGAAATCAATTCACCGCTAGCGGCTGAATAAAAATCAACGACACCCGATTCGGTCACTCGATAAAGCACTTCGTTTTGTTCATCACTGCCAACAGTTAAGGTTTTCGCATCAGTATGTTGATAACTCACACTGGTAACAGGTTCTATATGCGCTCCATCAAAAATGGGCTTGATGACATACAGCAAATAGAAAAATATTAATAACAGGGTGACAAACACTAATGTGCCACCAACGGTTACCCCAATCTCTGCTGCTTTATCCTTAAATGCTCTGCGGGTTGCATGTCTATCAACGAGTAGACTTTTTTCCGCAGAACCAGGTTTATTGACCTGACTTTCCATTAAGAACCTCTAATAATTAATCGATGCCATAATTAGCGCTTTGAATGTGTAGTCTACTATGCTAACAATAATTATTTATTACTAAATAAATGAAAGTAAACCACAGTAAAACAATAACACAATCTTAAGTGGCTGCGATTATATGACGTAAATATGACATTTGTGTTACAGACATTACTTATAGGAGAAATATCGAATGATGCGTTATCTTATTACTCTTCAAGCACCTGATAGAAAAGGCTTAGTAGAACAAATTGCTAATGTAGTTAGTCGCCATGGTGGCAATTGGCTAGACTCTGAAATGCGCCATATAGACGGTATTTTTGCTGCAATATTACAATTAGAAGTTCCAGCTCTAAAATGGGATGAGTTAATTGACGCCTTAGAATGCATTGACGGCTTAACCTTAACCTTTGCTAAAACAACATTAAGTGCTAAACCGATTAAACATTTGCACTATAACTTAGTCGCATATGATCGTCCTGGGATTGTGTTACATATATCTAATAAAATGAATGCTCTAGGCGTAAATATAGAACAATTTAGTAGCCAATATGAAACAGCAAGCCACACCGGTATTGCATTATTTAGAGCAACGATGGCATTAGGGTTAACCGACCCAAGCCAAGAAGAGCAAATTACAGCATCACTGTATGAAATGGGTGATGATGTTGTATTAGATAAACTGAGTAAATCGGCATAAGTTGATTTGAACATTTAGAACGAATTAAGCCTAAAATCCATTTTGATCATCTGTTAAACTGCCACAAAATAATGATGATAAAAATGGATTAACCATGTTTGGAACGCTATCAAAACTGAAAACCCACCTCAATGATAACCATGAGGTGGAGTACCATTTACCTGTTGGTGAAGCGCGTTTAGCCCTTAACCCGCTTATTGGTAAGTCATTAACCATGACTCATACAGGTAATATTTTTTGCAGCAACTGCGGTAAAAAGACCAAGAAAAGTTATTCTCAAGGTCACTGCTACGTATGCATGTCAAAACTGGCCAGTTGCGACTTGTGTATAATGAAGCCAGAAACATGCCATTTTGATCAAGGTACTTGTCGCGAACCAGAATGGGCCATGTCAAATTGCTTTGTACCCCACTATGTTTATTTATCGAACACTTCAGGCATTAAAGTCGGTATTACCCGCCATACTCAAATCCCAACCCGTTGGATAGACCAAGGCGCAACCCAAGGCTTACCTATTTTTAAAGTGTCGACACGTAAAATGTCAGGCTTAATTGAAATTGAATTAGCCAAATTCATTAACGACAAAACCCATTGGCAGGCTATGCTAAAAGGCCATAATGATGATGTCGATTTGGTTGAACAAGCAGCCAAACTTATCCCGTTAATTGAAGATAAACTGCAAGCTCTCGCGGCCGAATACCAGGACATTGTTATTGAACGTCTAGACGCGAACATTCAAGCCATTAGTTACCCAATAACGCAATTTCCAATTAAAGTTAAATCGCATAATTTTGATAAAATTGCTGAAGTAACAGGTATTTTGCAGGGCATTAAAGGCCAATACCTTATTTTTGATACTGGTGTGATTAATATTCGTAAATTCTCATCTTACGAAATCGAAGTGAGCTATTAACTTACTTGCTTGCTGTTGTGCTTTATTGCCAGATGTTGGCGAAGAAACACAGCAGCAAGCCAGTTGTAGCGCTTATAAAACAATTAATTTGCGCAACTGCTAAAAAATTCATTATGGTGAATGACTAAAATCCCCTAAAATTCTGCTTCTAAAAAATATAACCCAAAGAGATTTGTTCATGGAGTTAGTATTCGCCATTGCTTTATTTGCTTTTTCTGCCGGAATTACTCCAGGCCCAAACAACATCATGTTGATGACCTCAGGTGTGAATTTTGGTATTAAACGCAGCATTCCTCATCTAATGGGTATTAGCTTAGGATTTCCGACCATGATATTAGCGGTCGGGCTTGGGTTAAGTGCAATATTTCAAGCTTATCCTTTCATTCATATTGTGATTAAGGTAATTGGAATTAGCTATTTGCTGTATTTATCATGGCTCATCGCTAATAGCAGCAATAAAATGGAAGGCAAGCAGGTGAGTAAACCATTTACTTTTTTACAAGCTGCAGCGTTTCAATGGGTTAATCCGAAAGGCTGGATTATGGCTGTTGGTGCTATAGCAACATTTACCTCAGTACAACAAGAACTTAATAGCCAGGTGATGACCATAGCGAGTGTGTTTTTATGTGTCGCCTTTCCCTGTGCGATTGTCTGGTTAGGATTTGGGGTGGCACTAAAACGGTTACTTAAAAATGAGCGTCAACAACGTATTTTTAATATCACTATGGCTTTATTATTAGTGGCATCGATCATCCCAATGATGTTACCGCCAACAACACACTAATCAATTTAATAGCGATAAAGGGTTAAGTAATGGAACAACATGAATGTCTTGCTCATACCGAAATTTGGGTAAAAGATGTCATTATGAAATACAACATTTGCCCATTTGCCCGTCGAGAAGTCGAACGAGCAAGCATTCGCTATGTTGCCATTGAAGAAACTAAAACAAAGGCTGTGCTAAAGGCGTTGATTGAAGAATGCCAATACTTAGATAATCATCCTGACACTGAAACAACCCTGTTTATTTTGCCGCGAGGTTTTGAAGGTTTTTACCCTTATTTAGATTTAGTTGATTACGCTACAGATGAACTAATTGAACAAGGTTATGAGGGTGTTTATCAATTAGCGACATTTCATCCGGACTATTGTTTTGAAGGAGAACCACAAAACAGTGCAGCTAATTTTACCAATCGTTCCCCCTACCCTTGCCTGCATATTATCCGCGAAGCCAGCATGGAAATGGCATTAGCCAACTATACTGATCCGGAATCTATTCCTGAGCGAAATATTGCGTTTGCAGAACGAAAAGGAAGCGATTTCTTTGTCCAATTACTGCAACATTGCACCAAATGAGTTGAGAAAGGTCACAGGCTATAAAGAGCGGTGACTAGCGATGACAAGCGATTAACAGCCTAGAGACTAGGGCGGACTTCGTCCTGCTAGATCGCTGCGCTGCTATAAAAGCAGATTAAGCGAGCGAGTGATGAAAACGATAACGAGCGATGACAAGCGTTCTAACATCTAGGCTTGTTCGCTTGCTATCTTTGCTTAGATTGTCACCGCCCTTACCGCTTGTTATCCATTTATAGCCTAGGGACTAGGACGGACTTCGTCCTGCTAGACGCTGCGCTGCTATAAAAGCAGATTAAGCGAGCAAGTGATGAAAACGATAACGAGCGATGACAAGCGTTTTAGCCTCTAGGCTTGTTCGCTTGCTATCTTTGCTTAGATTGTCATCGCCCTTACCGCTTGTTATCCATTTATAGCCTAGTGACTAGGGCGGACTTCGTCCTGCTAGATCGCTGCGCTGCTATAAAAGCAGATTAAGCGAGCAAGTGATGAAAACGATAACGAGCGATGACAAGCGTTTTAGCATCTAGGCTTGTTCGCTTGCTATCTTTGCTTAGATTGTCATCGCCCTTACCGCTTGTTATCCATTTATAGCCTAGAGACTAGGGCGGACTTCGTCCTGCTAGATCGCTGCGCGGCTATAAAAGCAGATTAAGCGAGCAAGTGATGAAAACGATAACGAGCGATGACAAGCGTTCTAGCATCTAGGCTCGTTCGCTGTTTTTTCGCTTGTCATCTTCGCGTAGATTGTCATCGACGTTACCGCTTTTCTCGCTCGTTATCGTTTTAGCTTGTCGTAGTAGATAAGATAAATTTGCTGACTTGTTGTGACATGTCACTGGCATCACTCAATAAATTATCATTTAGCAAAGCAATCTGATGTGATATCTCCTGCGTATGGTGATAGATCTCAGTGATTTTCATCGCATTACGATTCACTTCCTCAGCCACGGCTGATTGTTCATGTGTTGAAGCGGCAATTTGTTGGTTCATGCTGTCAATCACACCAACGTGTTGAGCAATCAATTTAAGCTCATTGCCTGCATGTTGAGATTCTGTAACACTTTGTTGTGCTTGTACCTGGCCTCGCTGCATAGCACTGACGGCAGTGGCCGCCCCCGCTTTAAGACGCTCGGTCATCGCTTTAATGTCTTCTGTTGAACGTTGTGAGCGCTGAGCTAAGGTACGCACTTCATCTGCAACAACGGCAAAACCTCTTCCTTGCTCACCCGCTCTAGCTGCTTCGATTGCCGCATTTAATGCGAGTAAATTAGTTTGGTCAGCAATAGAGCTGATGACCGCTAAAATGGTCACAATATCTTGTACATCTTTATCTAAACGTTCAATACTTTGCGCAGCGTTGGCAATTTCTTTAGCCAACAATTGAATCGCATCACTGGTTTTACTAACGTCGTTGTTACCACTCTGCACTTCGATATTGGCATTGGCTGATGCTTCTGAAACCTGCACTGCATTAGCGGCAATTTCGTGGACCGTGGCACTCATCTCAGTCATCGCAGAAGCGACTTGCTCAGCTTCTGACGAACCTTGTTCAACATCTGCTTGCATTGAGTGAGTAAAACCATTCATTTTTTCAACCGCATGAACCAAACTCAATGCATTACGACGCACTTGGGTAATAACAAGTTCAAACTCTGCCATCATTTGATTGAATGCTATCGAAATTTGACCAAATTCATCATCTGACTGATGGCTTAAGCGAGTGGTTAAATCAAATTGAGTGCCTGCATGTAGCACCTGTTTGTGTAGCACACTTAAGCTACGATGTAAGTAGCGAGAAACAACCATGCTCATCACAATAGCAAAAATAAGAGCCAGCAATAACACAGCGCCAGTGAGATACATATGCTCAGTTGCTTGTGACAATTTATCTTGGCTTAACTGTGACAAGTCTTGGCTGAATTGTTTTTCTAGTTGAGTTAGCAATTCAATCCGTGCCGTCGATATTTTAAACCAATCTTCTGGGCTTTGTTGTGCCATTGCGACGCTGTCTTGTGCAAAGGCAATTTCACGAAGTTGGTCAACACTCGCCATAGCACTGTCTTGTTGTGCTTGTTTAAAAATACGGATGTTTTCTGGGCTGGCAGCGGCAATAAACCGTTCTGCATAAGTTTGTTGCTCTGCCACTAGCGTGACAAATTTTCGATATGACCCAGGGGGAGATTCACTGCGGCCAAAAGTGGTGCTGAGGACAGCACGCTCTATTCCTGCTCGTTCTTTTAATTGTAAAAATGCCGCAAATGCTTTGAGCTTTATGGCTATTTGGCTGTCTAAACTCTGGCTAGCAGCATTATCAACCATTGATAATAATAGGGTATTGATGCGGGTATAATAACTAACCTGCTCTGCGACGCTAATGTTTAACGCTGTGACATTTTTACGTATTTGGCTTAGCTGATTAAATGCAGCGGCAACTTCACTATATGTGGATTGCAGTTGTTGTGGAAAATTCTCTTGCTGAGCAACAAGATTAAAACGTTGAATTTGTATGTCTGTTTCAGCACGTTGGTTAGTTAAATTGTCTTTAAATGCTTGGCCTTTAGAACTGAGAAAACCGGCACTCATGCCACGCTCTTTTTGCAGTTCATGTACTAATGAGCTATTGATAATGGCAACCTGGGTTAAATCAATAATCAGTGCTAAC
Source organism: Shewanella sp. SG44-2 (assembly GCF_014164215.1). NCBI lineage: Bacteria > Pseudomonadati > Pseudomonadota > Gammaproteobacteria > Alteromonadales > Shewanellaceae > Shewanella > Shewanella sp. SG44-2. Next base: position 85,498 of record NZ_JACJEU010000009.1, read on the forward strand.
CGATGCTGAGTGTTGTATTCATTATTAAGGTACATACCACCAAATAGAATACTGGTTAATAACGGGGGGATTACAAGTAAAGCCAGTTTACGCGAAATTTTGAGGTTGCTAATCCATTGCCAATTCATACATCATCCTTTTAAAACTCTTTCGGTAAATACGTTTTTCTACACCAAACCATAAACCACATTGATAGATTTTGGTAAAGACTTTACAACAAACTCAGATCTAGCTCACAGCTAATTTAGTTTCTTTTAATTTAATAATGCTTTAAATACATATAATTGAGTAGTTACTATCTTTTCTCCTGCGTGAACCCAATGCAATCTGCATCTCAGACGATGAAATTGAGTGAATGAATTTAGCGTGTAAAGCTACCGTGATAAAATCAACTGAAAACGAATCTTCTCACTATCGATAACGATTTATAAACGAAAACAAAACTCGCTGATCAATTCAGGCCATTCATTGACTTCATCTACTGAGTCAGCAATGTGTAAAGTCGAATTGGGTAATGTTTGGTGCAATTCAATGGCGGTTTCAACCGGATGGGTCTTATCGCCATGCCAGGCTAAAATAAGCGTTGGCATTGTCAATCCGCTAAGCAGCTGCTTATTTGGCAAATCATTAAGGGCTGCGGCACGAAACAACTGATCAAGAGTTTGGCGAGTCATCTGTTTTAACCCATCGAGCATTCCTAGCACGCTGTGCTCATGACCATTAATCAGCCAATTAGGAAGTAATTTATCCCAATGTTTAGCACTTATTTTAGCTAAACCTTTACCACCAAAAATACGAGCTGCTTTTGCCATTTTATGATATTCATCCACTTGTGCCGCCCGTGCATGCCATGCGTTTGGTGGATTCATTAAGATCAATCCTTTTACCATGCCTGGATGCTTCAACGCTGCATATAAACTTGTGGCACTGCCCATTGATTGGCCACCTAAAATAAGCTCTGACGTTGCTTTACAATGCGTCGCTACACTTATCATGTCATTGGCCAGTTCTGGCCATAAATAGTCTTCTACGCACTTACCGGCAGAAGACAAACCATGACCAACTGCGTCATAACGAATCAGCTGCAATTTTTTAGGAAATCGATGCCAAGCATATAAACCAATGGCATCTTCACTTTGAATACAGCCTGTTGAACCATGAGCCCAAATAAGAGTTGGCCCTTTACCACTGATGGAACAATTAAACTGATTAATATTAAATTGCTCTGTCATGATGTTGGGCTCCCTTAATGAGTCACTTATCCTTTTACTATTTCAATCAATCTATTAATAAATAATTTAATGGCATCTGTGGTATCAAATCGAAAGGCTAAACCGTAGTGAATTTCATTTAAGCCTTTGTTTTGACGAGTTGGGAATCGGGTCATTTGGGCATTGTGATAGTAATCATATTTAGCGTGTACCCCGTCAATGGTAGCCAGTTCAGTCGAAAACACTTCAAATGCCGGACGAATAATCAGTAATGGCGTTTTTCCTTCTACATGCAAATAAACAGGCTCTTTTAACTCAGGCAGCATGTATTCGGTGACATTCTTAATATTAAAATTAGTACGACATTTCAAATCATTCAAGGTTGATGCGACTTGCTCATGGGTGATGCTCATAAAATAGATGCCTGTTGTAGGTAATACCATTGATTTATATCAATAGAGTATATGGCTTAGCAGGGTAAATAAAAACAAAAAGCCCCGAACTTTTGTTCAGGGCTAATGGTGTTAATACGTAGCTATTGGGTATAACGGTTATTCGCAGTAAATGAAAATTACGCGTCGATACCTTTACTTGCCAAAAATTCGTCGTAAGAACCTTTGAAATCATTAATGCCGGTTTCAGTGATTTCAATAATACGAGTGGCCAAAGATGAAACGAATGCACGGTCATGTGAGACGAACATTAAGGTGCCTTCGTATTTTTCAAGCGCATTGTTTAATGACTCAATAGATTCCATATCCATGTGGTTGGTTGGCTCATCGAGTAACAAGATGTTGGCTTTTTGCATGATAAGTTTACCGAAATACATACGGCCTTTCTCACCACCAGACAACACTTTAACTGACTTTTTAATGTCATCTGCACCAAACAACATACGACCTAAAATACCGCGAACGGATTGATCATCATCGTTTTCTTTACGCCATTGACTCATCCATTCGAACAAAGTCATGTCATTAGCAAAATCAGCTTCATGATCCTGTGCGTAGTAACCAATATTGGCATTTTCAGACCAATTAATCGTTCCTTCGTCTTGTGGAATATCATGAACTAAAGTGCGTAATAAAGTCGTTTTACCAATACCGTTCTGACCCAAGATAGCAATTCGCTCACCCACTTCAACCATTAGGTTAAGCTTGCTAAATAATGGTTTGTCGTAACCTTTGGCTAAATTTTCAACCACAAGTGCATTACGGAACAATTTCTTTTCTTGTTCGAAACGAATAAATGGGTTTACACGGCTCGATGCTTTGATGTCATCAAGCTTAATTTTATCAATTTGCTTAGCGCGTGATGTAGCTTGTTTAGCTTTAGATGCATTGGCAGAGAAACGTGCTACGAACGTTTGTAATTCAGCTATTTGCGCTTTTTTCTTGGCGTTGTCACTCATTAAACGTTCACGTGATTGCTGTGCAGCCATCATGTATTCGTCGTAGTTGCCAGGGAACACTCGTAGTTCACCGTAATCTAAGTCAGCCATGTGAGTACACACTGAATTTAAGAAATAACGGTCATGCGAAATAATAATCATGGTGCTGTTACGTTGGTTCAACATGTCTTGTAACCAGCGAATCGTATCGATGTCCAAGTTGTTGGTAGGTTCATCAAGTAACAGTAAATCTGGGTTTGAGAATAATGCTTGCGCCAATAACACCCGCAATTTAAAGCCTGGTGCAATCTCACTCATTAAACCGAAATGTTGTTCAATGGCAATGCCCACGCCTAAAAGTAAGTCACCTGCGCGAGATTCAGCAGTGTAACCGTCCATTTCAGCAAATTCCATCTCAAGCTCAGAGACTTTGATTCCGTCTTCTTCACTCATTTCAGGTAAAGAATAAATACGATCACGCTCTTGCTTGACCTCCCACAACTCTTTGTGGCCCATGATCACGGTGTCAACGACTGAAAAACTTTCGTAGGCAAACTGATCCTGGTTTAATTTACCCATGCGTTCGTTAACATCTATAGAGACGTTACCGCTTGATGGCTCTAAATCACCGGCAAGGATTTTCATAAAGGTGGATTTACCACAACCATTCGCGCCAATTAAACCGTAGCGATTACCGCCACCAAATTTTACTGAGAGATTTTCAAACAGTGGCTTAGCGCCAAACTGCATCGTGATGTTAGCTGTTGTAATCAAAATGAAATTCCAAATCGTGTTGTGTGTTAAAGCCCATATCAAATTGTAGTCTACTTGCTCGAGTTGACGTCTATATGACTCAAGCGAACAAAAATGATATTGAAACTGGCATACGGCAGAGCCGAGGTAAATGCGAAGCGCGACAGTGTAAGGATTTTTGGCCTAATTATCAACCTAGCAATAAAGAATAGGCTATACAAATTCAATCGACTTTTATGATAATGCTTCGATGTGAACCGGTATGAGATCATCTATGTGAATGTTGTAATGGCAATAACTTGATGGCCTACCTTTAACGCCGAAAACTAAATCTGGCTTTCGGCGCCGGCAATAACTTTTCTGTTTTTAACATTAACTTGGGCTAAGGAATTGAATGAACACGCCAAAATGTGCCATTTTGGCGTATTCCATAACAAACTTGTCAATTGTTATACTTTGGCAGGTTCTACAATTTCATCTAAGTGAGTTTCTGCTTGGGTAAAACAGTTCTGTAGAATCTTTTTAGATGGATAAACACCCATAGCACTCTCGATAACCTGCTTTTCAAAATCGATAATAATCGGAATAAGATTGCTTGCTTTGGATATTTTACGTTTTCTCAACTTTTTCAATGCGGTGATTTCTGCAGCTGTTGGCGAGCTATCGAAGGTAAAGTAAAGATAATGAATCGTATTTTGCGATTTCATGGCGAGCATTTTTTTCAGCCCTAGCAATCTATTAAATAAGTCATCATTTTGTGCTTGAACTTGTTCAATCGAGACCTTATTCATATCGAATACCGATATCGAAATGACATTATTAAAATACTTTTTCGCCGCAATAAACTCGAGACCTTGTACTTTGAATTTATCGTCTTGCTCAAGCACTGATACCGCTAACTCAACAAACTCATTGCTATTCACTAAGATATCTTTTAATCGTTCTCGGCCTGTGGGCAACGAGCTAAAATATGACGCTTTTTTCTGCATATTACGTCTAACGTAAAGCGCTAATGCTCCACAAAGAACTAAACAAACTATTTTACCGCCTATGCGATGCCAAAAATCAAGATATGGCGCTTCAGGAAGCACCATGCCAGCTTCCAAAGTCAGCCCTGTCACTTGCAAAGGAGTGAGGTCTATATACGCGTCTTGTTGTGGCAGCATGCCAGCAAACCGACCGTCATAATTCCACAGGGGGATAAATAGTATTTCAACTGATTTATAAATATAACCAATATCAACATAATCCCCATCAACGGTTTGAAAACGTTCATCATTTGGCAATTCCACTACAGGGACAATATTTTCGCCACCAAATGAAATTAAGCCTGCTTTAGCGTGTGCAGCATTAGGGGCAATAACGAGAAGAAATAGATATAGAAACAGAGTATTTTTCATTTTAATCCTTTATGAATAAAAAATATGCAATTGGTATTTAATACCAATCAATAACAAAAAGTAAATTATGGATTTACGTATGCGCAGTTAGTCTTGTATTGATTCCTTTCGACTAACAATTCAGGGTTATTATACCCAAATATATTCAGAGGTCGATAACAGTAACATCTCAAAAATAGCATTACAGTTATTTTTTAGCGCTTGTGGACCTCAATATTAGACACAAGGAAGTGACTTTCTAACAAGCTAAATGATGAGAAATGGTGTGATAAAATAAAACGACACATTGGCAATGTAAAATAGATAACGGCATTAACAATTATAATTAATGACGACGAGAATATTAGTGCCTTTCTCTTTAAATTCTACAACGCCATAAAATGCAGTTAATACATGTGGCGGTAAGCTAAGCGTCCGTAAACCTTTCACTAGCGGTTATGGCTGGGGAAATAGCAGGAAAAATACTATCTAGTCAACCTATTTACCTAAGCTTTCCCGTTGCTAACTCTACGAGACATGAGACCTTATCTATTGGCTCAGTTGATCAAGGTAATGCATGACTTGTTGACTGGCTTTTTCCATTTTAGTTAAATGGTCAATCGCGGTCTTTTTATCACCTTTGATGATCAACTCTAATGCTTTTACTCCATTAGCATGCACTTCTTTATGTGGAACCTCTAACGAACGAAAGGCATTATTGGCGGCAAAATCATTCTTACCACTACTTTGATACCATTTGCCTAATCGACACATTGTATGATCAGCAAAACTATCAATTGATTTTTGACTAGAGCCATGAGCAACGGCATAGATTTCACCTTTCCACACAATATGGTCTAGTTTTACAGTTTGAATAAAGGTTCTTAATGATGCGTGGCTAATGGTGTTTTTCATCGATGTACAGCAATCAATAATCTCGACATAGTCAGCATCAAGCTTTTCAACACCTAATGATAAATCACCATTACTATTTTGAATAACACTGACGGATTCAACGGTTGTTGAGGTGGTATCAATAATTTTATTGACCAGTTCAGACACTTCGTTTGCGGAAGTTTGAGTATTATTGGCTAATGAACGGACTTCGTCGGCCACGACACTAAATCCTCGACCCGCTTCACCTGCGCGCGCAGCTTCTATTGCGGCATTAAGTGCTAATAAATTTGTTTGCGCAGAAATTTTTGAAATAGTCGAAACGAACAAATTGATGTTATCGGCCATTTTAGAAAGACCAGAAATATTCTCAGTTAGCATGCCCATCTTCGATGTTAACGAATTCATTTCAGCCACAATACGACTAAGAGAATCACTCGATGAATGGAGTAATTCACTGATCACATTGGTTGATTGATTTTCACGATCGATAGCTTGATATGACGATAAAACTGTTTCACGAACCCCCTCAATATGCTTAATACATTCAATAGTACAGTTTAATAATTGCTGTTCAAAAAACAGCTCTTCTTGATTGGCCTGATTGAGGCTTACTTGCGTTTTTAATTCATCATTGTGCAGAGTTAATTGCTGGTTTTCCTGCTCTAGTCGTTGAACGCTTTGAATTAGTGCTTCATTTTGTTGACACTTTATTTGATATTTTTTTGTAGTCGTAAACATAATGATCTCATTCAATGGCTAAAATAGAAATGATACAAACACCAAAAATATAATCACTTTTAATCAGAATAATGATACATACTTAAGGCAATATCCTTATATAGTAAATTCTAATTTAAATATCTCTAAGTCCTATCCTATTGATTTGTGATATTCAACTCATTATTTTTATTATTGATTAACTGGCCACAAAATGGCATGTAGCGATACCATTCTATGCTGAAAGCATCAACACCAAAGCAACATGCTGCTAGAAAATTTAAATGCTGTAGGGCTAAGATGGTAAATAAAGGCAGGACACTTAATAAGAGTGGTAACGAGTATTCACCCCGCTACCACTCAAAGTGCAGTTATAGATGAGGGCGCAGATTGCGCCCTAACGCTAAGATGTAAAACGTTTTGTAGAAATACCGCTAACTCTAGCCGCATAAGCGTTTTACAGTTCTAAATAAGCCACTATGTAATCTAATCCACCAGTAATGGCAGCAACTTGAGCATCGTTACATTCTTGTGCTGTCACGTGTGGACTGTCCGGATAAACCTCAGTAGTGGTATTGAAGTGATTGTCAGTAATCCCGGCACATAAACTGAGTTTTTTAACCGGGTAATTAATCACCCCAAATTGCTCTATCGGCACTTCAATTAATTGTCCATTGTCGTCAGGCGCAATGTGAGTCACTTTAGCCACAGAATCAATCACTGCTTTTTGGAAGGCTGGAGTTGGGTTATCACTGTCGCCGACTAAATAGAAACCATCAGGGATAATGCCTTTATCGTATTCAATGCCATCACGCGCAGACAGCAAAGGTCTAAACTCTAACTCATCAGTGTCAGTCGTTTCATGCAAATCGATATGGGCATATACATCTCCCAAACTTGCCACAAATGCCATCAGCGCGGCAGACTCTTCTGCAGGACTATTAGCATAAAAAGAGCGATTAGGATCGATGGCTTTAGGATTCCAACGGTTAACGGTCTCATAACCCCACGGGCTAACACACGGCGCGATGGCCACATTAAAATACTGAGTATAATCCTGTGCTTTAGTGGCTAAAAACTGAATAGCACCATGTACGCCGCTCGTTTCATAACCATGTACTCCACCAGTCACTAGAATGGTTTTCTTATTGCTATCCCATTGCTGAGATTTAAAAGCAAACAGTGGATATTTATTAGCGTCATAAGATAATGCGCCGTATTGTACCTGTTCAAACGGACCATTAATCTGAGCCAGTTTACTCACCACTTCATCTTGATATGAGCGCTTTATGGCAACTTGTGCCAACCATTGTGCTTTGTCTGCGTCGGTCCATTTTTGACCTGGTGTACCAATTGGATACGGTGTTGAATTGCTCATATAACCTCGTTAATCGTTTATTTTATTGAGTTATGTATGTGTAAGTCACTTGTTGTTAACTGATGTTTATTGCTCAACTATTTGTTTACTTATATGCCGCTTTATTGGCTAACTGGATGGGATTTAGCAAAAATAACCAATGCAATCCCAACAAAAATAATGCCCGCCGATACACTAAGGTGAAAACTGATCACTTCATCTAAAAAGAGAATACCGCCCACTGCGGCAATCACAGGTACCGTTAATTGTAAAACCGCAGCATGGGTTGATGTGAGTCCGCGCAATGCTTGATACCACAACGCATAACCAATACCCGATGCCATTGCACCCGATAACACAGCCAACAATATGCCTTTAGCAGACAATACTGTTACTTGTGATATTGAGACTAATTGTGTCGCTGAGGTTAATTGAGGCAGGAGCCACACCACCAATATCATCACCACAACCAAAGGTAGGCTGCGAATAAAGTTATAACCTGTATCAAATAATGGGTTAACTGACTTTTTACCTAACAAAGTATACCCGCCCCAAGCACAACCGCTGATCGCCATTAATACTAATCCGGTCATCGAAGGCGCGCTTACGCCAGGTAATACTAAATAAGCAAATCCACTGAATGCCAATAATGCGCCTATCCACTCAAGTAGCGTTAACCGCTGGCCTTGAAAATAGCTGATTAACATCATGCTAATTTGCACTGCGGCAAACAAAATTAGTGCTCCGGTCGCGGTATCAAGTAACACATAGGCGTATGAAAAAGTCACCGCGTAGATAAACAACAATGCCCCTGCAAACATGCTGCCACGGCTAGTAGAGTTACTCACTGTGGTTTTAGTACTTCGCAACAGCATTAACAACCACAATACCGACGCACCTGCGGTTAAACGAATTGCAGTAAAACTACTGGGATCGATGAGTGCCGGAGTTTGTTGAGTCGATAACGCCATGCGACACAAAACTGAATTGGCAGCAAATGCGACCAAGGCAATTAAGGTATACAAAGCGATAGAAAACCTTGATAAAAATGCGGATAAGCTAGACATAACAGAGTTACTTAGTCGATTTTTTGAAACTAAATTTATGAGTAAACCACTGTATTACAGCCACTTGCTGTACGTGGGTTAAACCAAAGTAAACACAAATCCACGGTGAAAGGAGTAAAAACCACGGTAGCGCAGCAGTTGAGCGACCTGAAAATAATAAATACAAAAATCCGCCATAGATAATAATCACGCCCAGAATGCCTACGATTAGCATGATTTTTTTTAGCAGGTATTCTAACTTCGCCACGTCATTAATCCTTAAAAGTAAAAAAGCCACGCCGAGCATAAGCTCGGCGTGACAACATCATAACAAACTGAATACAGGGAATACCAATCACATTCATTATATGAAAGTGCTCAACGCGTTATATTGCGCTGAGCGAACAGATAATGAGCAAAAGCATCACTCTATCGCTTATAAGCGAATACCGCCGTCAATTTCAAATACACGACCGTTAACGTAATCGTTTTCGATAATAAACCGCACCGTTGCAGCCACTTCTTCTGGCTGACCTAAGCGCCCTACTGGGACCATTTTTTCTAAACGCTCTAATGCTTCTGGTTTCATTGCTGCGGTCATTTCGGTAGCAATAACTCCAGGAGCAACTGCTGCGCTGCGAATATTATGGCGAGCTAACTCTTTTGCCCAACCAACCGCCATAGCCGCAACGCCCGCTTTAGACGCTGAATAATTAGATTGTCCCATGTTACCGGCTTTAGCAACGCTAGAGATATTGATAATAACCCCAGCTTGCTTGGTTTCAATCATCGCTGCTGCGGCTTCGCGACCACATAAAAAGGTGCCAGTTAAATTAACATTGATAACAGATTGGAACTGCTGATATGACATGCGGTCAGTCACTACGCCATCTTTGGCTTTAATCATTAGCCCATCACGTAAAATACCGGCATTGTTAATTAATACATTCACTTTGCCAAAGTCTTCAACGATAAATTTAAAGCCAGAGACCACATCTTCTTCATCGGTAATGTCTAATGCATAACCTTGAACTTCAGTTACAGAACCTAAATCAGCACAAGCTTGTTCAAGTTTAGCCTGATCAACATCGATAAGCGCCAATTTAGCACCTTGGGCAGCTAAATCATGCGCCATAGCTAAACCTAACCCACCTGCTCCGCCAGTAATGACGACAACCTTATCTTTTAATTCCATCAACTGAATCCTTTATTTTTTCTTTGAAAATTGTTCAAAAATACTCGAAAAATCGCGACGGCCATGGCCTTGGCGAGCATGATTAACATATAAGCTACGAGCCAAGGAACCCATAGGTGTACTTGAATTAGAGGCGACTGCCGCTTCTTGCGACAACCCTAAATCTTTAACCATCAAGTCAACCATAAAACCACCTTGGTAACCTTTTGACGACGGCACATTTTCCATCACATCTGGGCATGGGTTGTACTTTTCTAACGTCCAGTTACCGCCGCTACTGACTTTCATGATATCAGACAACACTTTAGGATCTAAACCATTATCCAAACCAAGTTGTAACGATTCGCTAGTACCCACCATCAACACAGACAACAGCATGTTATTACAAATCTTTGCTATTTGACCTGCACCTACTGCACCGGCGTGAAATATATTGCCACCCATAACCGTTAATACCGTTTGGGCTTGTTGATAGGCGGCTTCACTACCACCACAAATAAAGGTTAAGGTACCGGCTGCTGCGCCTGCTGTACCGCCAGATACTGGCGCATCCATAAATTCGATGCCCTTTTCAGCGGCTTTTGCCCCAACTAAACGGGCGCTGTCGGCATCAATGGTTGAGCAATCTATCAATAATGCCTGTTTAGACACGACATCTAACAAACCTTTATTATTGTCATCGCCTAGGTACAAGCTGCGTACATGCTTGCCTGCTGGCAGCATGGTAATCACAAAATCGGCGGCTGCCGCTGCGCCGCATGCTGTTTTAGCGCTGAGTGCACCTTGAGCTGTTAACGCTTCGACTGCTGTAGGATTTAAGTCAAACACTGTGACTGTCATACCCGCTTTAATTAAATTGGCCGCCATTGGGCCACCCATGTTACCTAAACCAATAAATGCTACTGTTGCCATGTCGTTAATCCTTTTTAAGTAAAGTCTGCTAATGGGTGTTTATCTTCAGCCCAAGGCGAGGTAACCAATTGGGTCACTTTATTCGCATCCACTGCGTCTACATCTGCAAATAACCATTTAGGTTGACGATCTTTATCAATCAATAAGGCGCGAACACCTTCGCAAAAATCACCCATAGAGCAGCAATTGACGCTTACACCTAACTCCCACTTAAAGCAGTCTGCCAAACTCATTTCGGTGCCAAGTGCAGCCTGAGCAAAAATTAAATGCCAGCTTATTGGACTACCTGCTAAGGCGGTTTTTTGTGCTCGTTTTAGCCAATCCAGATCAGTGTTTAATGACGATAATTGATGATGCACATCAAGGATGTCACCCGACATCAACAAATCGATTTGTGCTTGGAATTGTTGCAGTGGGCTAATAGATAATGCCGCTAAATGCGGCTGACTCATATTGGTCAACAATCCGCTTAGCAATTGATGATTTTGCTCACTATCTTGACTCCAAGCGAGTTCAGCCATGGCATTGTATAGTGGCTCTTTTTCATCGCTATTAAGAATGTGATTTCCTAAACCAACATACAGCGCATCTGCACAGTTCATGTTGTAAGCGGTTAAGCCTAAAAACAATCCTGTCTTACCTGGCATACGGTTTAAAAAGTAGCTGCCGCCAACGTCTGGATATAAACCAATGGTCACCTCTGGCATTGCAATACGGCTTCGCTCGGTAACAACACGATGACTGCCGCCCGCCATTAACCCAAGTCCACCGCCCATAACAATACCATCACCCCATACTAAAACGGGTTTGCCGAATTGATGCAGTAAATAATCAAGTTGGTATTCTTGGGTAAAAAACTCACACGCTTCTGTGGTGATGTTGTTTGGGTTGGCGACAGATGCATGGTAAATAGCGCGCACATCGCCGCCAGCACAAAAGGCTTTTTCGCCGGCGCCATCTAACACAACACACGCAATGCTGTCGTCTTGTTGCCACTTGGTGAGTTGTGCCTGCATTGCTGCAACCATGTCGAGGGTTAATGCATTTAGTGCTTTTTCAATATTCAGAGTTACCATGCCAATAGATTGACCTGATAACGTGCCTTGGGTTTGAAATATTACATCTTGAGTCATTAGCAGTTCTTCCAGTTTGGAGTGCGTTTTTGTAAAAAGGCATTCACACCTTCAGCCTGATCTTCGGTATCAAATAAGTCCACAAACATTTCGCGCTCAAACGGCAATGCTTGAGCCCGCGGCATAGTTCGTCCGGCTTGAATAAGGGTTTTACATACGCTGACACTGCTAGGTGATTGCTTAGCCACTTTAGCGGCTAATGCCACTGCAGCATCTAAGACTTGACCTTGTCCTACTACTTCTTCAACAAGGCCTATTTTCTCCGCTTTGGCGGCATCAATACGTTCGCCACATAAAATCATCCGTTTTGCCCAACCTTCCCCCACTAAAGCCGTTAGGTTTTGGGTGCCACCAGCACAAGGTAGTAACCCCACTGAGGCCTCTGGCAATGCCATTTGGGCTTGCGCTTCTGCAATACGTAGATCGCAGGCTAATGCCACTTCTAACCCGCCACCCATGGCATAACCATTAATGGCCGCAATCGAAACACCTCTAAATGCACTTAATGCTTCAAACGCTTCACCGAAATGTTTTGCCATGGAGGCTGCATTTTGTTTATCGCCGTCGGCAAACAAATTCAAATCAGCGCCTGCTGAGAAAAACTTGTCACCTTGACCGGTAATCACAAGGGCATAAACGTCCTTGTTTTGATTCAGTTCAAGTACTGTGTGTTTCAGTGCTTGCAAGCTGTCTGCTGTCCAGGTGTTGGCTGGCGGATTGTTCAAGGTCAAAATGGCCGTGTGGCCGACTATATGTTTAAGAATCGCAGGGTGTGCAGTCATAATGCTATGTCCTTATGCTAGAGCTAGTGAGTCACGAGTGGATCAGCTAATTACAGGATTGGATGAGCATCGCTAGCGAGCAAACGACGAGCAATAATCAGGCGCATAATTTCATTAGTGCCTTCTAAAATCTGGTGCACGCGCACATCTCTGAAATGGCGTTCTAGCGGATATTCACGGATATAACCGTAACCACCGTGAATTTGCAGTGCACCGTCACACACTTGGAAACCTACATCGGTCGCAAAACGTTTCGCCATGGCACAATAAGCGCTGGCTTCTGGGTCTTGAGTGTCTAATTTAAACGCCGCTAAACGTACCATTTGACGAGCAGCAACCAATTCTGTTGCCATGTCAGCCAGTTTGAACTGCAATGCTTGGAATGCCGCTAGCGGTTTACCAAATTGCTTACGCTCATTCATGTATTCAGTTGCACGAGTTAGTGCAGCTTGCGCTGTACCTATTGAACAGGTAGCAATATTAATACGTCCGCCGTCTAGGCCTTTCATCGCAAAGGTAAAACCTTGGCCTTCTTCGCCAAGTAAGTTAGCGGCAGGCACGCGCACGTTTTCAAAACTAATTAATCTTGTTGGCTGTGCGTTCCAACCCATTTTATCTTCAGCTTTTCCGTAAGTAACACCGGCCGCATCGGCAGGTACGGCAATCGCTGAAATCCCTTTAGGGCCTGCTTCACCTGTGCGGCACATCACCACTAAAAGCTCGGTTTCACCCGCACCAGAGATAAACATTTTTGAACCGGTGATCAAGTAATCATCACCATCACGCACAGCTTTGGTTTGCAATGAAGCTGCATCACTGCCAGCACCAGGTTCTGTTAAACAGTAAGAGGCTAATAACTGCCCTGTGGTTAAGCCTTCTGACCACTGCTTACGTAAGGTTTCAGTGCCCCACGTAGTCACCATCCAAGTGGCCATATTATGAATTGTTAGCATTGCTGTGGTGGCTGTACAACCATGGGCTAATTCTTCAAAAATAATCGAAGAATCTAACCGAGATAAGCCCATACCGCCTTCTGATTCTGGCGAGTACAAAGAACAGAACCCCAGCTCACCAGCTTTTTGAATCACGTCTTTAGGAAAGTGATGTTCTTCGTCCCACTTGGCGGCGAATGGCGCGAGTTCTTCGGCAGAAAATTGACGGGCTAAATCAGCAAACTGACGCTGATCTTCGTTTAAATTAAAATCCATGCTGGACTCCTAATATTGTCTTGGATGACTCTTGGGTCATTTATTGCCTTAGCCGCATACCGCTTTAAGCAGTTAACTCATTACTAGGTGCAATGGGAGGTAAGGTGGTCTTGTTGTTTAGCGAAAAATATTGCCGTGACGGCGTCACGGCAATAAACATCATTCCTATTTAAGATCAATACTCATGTTAGGACCGCTAACGGCTTCTGAGTCAAACCAACGAGTTGTGATGGTTTTGGTTTCGGTGCAGAAGCGCACCGCTTGCTTGCCGTAGGCGTGTTGGTCGCCATAGAAACTGCCTTTCCATCCAGTGAACGAGAAGAAAGGTAATGGCACAGGAATTGGCACGTTAATACCCACTTGGCCTACTTCAATTTCATGTTGATATTTACGCGCTGCGCCGCCTGATGCAGTAAAGATTGAAGTGCCGTTGCCGTATGGGCTGTTGTTAACCAGTTCGATAGCATCGTCTAAGTTATCCGCTTCCATACAACACAGTACTGGGCCAAATATTTCTTCTTTGTAAATGCTCATGTCGGTGGTGACATTGGTAAACATGGTTGGGCCAACCCAGTTACCCGACTCGTAACCTGCAACGGTAAAATCGGTTCCATCGAGTAAGCAATCAGCACCTTCAGCTTTACCTTGAGCAATCAGTTTTAGTACACGCTCTTTTGCTGCTGGACTGATAACTGGACCGTAAGCAGCTTCTTTGTCATCCCATAAACCAGGACGAACTTTAGCTAACGCTTCTTTTAATTCAGGGATCCATTCTTTAGCTTTACCCACAAAAATAGCGACTGAAATCGCCATACAACGCTGACCGGCAGCACCAACAGAGGCACCAACCATGTTATTGATCACTTGCTGCTTGTTCGCATCAGGCATGATCACGCAATGGTTTTTAGCTCCTGCAAACGCTTGCACACGCTTTAGATTGTCGGTACCGGTTTTGTAAATGTATTGACCAACCCCCACAGAACCAACAAACGAAATCGCTTTAATGGCTGGGTCTCTTAGCAAGATGTCTACTGCTGTTTTGTCGCCATGAATAAGTTGCAACACGCCTTTTGGCGCGCCTGCTTCAACAAACAATTCAACTAAACGCTGTGGCGTCATAGGATCTTGTTCTGACGGCTTTAAAATAAACGTGTTACCGCAAGCAATCGATAACGGGAACATCCATAGCGGGATCATTGCTGGGAAGTTGAATGGGGTAATACCCGCACACACACCTAATGGTTGAGTGTAGCTATAGGTATCGATATTTCGAGCGACGTTTTCAACAGTTTCACCCATCATTAACGACGCAACACCACAAGCATGTTCAGCTACTTCAATGCCGCGCCATACATCGCCTTTAGCATCTTCAAATGTTTTACCGGTTTCTTGCGCCAAAATGGTCGCCAGTTCGTCGTGATGCTCTTTGAGTAAATGTTGGTAACGCAACATGACGCGCGCACGTTCAGACACAGGGACTTCTTTCCACGTTTTAAATGCTTCTTTAGCACTGTGAATGGCCTGCTCAACTTCGGCAGTGGTAGCGCAATTAATTTTAGCAATAACGCTATTATTGGCCGGGTTGGTCACATCAATATTGCGATCTCCGCTGCCATAAGTGAATTCGCCATCAATATAATGCTTAACTTGTGTGATCATGTTGTTTTCCTCGATCCTTGGACATCTTATGAGTGAATAACATCACTCGTATTGAGTTACTGCACAGGTGACGCGATTTGTTGTGTTTGTCAGTCTCACTAACAGTGGCTGCGTGTACATCTACCTGTGCGGTGGTCTTGTCGAACTTAACTTGTATTGTCTATTTACACTTCAATCGCCATTGCTGTGGCTTCGCCGCCACCAATACATAACGATGCCACGCCGCGCTTAAGGCCGCGTGCTTTTAAGGCATAAATCAATGTGACTAACAAACGCGTTCCAGAACAACCAATTGGGTGTCCCATTGCACATGCACCGCCATTAACGTTGACCTTGTTGGCATCTAAGTTCAGCTCAGAAATAGCTAACATGGTGACCATGGCAAACGCTTCGTTGATTTCGTATAAATCGACGTCATCTTTGTTCCACTGCACTTTATCGAACAGTTTTTGCATTGCGCCAACGGGTGCGGTGGTGAACATTGACGGTTCTTGTGAATGAGTGGTGTGGCCTTTAATGGTCGCTAATACGCTTAAGCCCAATTGCTGTGCTTTTTCGCGTGTCATTAACATTAACGCTGCAGCGCCGTCCGAAATTGAACTTGAGTTGGCCGCAGTAATCGTACCGTCTTTGGTAAATGCAGGGCGTAATGTCGGGATTTTTTCAGGACGAGCATTACCAGGTTGTTCATCTATCTCTACCGTCACGTCGCCACGGCGCGTACTAATGGTTACTGGCACGACTTCGTCTTTAAATGCGCCAGAGTTAATCGCTGCATTGGCTTTTTCGAGCGAACCTAATGCAAAATCATCCATTTGCTCACGAGTTAAACCAAAGTCATCAGCGGTTTTTTGGGCAAATGTGCCCATTGCACCACCGGTATAAGCGTCTTCAAGGCCGTCTAAAAACATGTGGTCCATGACTTTGCCGTGGCCCATGCGCATACCGCTACGTGCTTTATCGAGTAAATATGGTGCTTGGCTCATGCTTTCCATGCCACCAGCAACCACAACTTGGCTGCTACCAGCTTTAATTAAATCGTGCGCTAACATGACGGTTTTCATACCAGAACCACAAACTTTATTGACTGTTGTTGCGCCAACGCTTAACGGTAAACCCGCACCTAGCGTCGCTTGGCGAGCAGGTGCTTGGCCCAAACCGGCTGGCAATACACAACCCATCAATACTTCGTCAACAGCATCAACGCTGATCCCCGTTTGGGCGATAAGACCTTTGATAGCGGTTGCAGCTAATACTGGAGAAGCTACCTCAGACAATGCGCCTTGAAACCCACCCATTGGTGTACGTTTCGCGGCAACAATAACGATATCTTGACCTGTTTGCTCTGTACTCATAACCACTCCAATTTACTGCGCTTAAAAAATTAACATCAATAATATGGATATCACTTTGACGTTGACGCGAACGTAAAGCAAGTAAAAAATGGTCTAAATACAGATGTTAATTAATAGGAATTGTCAGTGAAGATTTACAGTTTAAGAATGTCACGTTTAAATTTGATGTAAGATATTGTTTTTATGATATATATCAATACCTATTTATCAGTAACATGATTACTGTTGAGTGATTTATTGAGCGTAAAACTTTAGTCTAAGTAGAAAGTAGCCGAAGCGACCAAACAACTGCATCGGCACTTAGGGAGGGTTAATGATCGACAACCACGACTTGATTACGGCCGTTGTCTTTTGCTTGATATAAGCCTAAATCGGCTTGTTTAATAATGTCGACAAGCTCATGAGTTTGCGGGGTTAACATCGCGACAGACACACTGATAGTGAAATTCATTTTAACATCGTTAAACACAAACTGGTTTGACTCAATACTGGTTCGCAATCGTTCGGCTATTTCAACGGCTTGTGCTTGCTCTGTATCAGGTAAAATAATTAAAAACTCTTCGCCACCGATGCGACCTAAAATATCGTTTTTCTTGAGCCAATTGCGTGCTCGTCTACCACACGCTTTTATGGCTAAATCGCCAATATCATGACCATAATGATCATTAATGGCTTTAAAGTTATCGATATCGAACATAATAACGGCTAGTGATCGATTATGTTTTTTAGCCTGATAAAAGCGCTTTTTACCCTGTTCAAAGGTATGACGTCTATTTGCAATACCCGTCAAATAATCAGTTTGAGAGCGGCGTTTAAATTGTCGGCGAGATTGCCACAAGAAAATGACCACCACCAATAACACCAATGCAATTAGCACTGCGATTGCCATTGATAAGTTAGTAATTTTTTGAGAATCAATTTCGGCCTCTAAATTCAGCTTATTGATTGCCAATTGCTTTTCGAGCAGACGATTATTGAACTCAGCCACGGTAAGATTATGGTCTAATGATGAATTAACCACATCATTATTAATAATATTAGCAAAGTTCTTTTTTTGTAAATCGATGGTATCCAAAAGCTTATTCATACCAAGATTACTCGACCCATTGGCGTAATCAATAATGGCAGCAATCATCAATTTCAGTTCATTGGAATGGCCGTCATAAGTCGCCGAACCAGAAAATATTTCAGCATACTTAAAAGCTTTATTTGGTTGTTGTTGGCGAAAATAGCTCAATGCCAACCATGCATGCGTGGCGTCGACAAAGTATTTTTCTTGGGTTGTATCTTGCACCGCTAATGCTCGTAAAAAATGATCAATACCTTCTTGAAATAAACCTTGGGCCCAACAGCTAATGCCAGTATTAAATTGATAGAAAAAATCAAAGTCAGCAAACTCTGGCGATTGTTCAACTAACTGCTGCATTTGGGCTAAATGGGCTTTATTTTCCACCCACATGGCCAATTTAATCGATTCACCCACCATGTTATGCAACATATTAAACATGTCTTGTTTATCTTGGGCTTGCTCCCAAAAGCCATAAGCTTTGTTAAAATATTCATAGGCTTTACGGTTTAAACCATTGTCACGATAGATAGCAGCGGTGGCATTAAATATCATCGCTTGGCGGCTCAGTCCTAATTGATGCTGTTGTGCTAACGCTAATGCTTCATTTAACCTTTTCAGACCTTCGCCAAAATCACTTGGTTTATTATAACAATACGCGCTTTGAGCTAACACTTCGGCCAAGATATCAACGTTTCCAAGCTGACGGGCTAATGTAATCGCCACTTCACGATCTGGGCAATAAACTTGGGTGTCGTTAGTTTGAAGGTAAAGTATGAATGAGCGTTCGAGATAGCTTTTGACCAGTTCTTGACTAAGAGGATGTGGTGTAAGTAATTTAATTGCCTGAGTATAACTGTCAATTGCCGCGACAAGATCACTGTTAACTTCTTGCTCTATTGCTAGCAAATGCAACAACTGGCCTTGCTGTTCAATCGGCCATTGAGCACTTTGTTGTAGCTGTTGTTGTAAAAAGTCAATTCGTTGTTGTGGTAAGTCTAATGTGGCTAACTGTTGTTTGATATCAGTAATTGTTGCGCTATCAGTATTGTCGCTAACGATATTATCGCTAACAGTACTATTACTAACATTGGCGCCATTCATTTTAGTGTCATTAACGTCACTAAAAACATCACCGGCCCCCCAAGACGTTAGCGGCCAGCTCATTGCACACACCAATAATATCATCAACTTGGTTTTAACCATTTAACCTCGACCTTACAATAAAAACATCTAAGTTTAACAATAGCTTTTATCGAAACGAAGTCAACGTTAAAACGCTGGTGAAACTATATTCAAATTTACTTTTTACTTTCCCATGGTGTTTTAGCATTCATATCAGACAGGTCATATGGCGTTAGCTGATAAACATAATAATTGAGCCAATTACTGACTAATAAGCTGCCATGACTATGCCAACGAACAATAGTATCTTGTGTGGGGTCATCTTGACGGTAATAATTTTGTGGAATATCTGGATTAAGGCCTTCACCAACATCGCGCACATATTCTTCATTCAGTGTGTCTTTTTGGTACTCTGGGTGTCCCATAACAAACACATTATGATTATCACGACTCAGCACAATATACGCGCCAGCCTCATCTGATTCAGCCAGTACTTCTAAATCTGGATGTTGACGAATTTGTTCAATATCCATTTCTGCAAATCGTGAGTGCGGTGCAAAAAATTCATCATCAAAACCACGCAATAGCGGGTGTGGGTCGCTGGTTCTACGATGATTAAATACACCAGAACGTTTATTCGCTAATAACTGACGATGTAAATCATAAAGATGATACAAACCAGCATGAGCTGCCCAGCATAGAAACAGCACCGAAGTGACATGTTGTTGTGACCAGTCAATAATTTCGCGAATGTGGTCCCAATACACCACATCTTTAAAATCAATTTGCCCTAACGGCGCGCCAGTAATAATCAAACCATCGTAATTGTTATTTCTGATGTCTTCAAAATCACGATAAAAGGTATTCATGTGATCCACTGATGTATGCTTTGATTCTTTATCATGAATGCGTAATAAATCGACCCCAACTTGCAGGGGCGTATTGCCCAGTAATCGCAATAACTGGGTTTCTGTTTCAATTTTATTAGGCATTAGATTCAAGATTAATACCCGCATTGGACGAATGTCCTGATTAGCAGCTCGGGTTTCAGACATCACAAAGATATTTTCTGACTCTAAAATACCTGCTGCAGGCAGGTTATCTGGAATTCGAACCGGCATACGTCTCACCTTTAGATTAATTAAATACATGTACTTGATTAACCAACGTTCGGTTAACCAACCAGCCTTTTCACAATAACGTTAATGTCTGTTATGTCACAGTTTCAACATTCAGTTTGTCGCTGAAAACCGTGGCCATCATCGAATGTCTGATGTCGCTTGCAAACATCATTAGCATGCTCAACCAGCCTACACCGCGGCAGAATGGCTTATTGTTAACGTTAATAGCGGTCAATCTGTTAGATAACCATCATACACTCGGATGGCTAGAAGTCTACACGTCTTAAGTTGAATTTTTTTCTCGCTTGTTATCAACTGATGTTATTTCTATTATGAGTCATTATTTTTGATGAGATGAATCATGTCTACAGCGACAGCGATGATTATTGGTGCCAGCTCGCAACTGAGCCAAGCATTAGCCAGACAGTTATCTGCACAGCAAGTTTCGTTAGTGCTTTTTGTTAACGACCCTGAATCACTTAACGAGTTTAGTCAAAGTCTGCCAGGTGAAGTGAGTGTTTATCCGTTAGCGATTGATCAACCTGATACGCTAATTACACAGCTTAATACTGCTTGGACCAAACATAATGGCGCCCATTTGGTGATTGTTAATACTGGTGTCAATGACTACGACCCTTCCCTGCCTTGGGCAATTGATAAGCTCGCCATCAATATTAACGTTATGGGATTTGCTGCTGCCAATAACTGTATTTTTAAATTAATGTGCGATCAAGGTTATGGCCAACTTGCCGCCATTAACTCAATAGCCGGTCAACGTGGAGGCCCTAATGTGGCTTATCATGCGTCTAAAGCCTTTGCTGAAAATTACCTGCAAGGCTTGAGTATGCATGCGCAACGATTAAAGCTGCCTATTACCATTAGTGATATTCAATTAGGGTTATTTGATAAAGCCGTTCATTTGAATACACAACTGCTCCTGTCGCCTATCGATAAAGTGGCGAAACAAATCATCACGGCATTACAAAAAGGCAAACGGCGAGTTTATGTCACTAAACGCTGGCGTGTTGTCGCTTGGATAAATCGTTTATTACCAGAGTACATTTACAATACCCGCCATTGGAAACCGCGTAAAAAGTCTCAATAAACGCCATCAACAAAAACAGGAACCCGCAGGTTCCTGTTTGTCATATTCTTGTTTCTTCTCTAACGTATTTTACGCTAGCTTAAAAAGTATAACCGATGCTGACCATGTAAACCCAAGGATCAATGTCGGTATCAACCACAACATGGTCTGCCCCCATGTCAAAGCTCACATCCGTTGAAATTTGTGCGTACCAAACAGACGCGTTAACTAACCATTTTTTGTCAATTTGATAATCAAGTCCAACTTGAGCTGCAACGCCCCAAGAGTTAGATAAGCTCAAATTATCTAAACCTAGATCTTTCGCTTCTTGAGTAAATTCACTGTCATAGAAGTTAGTAAAGTTAATCCCTAAACCAATGTAGGGACGTAAAGCAGACTGTGAATCTCCAAAGTAATATTGCGCTACCAGCGTTGGCGGCAATTGCTTTGAATCGGCTATTTTACCGAGTTCACCCAGTGACACATCGTGACTAAAAGGCGATGCGGCTAATAATTCAATGCCCAAATTATCAGTTAGCATATAACCAAAATTTAACCCTAATTGGACATCATGATCCACGCCAAATTCAGCAATATTTGCGACTACTGGGCTTGACTCATTTGGAGCAACCATCGCCACACCAGCACGAACAATAATATCACCTGCTTGATGGGCCGCAGCACCAAATGAAAAACCAGTAGTTAATAAAGAAGCAACAACTAAACTTAGGGTAATTTTCTTATTCATTTTTTAACACTCCTTGGCAATGACAACTAGATGCAATTCTGTGCATCCTCAACATTTTCGGCCAACCTACTGAAGTTAATCGCTAATATCATTGATTCAGATCAACAAAATTGCAGTACCTATATAGGGGTACCTAATTAGATGCAAAGCATTTGAAGCAGATCACAAAATAAACACAAAAAGAGATGAAAGAGGTATTTTATAGTTAGGTTTTTGTGGGGTTGATCATGGGAATTATTGCTGATGACTATTCAGTGACTGATAGTTTGGGGAAGTGAGTTAACCACTCCTTTTGAAGCACACGTTGATTAAAAATAGCCTTGTCACGCTTTGGGTTTGGACTTAAGGACAAATCAAACAAACAGCTTAAATCAAACACACTGATTACCTGCAATTGAAATTCAGCTGTTGTATGGTCATCGCAGGGGACTAATTTTACCCCTATAGCCGTTTGTTTTTCTGGCCAAAAAGACATGGCATCAGCACAAGAAATATAGGGCATATCACCATTTCTAAGATGCATTCTCGCTTGATTTTTCACCGACCAAGGCAAATCAATCTGTTTAATCAACATCGCTTGTATTGCTTGATCTTCTGCGGAAGATGGATTGTTATCGCGCCAGTAAATCACATCAATGTCGTTTAAGGCTTGTGAAGCTAAGCCGTGCAAATTGTCCCAAATTAAATTGCGGATAAAACCCGCGCTAATTAACCAATCGGTGATCCCTTGTTGT
Organism: Shewanella sp. SG44-2; assembly: GCF_014164215.1. Lineage (NCBI taxonomy): Bacteria > Pseudomonadati > Pseudomonadota > Gammaproteobacteria > Alteromonadales > Shewanellaceae > Shewanella > Shewanella sp. SG44-2. The sequence goes on from NZ_JACJEU010000009.1 coordinate 108,370, forward strand.
TGCATCACTTTCTGGCACACCATTAACGCAGCCAGTCTGGTTTCATCTTGTTGCAACCACAGCCACAACAAGGACAATCGTTTAGCCTGTCCTTGTTGTAACTGATCAATGGCCACTTGATTTAACTGAGGCAGATTTAACTGGGGCGGATTAAACAAGGGCAGATTAAACAAAGTTTGCTTATGTCGCGTCATGCTGTTGTTCTGGCGCAGCATCAACAAATGCAGGTAACTTATGGCACTCATCCCAAATTCTGACAATATTAGGATACGCTGCAAGCTCTAGATTAAAGCGTTTGGCATTATACACTTGCGGGATCAGACAAATATCGGCCAACGAAGGAGTATCACCAAAACAGAAACGTCCTGAATATTGGCTTAACTGCTGTTCTAAAGCGGCAAAACCAAGGTGTATCCAATGGTGATACCAACGCATTTTATCTGCTTCTGATACGCCCATTTCGTTAACTAAATATTGTAATACTCGAAGATTATCTAATGGATGAATTTCACATGCGATGGCTTGAGCCATGCTTCGAACAATGGCCCTGTGCTCAATATTACTAGGAAGTAACGGTTGCTGAGGGTGTTTTTCGTCGAGGTATTCCATAATCGCTAACGATTGCGATAAGTTAATCTCGCCTGACTCATTATTGTCGATAAACGTTGGCACAAGATCCGAGGGATTGAGTTGATGATAAGCCTCTGAGTGTTGCTCTCCGCCATTATTAACCAAATGAACTGAAATATGTTCTGCCGTTAACTGCTTTAAATTTAACGCAATACGCACCCGATATGCCGCACTTGAACGCCAATAGCCATAGAGTTTCATGTCAATTCCCTTACTTTTGTTTTATTCAGCCTAATAAAAAAGCAATAACGGTTTACCGCTATTGCCTTTATATTTCGATTTACATCGCTTTCAAAATATTAAGCTTTGTATTCAACCACTTTTTGATCGATAGAACCAAAGATGCTCACACCGTTATCATCAAACATTTCAATGCGAACAGTGTCGCCAAAATGCATAAAGGGTGTTGAGGCTTTACCGTCGGCAATGATTTCAAGCATGCGCTTTTCCGCTAAACAGCTTGAACCTGCACTGCGATCGTAGTTAGAAATAGTACCAGAACCAATAATTGCACCTGCGCCTAATGGACGTGTTTTAGCCACGTGCTCTACTAACTGGCTAAAGTTAAACGTCATGTCGACGCCGGCATTCGGGCGACCAAATAGTTCACTGTTTAAATGAGTCACCAACGGCAAATGTACTTTGCTGTCTTGCCATTTATCACCTAACTCGTCTGGAGTAATCGCAATGGGCGAAAATGCACTAGATGGCTTAGATTGGAAAAAGCCAAAGCCTTTACCTAATTCGCCAGGGATTAAGTTACGCAGTGATACGTCGTTAACTAACATCAATAATTTGATGTGTTTAGTCGCATCTTCGCTGTTAACACCCATGGCAACATCATCAGTAACAATAGCGATTTCTGATTCGAAATCGATACCGTACTCTTCGCTGGCCATTTGAATATCCGCTTTAGGGGCGATAAAGCTGTCAGAACCACCTTGATACACTAAAGGATCAGTCCAAAACGATGCTGGCATTTCAGCGCCACGTGCTTTGCGTACTAACTCAACATGGTTAACATACGCACTGCCATCGGCCCATTGGTAGGCTCGTGGTAAAGGTGATAAACAACGTGCTTCATCAAAATCTACTGCATTGTCCATTTGACCGGCGTTTAGTGCTTCATACAACTCATTGAGTTGTGGGTATAACAAATCCCAAGCATCTAATAATTGCTGCATAGTATGAGCAATAGCGGGTACCGCGACTGTTTTGGTCAAATCTTTACTGACTAACATCAATTGGCCGTCGCGACGTCCGTTGTGATAACTTGCAAGTTTCATTACTGCTCCTAAATTCTGGGTGAGATCTGCGTCCTACTTGAGACAAGACTCTCAATCTAACCATAGAAATAACCGATCGAGACGGAAAATCCTATAGTAGGTACCAAATCACATTTTTGTGGTGCTAATCGTGATTTGTAAATTATTCGTTACAAAACATAAAAGGCCACGTCAGCACTGATTATCAGCGTTAAAATGACCAAAATGCCAGCACTTGGCTGGCATTAAATCGTTACATTACTTTTTCTTACTAATACTGTAATCACGCAACTTGTTAGCAATAGCGGTGTGAGACACACCTAACTTTTTGGCTAATTGGCGTGTACTTGGGTACGCGGGATATAACCGACGTAATAAACTGGCTTCATACTCTTTCATCGCCTCGTCTAACGTGCCCTCAAACTCTTCATCGAAATAACCAAATCCTTCGGCATATGAAGGTAATTTAAGTTGTTCAACAGTCAATTCTGTTGAGCCATCCCACATTGATACCGCTCTAAAAATTGCATTTTTCAATTGGCGCACATTACCCGGCCATGCGTAGGTAAATAGGTAATCGCGACAACTTGCCGATATACGCCTTAAGGGACTCGATAACTGCTGACTATAATGCTCTAAAAACATCTCAGTTAATGGAATCACATCCACACGACGCTCACGCAGTGATGGCATGTGATAACTTAAAACATGGATTCGATAATACAAATCTTCTCTAAACTCACCAGATTGGCAAAGTTCAGCTAAGTGTTTTTGGGTTGAACAAATAATTCGTACATCGGCGCGCACTTCTTCATCGCCACCAATCCGTCTAAAAGTCCCGTCTTGTAATAAACGCAATAATTTAACTTGTGCGGTTTTAGACATCTCGGCTATTTCATCAAGAAACACCGTACCGCCTTTTGCTTCTTCAAACAGACCACGTTTAACGACTGTGCCATTACTGACAAAGCCAAACAGCTCTTCTTCAGCAACACTATCAGGCAAAGCGGCACAGTTAATCGCGATAAAAGGATGTTCGCGGCGCATGCTGGCGTCATGACTAGCACGAGCCATCAACTCTTTACCTGTTCCTGTTTCACCGGTGATGAGTAACGGTGCATCAAGTTGCGCCATACGTTTGGCTTGCTTGAGTATGTCTTTCATTTTGTCGCTGATAGCCAATACATTATCAAAGCCAGTAGTTTGATTTTGCAGGGCATTAAACTGTTTACCCACTCTAGCGGGCGATTTTAGCGAAATAACCGCACCCGCTAAAATGGTTTTATCATCGTCATCGGGTAAGTAAATTGGCAGCATTTCAGCCAAATACTCGCTCGAGTTAATTTGTACTCGTGTGGCTTGCGCCAACACCGGTATTTCACTCATCCAACGAGCAAAGTTAAATCCTTGCACCCAATGATTAAGTGACTCACCCACCACTTCGTGCTCGCCCATACCAAGTGTCAATAAAGCCGACTCATTGGCTATGCGGATCCGCCCTTTCGCGTCTGTTGAAAACACCGAATCGGGTAAGGTTTTAAGTAAGGTTTTTAGGGCGTAATGTTCTTGCTCTGACGGCATAAAAGATACGGTACGGACATCATGCACACTTTCGACTTTACGAATTTGTGGCATAAGCTCACGCAGGGTTTCGAAACTGATTTCTGCAAACTGCAAAAACAGGAAACCTTTATTACTGGCATCAATGGCAATTAAGTTAATACCATGTTTTTCAAGCACGACGAGGATGTCTTTCGCTAAACCCACGCGATCGATACAGCTAACTTCCAAACGCATAATGTAACGATTCCCTATTTATTAATGTTTTATTGCGGAAATTTGGCTTAACGTTAGAGGGATATGGCTTCGGTGGCAAGTGAAGTTTACAGTAGAATTGTAACAGAGAAACTATTTCAGCATGTTACGTTAACGTAACATGCTGAAATGGATGGCGATAGTAACTAGTCTAACAACTGGTCGGTCTTGGCAGCCATAATGAAATCGTTTTTGTGTAACCCTTTAATTGAGTGTGACCACCACGTCACGGTGACTTTGCCCCACTCGGTTAAGATACCTGGGTGATGGAACTCAGCTTCAGCTAAATCGGCCAACTTATTAGTAAAGGCCATCGCTAACTTAAAGTTTTTAAATTTATATACTCGCTCTAACTGCATAATGCCGTCACGAACTTCAACGCCCCAATCTGGGATCATGCCGACAAGCTCTGCTAACTCTGCATCCGTTACTTTTGGTGCGTCTGCTTGGCATGCTTCACACTTCATCTCGGTTAATGCGTTCATTTGTACTCCTTGGCTAAATTAAATAGTGTCTCACTTGCAGATTGTTGAGCTAAAGCTCAGCTGCAATAAATCGTTAACTGGCTTTGACTTTTGGAGCAAATTTAGGCTCAAACATGCCTAATTGACGCGCTTTGGTCACCATACTCATAATGTCCATACGGGCAATTTCATCTAAATAGTCAATATGATCGATAACATAATAAATTGGCTGCATGATATCAATACGATACGGCGTGCGCAGTACATCGAGTAAATCAAACGGCTTACGTTCAGGACTGTCACTTAATGCATACATGGTTTCACCCGGTGAACTTAAAATGCCGCCGCCGTATATTTGCAGTGATTCATTTTTTGCCTGAACCAAACCAAACTCAATGGTAAACCAATATAATCGTGCCAGAAATACGCGTTCTTCTTTCGATGCAGCTAGTCCTAACTGGCCATACATATGCGAAAAATGCGCAAATGATGGATTGGTTAATAGTGGACAATGGCCAAATATTTCATGGAATATGTCAGGCTCTTGTAAGTAATCAAACTCTTCTTTACTGCGGATAAAGGTTGCAACTGGAAACTCTTTATTAGCCAGTAACTCAAAGAAACGACCAAATGAAATCAGTGCTGGCACTGCAGCGGTTTTCCAACCTGTAGCATCAAGCAGCACTTTATCGATTTCAGGCAATTGTGGAATGCGATCAACTGACATGCCTAATGCATCTAGACCTTGTAAGTAGGCTTGGCATGCACGGCCCGGCATATTCGTTACTTGGCGCTGATACAATTGTTGCCATAATTGATTCTCATGCTCTGAGTAATCAATGTAACCTTGGGCATCAGGTTGGTGTGCAATATACTTTGTTGCTGTACTCATAGGTTCCACTTTACGTCAACTTCACTCCCTACATAGTGTGCTAAGGCTGATGTTTTGTTAACTCCCTCACAGTTTATTGTCCTGCCATGATGTAGTGCTAATCGTAAACAAATAAATACAACCGTCATTTTATCACTCTCTATCAAGCTGTTTTCGAACCACTTTTGAATCTATTTTCAGGCAAGCTAACCAGTATTAATTTAAACGTTCTATCAATAATTTAACTGACGATTGAGCTGTGATAATTTACAATACATGAGAGGCCCTTTCTCTAACTAAGCTGATAAATGTTGATCACCAAAAATCAACCAGCCTTATAACTTGATTCATTAATTCACAGGACGATTAAACTATGACAATTTTGGTAACCGGTGGCGCTGGCTATATTGGTACACATACCGTAGTAGAGCTATTAAAGGCCGGACAGGAAGTGGTCATCGTAGACAATCTATCAAACTCCAGTATTGAAGCATTGGCGCGGGTTCGAGCCATTACGGGTAAAGATGTCACGTTTTATCAAGGCGACATTCTAAACAAAGCCTTATTGCAAAAAGTTTTTACCGATCACAGCATCGAATCCGTCATTCATTTTGCAGGATTAAAAGCGGTCGGTGAATCAGTCGAACAACCATTGAAATATTACGAAAATAACGTCACTGGCACTATCATTTTATGCCAAGTCATGGCTGAAAATAACGTTAAAAACCTAGTGTTCAGCTCATCGGCCACCGTTTACGGCGACCCTGCTAGCTTGCCCATTAAAGAAGATTTTCCTACGGGCGCAACCAACCCTTATGGTCAGTCAAAATTGATGGTTGAGAATATTTTAGCTGACCTACATAATTCGGATAACAGCTGGAATATAGCTCGTTTACGTTACTTTAATCCTGTAGGTGCTCACGAAAGTGGCTTGATTGGCGAAGACCCTAACGATATCCCTAATAACTTGATGCCATTTATTGCCCAAGTTGCTGTTGGTAAACGTCAACAATTAAGCGTTTTTGGTGATGATTACAACACACCAGATGGCACAGGTGTACGTGATTATATTCATGTTGTTGATTTAGCTATGGGTCACTTACAAGCACTTAAAAAACTGCAAACCAAACCTGGTTTAGTGACTTATAATCTCGGCACGGGAATAGGTTACAGCGTGTTAGACATGGTCAAGGCATTTGAGAAAGCTTGCGGGAAAACCATTGCTTATCAAATCAGTCCTCGCCGCCCTGGTGACATTGCAGCGTGTTATGCCGACCCAAGCTTTGCCGCTACTGAATTGGATTGGCGTGCAACCCATACCGTTGAAGATATGGCAAATAGCAGTTGGAAATGGCAATCAAATAATCCTGATGGGTATAATACCAACGCCAATAATTAAGTGACCAATCAGAGCCACTCAGGTTTTTCAGTTTAAGGCGCATTGTTGAAAGAATGGTTATTCCCTTATGAAATAATGCAACATAAAAATGGAAAGCCTGAGTGACTCCCGAAGGGCGAGTTTATGCGCCTTCTATGCTACTTAATAGTATTTTGACGGAGGACACTATGCCTACAATCCTATTACTTGCCTATAAGGCGGAAAATCCTCGCTGAATGAACAGTTAATTATTGGTATTTATTGCCAAGCGCTTAACAATTTTGTGCTGCAGTTAATGCTAATATTGGCTGCAGCAAATATATTTAAGCTCAATTGGAACCGAAATGAACCAAGGTATTAATCAAAGTCGTCGTAATCTATTTAGTCGCAGAAAATCCAATGTCACCCGCCCGCCTTGGAGCAAAACGGATCAAGAGTTTACTGACAATTGCACACGCTGTGACAAGTGTATTACCGCCTGCGAAACCCAAATAATTAAACGCGGTGAAGGTGGTTTTCCTGAAATAGATTTCACTAAAGATGAATGCACCTTCTGTGAACAATGCGTTGATGTGTGCCCAGAGCCTGTATTTGATCGCGACCAATCCTTACCTTGGTCAATTACGGCTGCGATAAAAGACAACTGTTTAACCCATGAAGGGGTTTGGTGTCAGAGCTGTAAAGATGCCTGCGACCCACGCGCAATTAGCTTTATCATGGCTGTAGGCCAAGTGCCTAAACCCGTGATAGATACTGATGCCTGTACTGGTTGTGGTGCTTGCGTATCTCCTTGCCCTGCTGATGCGATACTTATAGGTCATCCAAACTAATTTATTTACAAAGCCAGTTTATCTACAAAGCTAATTCATCTACAAAAAATTAACGTTTTACAAATACGATTAGCGGTTTTGATTTGTTTTTTAACCTATCACGCTATATTACCGACATAATACAAACATGAGATCACTAAGATGTTTCGTCAAAAGCAACCTGCTAATCCACTCAGTTTTATCGCCCAAGAATGCCATTTAACCGGTAAACTCATTTTCAGTGGTGATGTGCTAATTGCAGGCCATGTTAGTGGTGATATCAAAGCGCAGGGCAATGTGACTATTGAGCCTAATGGCACTGTCGATGGTGATATTTTATGTCGAGAGTTAATGATTGCGGGACAATTAGCAGGTAAAGCACGCTGTAAAAAAATCACCCTCCATGAACAAGGTATTTTTGAAGGCGATGCTTATTGTGAAAATATTGAAATTTTAGATGGCGGCCAATTTTTGGGTTATCGTCACAGAGCGCCCCTTACGAATACTCCCTCAGAAAGTTAATCTGGCTGTTTAACAGCTGTTTTACCTGCCTGATAGCGCGAACAAGAGTCATCTATTTTTAACCAACTAACCTGCTCGTCAGTGTGTATATGATAAGTCGGCCGTACTAGGTTTGGTTGGTCTAAAGAGGCTATCGACAATGAAGTGTATTGTGGATAATCCAAATGTCGGTAAGTCAATGAACAACCACAGTGCTGACAAAAGCCACGCCGAATGTTCTCTGATGAAGCAAATTCATTTACTTGCCCCTGCAACCACTGCACTTGTTCACGATGAAAATCCATCCAACTCATTACTACCGCACCAGCGCTTTTACGACATTGATTACAATGGCAATGATCGGCATCAAATGGCATACCGTTAACTTGGTAACGTATCGCACCGCATAAACAACCGCCTTGTAATACCATTTGAACACCTGCTAATTGATTATGAGTCGTGTCATTCGATATCTGTCGCAGATACCGTGTGCTGCTGAGTTTGCAGCAGGGCTTGCTGTTGCCATTGGCGCAACAAGGCAACAAACTCTTTCGGTTCTCGGTCTAAACTATCAATCGATAAATACACATGGTAACCCAACTGTTCGTTCAACGTTTGACAGCGATGACCAAACATTGCCAATACCCCACGGTAACGCTCACCGTTTACCACTAGCGGCGTAAATTCAGCCCCCAAATAACCTTCTAAACTTTGTAAATCTTCATCTTGGGTGGCCGCCGTCATGAGTAATGGCCGCTGTTCGGTCAGTAAACCAGTGGCAAGACGAGGTGAAATACAGTCTAAAATGGGATTAATCTGTTTAAGCTTAACGCCAATATAAGGTAGCTCAATCAACTCCAAGTTTTGATTTACTCTCGCACAATCAACTCGTTGAATATTATGCCATTCAATAAACACTTGGCCGCGGCGATGAAAAAATACCACTCCTGCAGCAGTTAGCTTAAAACTAACCGCTGGCTGATACACTTTAGCGACACCTAAAATAAGTGCCACGGAGCCTAATGCAAAGCACAACATTCCAACGGCAAAAAAACCGCTAAGTCCTATAAAAATAATCAAGCTAGCCATTAAACTAATGGCACCAACTACCGTTAAGGTTATGCCATTTCGTTTGGCAAAAGGGCTAATTAATAACTCGTCACTGACCACGGTTTGTCCTTTAAACTGAATAGAATAAATAAGGTTTGAAACATCGGCTTAAGCCTCTTGGCGAATACATTTAATCTTCACTAAATCATTTAATCAGCAGCCATGTCTTTAATATGAAGCCACAGCATGCCAACATATTCATGAATTGATTTTTGCGATGCTAGCAGTTGATCTGCATCTAAACGCCACCAGAAACCTTGATGTGCAATAAAATCACTCGGTGCAGGCTGGGGTTGCATCCCTAATGAGGTGAATATCATCATCGCCCTCGGCATATGAGTTGCTGAAGTCACTAATAGAAATGGTTGCAGCCCAATTAACTGTTGTAAAGCATGAGCCTCTTCAATGGTATCTTTGGGTTCATTAAAGGCCACAATGCTGGCTTTGGGGATCCCTAACTCTTCTGCAGCTTGAGCCATAATGGTCGCATGAGCTGTCTTCAAGTATCCACCACTCCAACCACTCACAATTAAAGTGCATTGCTGGCCCAGCCTGAACTGACGAACGCCTTCGGTTAAACGAGCCAGTGCTGTTGATGATAGCTGCTGCACTGCGGTATGACCCTGTTGCTCACTATTACCTGAACCTAATACCATCACAACACAAGAACCAGCAATCGGTTGATGATTAACGTTATGTTGCGATTCTAATGAATTAGCTAAAAAATAACTCACTTGCGATTGGCTTGTTAATGTTAGCACCACGATAGCGGTAACCAAGAGCATTCGGCCAAACTGCAGTAACATTACACGATTCGTTCGCCATAAAATGACAGCCAGAACTAACAACATTATGCTAAAAGGAATTGGCATAACCAATTGTGACAAGAGTTTTTTAAGCCAAAACATGAATCATTCACTTTGTTTATCATTATTGCGGCTAGTTTATCGTTATAGCCGCCTAAAACAAACTCAAAACAAAAACGGCACTGTTTAGGTGCCGTTTTAGTGGGTTTGCAAAATACGTTCTCAGCGATATTAATCGAGATTACTGTTAACTGATGTTGAATGAAGACTACTTCTCGTCTTTGCCCCACAACCATGCAGCACCGCGAACACCAGATGATGCGCCAAACTTATTTTTAACCACTTGGGTACCACATTCACGGCCCACAACATACTTGGGTAGCACTTTAGGCAATTCAGTATAAATAGCTTCGATGTTTGATACACCGCCACCTAATACAATCATGTCTGGATCCATCATATTAATCACGTGTGCGAGTGACCGCGCTAGACGATCAATGTAGCGTTCAAATGCCACTGTGGCTAACGGGTCGCCTTGTTGCATCATTTCAGAAATTTGAATACCACTGGTGGCATCGCCACCCGCTTCACGAAAATCACGGACAAAACCAGTGCCAGAAATAAAGGTTTCAATACAGTCACGATTACCACAAAAGCAAGTGGTGGTATTAAACTCATCGGCTGTCATCCACGGTAATGGGTTATGCCCCCACTCGCCGCCAATGCCATTACCGCCGCCATGTACACGGCCGTTAATCGCAATGCCAGCACCACAACCGGTACCAATAATGCCGCCAAACACAACCCCTTTACCAGCGGCTGCGCCATCAACGGCTTCAGAGACTGCAAAACAGTTAGCATCGTTGGCAACGCGTACTTCACGGTTTAATACTTCACTTAAATCTTTATCAAGCGGATGGCCGTTAATCCACGTTGAATTTGAATTTTTTACCAAGCCAGTAAACGGTGACACAACACCTGGAATGCCAACACCAACAGAGCCGGTTTGACCCGTTTCTGATTCTGCATCAGCCACTAAGCTGACAATCGCTTCTATGGTACCAGGATAGTTTTTTGGCGTTGGAATGCGCTTTCTGAATATTTCAGATCCATCATCGGCTAAAGCCACTATTTCAATTTTTGTACCACCGAGATCGACGCCCATGCGCATCATAACTTGTCACTCCATTTGCTTATTATTAATTGGGGTTCCATATTTGGTTTACAAAGGCTGATAACGATTAGCGCTATTTGCGTGCAAACCATGCCGACGATGCGGCAATAAAATACGGATTTAAAATATTTTCTTTTTGGTTGTATTGCAGCGGTGTAAGCGCTGGATATTCAACCACCAGCCCACCAGCACTTTCTAATACTGCTTGCGCTGCGGCGGTATCCCATTCACTGGTTAGACCTAATCTTGGGTACACATCGGCTTGGCCTTCGGCCACCATACAAAATTTTAATGAACTGCCGACGCTTAACATTTGATGTTCGCCAATAGTCTGTAAATACGAGGCAACATCAGGGCTAACGTGAGAGCGGCTTCCGACTACGATAGGTGGCGATTGCACTGCTGTGTCACTAATATCCAATACCGATACTTGTCCATTATGTTCAAGCCACGCACCTTGACCAACAATGCCGCTATAACATTTGCCTAATACTGGTGCATACACCACACCAGCAATCGCTTTGCCTTGGTGAATAAGCGCAATATTGACCGTAAATTCACCGTTGCGTTTAATAAATTCTTTGGTGCCATCGAGCGGATCGATCAACCAATACGTTTGCCACGTTTGTCGTTCTGCCCAGCTGATATCAGCCGCTTCTTCACTCATTACAGCAATCTCAGCGAAATGCTGTTTAAGGCCGGCAACAATTACATTATGGCTGGCAATGTCGGCTGCAGTAACAGGGCTATCATCTTGTTTAACCTCAATCTGCAAATCAGTTTGAGCATAAACTTGCATAATGGCTTCACCTGCTTGCTTGGCAAGAGCCACTATCTTCTGTAAGTCTGTTTTAGAAAATACAATGTTAGACAAATCAATTCCTTATCAAATTCATATCGCGTTAAACATCAACACAGTATCGATATGACATTATGCCATTGTTAGCATCATAGATTGATAATAATTTGATTGCACTTCAATCAAAAACGACTTAAAAAACCTAAGTGACAAAGCCATCACGTTGACTCAATATCCCCGAAACACCACAAATGCTGCTCGATACTAAGCTAACCGCAGCGTGGCTCAAAGCAAACAGTGCATCTTTGCATTCGTATTCAGCTACTGGGTGAACAATTAACAACTAACAATAGTAACTTAACAGGCTCAACATTATGGTTGATGCAACCCGCTTAACATTCGTATTTTTAAACACCCTTTATGGTGTATTTATATTTGTCGCCCCTCACACAACTAAAGTGAATAAAGTAAACCGATTCACTCAACAATATCAGGCATTTTTTTACCCGTTACGGGTACAACACTATTATCAATAGTCTCACAACCTGCTCCCGAACTCGGCGAAATAGCACATTGATATACACGCACGTAATCCACTAACATCGATTGCGGAAAAACTGACTCATCGATACCTGTGTTATTCACGGTTCCAGCCCATGCTCCACCTACAGCAAGATTGAGTAGCATATGAAATGGCTGGTTAAACGGTGCATCATCAAGGGCATTAACCAAATCACCATTGCCATCAATGTATTGACTGTACCAACCAGAGGATTGTTGTGTGGCAAAGTGAACATCATCAACATACCAACGAATTTCATCTTGCTGCCATTCAACAGCATAAACATGAAAGGCATCCGCAGGATTGAGTTCATTGGGTAAATGATACCCTTGCCCTGTATAAACATTATTGGGCCATTGTTTACCGTAATGTAATGTGCCATGTACTGCAGACTCTGGCGTCTTACCGTCGGTAACAACCTTGAGGTTTACGGCCTCCATAATGTCTATTTCACCTGAACCAGCCCAAGGGCCATATACCCAATCCGTCGGTAACATCCATATCGCAGGCCAAGTTCCCTGACCTTGTGGTAATTTTGCGCGAATTTCAAAACGGCCGTATTTCCAATCCCCTTTGTTTTTCGATACTAAACGAGCAGAGGTGTAATCTAATGTTTTCGATGTATCGTTTACGTCATAGCTTGGATCAGAATCATTTACAGCAGGCCCAGAAAAGGTTTCTCGTAATGCCGTAATCGATAAAAGACCACCACTAACTGCAGCATTTTTAGACCGTGCGGTATAGCACTGAGCCTCATCATTGCCGCCACCGTAACAGTCAACAGCAAAGCTCCACTTGGTTGTGTCTATTTGGTTACCCTCAAACTCATCTTGCCAAACCAGTTGCCAACCTGAAGTTTCGATATTGGTTATCACGGTATCTGTTGCTTGTTCTGTTGCATCATCAGCACTACAGCCAGACAGAAATATGACCGACAAAGTTAACGCGGTTAAGCTGGATACAAATGAATGATGTTTATTGAGATTTTGCATTGTTGTTCTTACCCATTTACCGTTTTTTCTTTGCCTAACGCTGTAGTAAAACAAACAACAAACGTCGCCAACTATTACGATATAACGTTAGTGAAACTAGCCCTATCAGATGACTCAGATAGGGCTAATTCGCGATAAGTTAGTTACATTTGATGGTATTTTCTGTTGATGCAGCTTGAATAACCACATCACTGAAACGAATTTCAGCTGCCGCGTCGGTGGCAAGGTAAAATGGCATGACAATTTTAGCAAAGTCCATTGGTTCATCAGCAAAACATGCCAATGAGAAGCTTAAACTCTGCCATTCCCCGACTTGAGCATTCACCTGCGTGGCAATATCAATTTGCTTACGGCAATCACCTTCGCATGCCATACCAAGCCATAACGGCTTTTGCAGTGCTTGAGTTGCATTAATACTCACAGATAACGCGGCATCACTATTACTGTAAGCCCTTAAATCACGTGGAAAATTACTAATTAAGCCTACGGTACCTTGCTCGCTGCCATTAAAAGACACTAAGCGCGCATCTTCTTGAACGACACGATCCATAGTACGAATGGTTAGTGCACTGTTTTGCGCAACGCTACTGCTTAACCCTTGACGCTCAGACGCGTTAGCAATGTACATTGACCACGGTGATTTCACTGCACGCTCAAACAAAGGTAAGTCGACTAGAGTTTGCGTTGCAGCTAAATTGTCTTCCGACAAATTATCTAACACAACCGCATCACTGGCAGTAGATTGATATGTTAAGCCATAGCCATAAGGTATAAGCGGCTGATAATCAGCTTGTGCTTGTTCCGTATTGTGTTGAGCTAATGGCACATTCACTTGAGTTTGCTGTGGTGTCGCAGGCCATGAGAATGATAATTTACCGACAAAATCGTGCGAAACTTTACCATCAGCCTGAGTGAATAAAACATCTGCTACGCCTTGACCTTCAGAGCCTGGTAACCAAGCGGCGACAAATGCATCAGAGCTGTTTAACTCAGCATTAACCCACATAGGGCGGCCACTGATAAACACAGATACCACGGGAATACCTTGCGCTGTTAACTTATGCAGTAAAGCAAGGTCACGCTTGTCTCCACGTTGATATTCTAAGTTATCAATGTCGCCGTTACCTTCTGCATACGGCTCTTCACCAAACACAACAATCGCAACATCAGGTTTCTGCTGTGGATCAAATTCACCTGCAACACTCAATGTTGCTTTACCGCCAGCTTGAGCCACCAATTTATTAATACCAGCGTAAATTGATGTCGCACCAGGAAAGTCGCTATTTTGATTATCAGTGCCCTGCCACGTAATTGACCAACCACCAGATTGTTTACCGATATTGTCCGCGGCATCCCCCGCCACCAACACCTTTTCGTTTGGTGCTAAAGGCAATAAACCTTGATTGTTTTTAAGCAGCACTAATGACTCACGAACGGCTTGACGGGCAACGTCACGGTGACTTGCTTGGCCAATTAATTCTGTTTTGCCCGATAATGGACGATTGGCAGGGCTTGGCTTATCAAATAAACCCGCACGGAACTTAACCCGTAAAATACGCTTAACCGCATCATCAATACGCGCTTGGCTAATGTCGCCATTATTTACCTGCGCTATGGTGTTTTCATATAAAGGTTTCCACGCCGCCGTTGGCACCATAAAGATATCTAAACCGGCATTAACGGCTTGCGCACACGACTCATTGGTACAGTTAGCGACTTGTCCGTGACCGTTCCAATCACCCACAACAAAACCATCGAAATGTAATTTATCTTTAAGCACATCGGTTAACAGATATTTATTGCCATGGTTTTTAACCCCATGCCAGCTGTTAAATGATGCCATAACACTTTGTGCCCCAGCATTGAGTCCCCCCACATAGCCTTGTGCATGTATGTCATATAAGTCTTGTTCGCTGGCAATATTATCGCCTTGATCGATGCCATTTTCAGTGCCGCCATCGCCTAAAAAGTGCTTAACGGTTGAAATCACATGTTGATCAGATAAAAAGTCACCATTAACTGAGCCTTGTAGACCTTCAACGATGGCGTAAGAATAGGCTTTGACGATTTGTGGGTCTTCTGAATAACCTTCATAAGTTCGACCCCAGCGATCGTCTCTCACTACGGCAACTGTGGGTGCAAATACCCAATCGATACCGGTCACCATCACTTCTTTTGCCGTTATAGCGGCAATCTGTTCAATTAACTTAGGGTTATTCGCTGCCCCTAAACCAATGTTATGCGGAAACAACGTCGCGCCGATAACATTGTTATGACCGTGTACGGCATCGGTGCCCCACATGGTTGGAATATTAATCCCATCAACACTGTCATCAATTGATGCTTGATACAAAGACTCAGCGAGCGCAATCCAATCTGCTGGTGTCGCGTGTTTGTCATTGTTAGGGTATGCGCCACCACCGTTAAGGTACGAACCAAAACCATATTTACGCATGTCTTCAACGGTAATATCACGGATCTCAGGTTGGATCATTTGCGCGACTTTTTGCTCAATGGTCATTTTAGCGACTAAGGCATCGATTTTAGCTTCTAAGGCCGTATCTTTGGCGATAGCAGGCTTAAGATCAGGCCAAATGGCTAACGAAGATTTAGCCGCTGTATCATCAACCATGGCTGGGGTAACTGCAGTTTGTTTATCTTGTTGATTGACGTTGTTATTCTCGCCACATCCACTTAATCCCAGCAATATTCCTAAAGCAACTAAGCTTGTTTTAGTAGGCTTATTGACGCTAGCAGTAAGCGGTAATTGAGTTAATCTCATGATCTTTCCTTATACCTTATCTGCGAATACTGGACGTTTTGCATCACATCCAATCAAACCGTAATAACCAATAAACCCGTAGCATAATAAAGGTAAAATAAAGGCAAATTGAATTCCCATGCTGTCAGCTAGCATGCCTTGCAATAACGGTAGAACCGCCCCACCAACGATAGCTAAACATAAAATGCCCGAACCTTGACTGGTGTGTCGTTTTAAATCTTGTAGCGCTAAACTGAAAATGGTTGGGAACATAATTGAGTTACACAAGCCCACCAGCAGTAATGCCCACATCGCAACGGTGCCAGCACTCAAGATTGCCGCTGCAACTAAAATACACGCACATAACGCATTGAATGCTAACACCTTGCCTGCTTTGATTTTTTGCATCACTGCAGCGCCGATAAAACGGCCGACCATAGCACCACCAAAATAATAGGCAATATAATGCGCCGCCTGCGATTCAGACACTCCACCGGTGCCATCTTTAGTGATAAAGCTAATAAGAAAACTGCCTATGCCGACTTCTGCGCCAACATAAACAAAAATACCGACTGCACCCAACACCAAATGCGGATATTGCCATGCACTGCCTTTTACCGCAGCAGTTGATTGAGTATCGCGCTTGCCCAACAAAGGTAGTTTGAGCAACATAAAAATGAATGCCAATACGAATAATGCAGCGGCTAAAATAAGGTAAGGCGTTTGTACTGCACTCGCTTGCTGCTGCACAGACAACTGACCGATGACTTCGCCAACCTCAGTGACTTTGCTGTCATGTTCAACGGTCGACAAAATTAACCAGCTACCAAAAAATGGCGCTACTGTGGTGCCTAATGAATTGAATGCTTGAGTTAAGGTCAACCGCGACGATGCGGTTTCGGCTGGGCCTAACACACTCACATAAGGATTTGCTGACACCTGCAAGATAGTAATACCCGATGCAAGAATAAAAAACGCGAATAAAAACATATTATAAGAGCCATAACTGGCCGACGGATAAAACAGTAAACACCCCACACAAGCAATCACTAACCCGGTAATAATGCCTTTTTGATAACCAATCTTACCCACTAACGCGCCAGCAGGAATTGACACAATAAAGTAAGCACCAAAAAAGCAGAACTGCACTAGCATTGCTTGGGTGTAATTAAGGTCGAACATGTTTTTTAAGTAAGGGATTAAAATATCATTTAAACACGTTAAAAAACCCCACATAAAAAATAACGAGGTTAACGCTATCAAGGCAAAACGAAAGTTACCCTGCTGGTGAGTGGAATCGGCATTTGCCAACTCAGGTTGAAGCGGTGAAGTCGCCATGACATTCCCTTATTGTTGTTAATAGTTATCTTGGGTTGCAGTACATAACGCCATTGAATGGATACCAATAATCTCACGCCAAGAGTTAATTCCCCGTAAACCCTAGACATTTAACTGATGATCATTTCCACACTTGTGCAAGCAGATGAGGATTTAATAATTAGCCAAATCAATTATTGACCTTTGGATAATTAATCACTAATCTCAATGTAAGCGCTTTCATTTTTAACATATCGATAACTGATGTCAACGATTTTTAAACGCGAGAGCTTATTTTTTACTGCGTAGCTAACGTAGCACAAGGCCTTTTATCAGGGTGTTTCAACGTAATAAGTTAGTCATAAAAATAGACACAATTAATTAATACTAAGTGAATTTAAATATGAAAATTATGTTACCAGCCGATTCCAAAATGCATTCAAAAGCGTTCACCTTTGGTGTGGCGACTGCTTCTTTTCAAATTGAAGGCGCAGTGGATTCTCGTCTTCCTTGTATATGGGATACCTTTTGTGCGACGCCAGGTAAAATTCGTGATAACTCTGACGGCTCGCAAGCATGCGAGCATGTAAAGTTATGGCGTGATGATGTCGATTTAATTGAGTCGCTGGGCGTTGACGCTTATCGCTTATCCATTTCGTGGCCACGCGTAATGCATAAAGATGGAAGCCTCAATCCACAAGGTGTCGCGTTTTATACTGATTTGCTTGATGAACTAAATCGTCGTGGCATTAAAACCTTTGTGACCTTATACCATTGGGATTTACCACAACATATTGAAGATAATGGTGGCTGGTTAAATCGTGAAACAGCTTATTTGTTTGCAGACTATGCCGACAAAATCACTCAAGCATTTGGCGATCGAGTGTATTCTTACGCCACGTTTAACGAACCATTTTGCAGCTCATATTTAGGCTATGAAATTGGTGTTCATGCACCAGGATTAGCCACTAAAGCATTTGGTCGTCAATCTGCACACCATTTATTATTGGCTCATGGTTTAGCCATGAAAGTATTGCAAAAAAATAGCCCTAATAGCCAAAATGGTATCGTGCTTAACTTCACGCCTTGTTATAGCGCAACAGACTCTGCCGCAGATGTTGAAGCAGCCAGTAAAGCCGACCAATACTTTAATCAATGGTATATCAAACCACTGTTTGACCGTTGCTATCCTGAGATTATTAATGACTTCGCCACTGAAGATATGCCCGTTATTGAACAAGGCGACTTTGATATTATTGCTCAACCTATCGACTTTTTAGGCATCAACTTTTACACCCGAGCAGTGTACAAAGCAGATCCAGCCACTGGTTTTAGCCAAATTGATATGGTCGACAAACCTAAAACGGATATCGGCTGGGAAATATACCCACAATCCTTTACCGATTTATTGACTTCACTGCATGCACTTTATCCTTTACCGCCGATCTACATTACCGAAAACGGCGCAGCAATGGACGATAAATTGATAGAAGGTAAAGTGGATGATCAAGACAGACTCGAATACTATAACGCCCACTTAAATGCAGTAAATAATGCCATTGAACAAGGTGTTAATGTTGTCGGCTATTTTGCATGGAGTTTAATGGACAATTTTGAATGGGCTGAAGGCTACTTAAAACGTTTTGGGATTGTCTATGTAGACTACGAAACTCAAAAACGCACCTTAAAAGCCAGTGCACATGCTTATAGGGATTTTATTAGCGCACGAAAATAATATGTTAATCAGAACAAAGCCGTTGTATAAACGGCTTTGTTCTATTCAAACAGTCGCATCATTTTAACAAATAACAATAATTGAGGCATGTATGATAAGCACCAGAGAAAAAATAGCTTACGGACTCGGGGACACTGCCAGTAACATTGTGTTCCAAACAGTCATGCTGTTTTTAACTTTTTTCTATACCGACATTTTCGGTATCTCGCCAGCATTTGTCGGCACCATGTTTTTAGCAGTACGCTTAATTGATGCGGTTACCGATCCGTTAATGGGCGCACTTGCAGACCGCACCAATACCCGCTGGGGTAAGTTTAGACCTTATCTTTTGTGGTTTGCCCTGCCTTTTGGTTTTATTAGTGTTTTAGCCTTTACCACCCCAGACTTAACCGAAGACGGCAAAATGATTTATGCCTTCGTCACTTATACCGCACTTATGATGGTCTACACCGCCATTAATATCCCTTATTGTGCATTAGGCGGCGTGTTAACGGCCGATCCAAAAGAGCGAGTGTCAGTACAATCTTACCGTTTTGTATTTGCGATGTTGGGCGGCTTACTCGTTTCAGGCTTAACCTTACCCCTTGTTGAGTACTTAGGTGAAGGCGACCAAGCTAAAGGTTATCAACTGACGATTACCGCCATGAGCATCTTAGGCGTGGCGATGTTTTTAGCCTGTTTCTGGGGCACGAAGGAACGCCTACACCCGCCGGTTGATCAACAATCTAGCTTTAAGAAAGACTTTACCGACATGCTCAAAAATGACCAGTGGCGTGTCCTTGCTATTGCAGCAGTATGTTTATTATCAGGCATGGTGTTACGCACCAGTTTAGCCATTTACTACGTTAAATATTTCCTTAACATGCCAGACTCCATCACCCTCTTTATCACCCTAGGAATGGTCGGTAATATATTTGGCTGTATTTTAGCTGAGCCTTTGGCTAAACGCTTTTGTAAAGTTAAAGCTTATATCACCTTGCAACTCCTTGCGGCAGCGATGTGCGTAGTGAGCTACTTTGTACCTAGCGATCAAGTCGTACTCGCCTTTGGCATGTTTATTATCTGGGGCTTTACCTTCAACATGGCCACCCCACTATTGTGGGCAAAAATGGCTGATGTTGTCGATTATGGCCAATATAAAAACGGCGTGCGTATTACCGGGATGATTTATTCTTCAGTGATTTTCTTTATCAAACTGGGGGTTGCCATTGGTGGCGCTTCTGCGGGGTGGTTATTAGCGGGTTATGGTTATCAGCCTGATACCATGCAAACGGAGCATACTCAGCAAGGAATATTATTATCATTCACTATTTACCCTGCTATTGGTTCATTAGTGGTGGCTTTTGTAATGCGTTGGTACACCTTAGATAATCAAAAAGTGGACCAAATTCACTTAGAATTAAATAGAGAAGCAAAATAAAAGCATGTTAGTCTTGGAGCCATGTGCTCCAAGATGGCTTTTAAATACTCATTATATGGCAACTATTTACGATGTATCCGTAATGGCTGGTGTGTCTCTGGCGACTGTGTCCCGAGTCATGAACAACAACACCAAAGTCAGCGATAAAACCAAACAAAAAGTACTCGATGCAATGAAAGCCTTAGGTTACCGGCCTAATACCATTGCACAGTCGCTTGCCTCGAACTGTTCAAACAGTGTCGGGGTTTTGGTGTCTCAGCTTGACGGGCCTTTTTATGGTCCTATGATGACAGAAATTGAAACCGCCCTTCGAACAGCTAACAAGCACGTGATTATTGCTGCTGGTCATAGTGACGAGAAGCAAGAAAAAGAAGGGGTTGAGTTTTTAATGAGTCGCGGCTGTGATGCCCTTATTTTGGATATTGAGGCTGTATCAGACGATTACTTGATTGAACTCAGTAAAGGCTCAACACCTGTGGTATTTATTAACCGCTATATCGACGCTATCAAAGAACGCTGTGTTTATCTTGAAAATGAACAAGGTGGTTTCATGGCTACCGAGCACATTTTATCACTTGGCCATAAAGACATCGCATATATTTCAGGGCCATTGTTTAAGCTCGACGTGAGAGATCGTCTAAAAGGGCATAAACGAGCATTGCAACAATACAATATCGATTTTGATGACACCCTTTGCATTGAAAGTGACTTTAAAGAAGCTGGCGGTTGTGAGGCGATGGAACGTTTATTGTCGATGAATAAAACCATCACTGCAGTTGTGTGTGCGAATGATCAAATGGCCTCTGGGGCTATTGCGGTGTGTTTAGAACACGGAATCCGCGTACCTGATGACATTTCATTTATTGGTTACGATAACATCCCCTTCCCACAGTATATTTCTCCCAAGTTATCTACCGTGAGTAACCCTATTCACGAAATGGGCAAAATGGCGGCACGATGGGTTCTTCAAGAAGTCTATAATGACAAAGAAGTGATTGTTGAGAGTTCATTTAAGCCAGAGTTATTTATACGAAGTTCATCTCAAGCCATTTCTCACGATTAATAGACTTAGCCTAAACAGAAAAGCATAAGCAGTATATTGCTTGTGCTTTTTTATGTAAAAAGCCCCCGCATAATATGATTCCCGAAAATCCTTATCTATTGAACGGCCAACTTAATCGTTTTAGATCCCTCTTTGTCAGCCGATTTATCAGACAATTTACAAATTAAATCATTAACAATTACGCCACCAAAAGAAAGCGCTTACATTTTTACGCAAAATACCCATAAATAGAAAACCATTTAAAAACAACAGCTAAAAAACTAGTGTATGATTAAGTAAACATCTCGGTTAATGAAATGTAATAATTAAAACTTGTTTTTGTTGACTGCGGTCACATTTTACACTAGTTTTATGTAAGCGCTTACATTTGATGTTTTATATGACAACTAATTATAAATAATGTTTACCGCGCCGATGGAGAATTAAAAAAAACGATTTGCGCCTAACCCGCAATATTGAGAGAAGTAAAATCTAGTCAATGGGGATTTCCTAGATGAAAACAAGAACATTTAACAAAACCAAGCTTGCGACCAGTTTATCGCTTGTCCTTGGTATGAGCAGTATCTTACCAGCTCATGCTGCTGATGAAGTCAGTGACGAAAATATCGAAGTTATTTCGGTTACTGGTATTCGTGGCAGTTTAATTAAATCAATGGATGTGAAGCGTTCATCAAGTGGAGTCGTTGACTCTATTTCTGCTGAAGATATTGGTAAGTTTCCTGATACTAACTTAGCTGAATCGTTACAGCGTATTACAGGTGTATCGATTGACCGTTCTAACGGTGAAGGCAGTAAAGTATCAGTGCGTGGTTTTGGTCCTGATTACAACTTGATCACCCTCAATGGTCGTCAAATGCCCGTCACTACAGGCTCGCGCTCATTTGATTTTGCTAACATCGCATCTGAAAGTATCAGCGGTGTAGAAGTTCATAAAACCAGCCAAGCCTCAGATTCTACCGGTGGTATCGGTTCTACTATCGATATTTTAACCCACAAGCCATTCAGCTCTCCGGGATTGAAAGCCACTTTTGGTGTAAAAGCGGTTGATGACCAATCAACAGATAATGGCTCAGTAACCCCTGAATTATCTGGTTTGTACTCAAACACGTTTGCAGATGATAAATTTGGTATTTCACTATCGGCCAGTTACCAAGAGCGTGAAAGTGGTAACCAACAAGCACAGGTTGGCACAGGCTGGCGTAGCTTCCCAGGTTCTGCTGACAACAGTGATTGGGGCGGAGTGGCTAAAGACAGCACCCAAGTTAATCGTCCTGATGATAGCGATATTTATTCCGTTCCGCAAACCACTGTTTATCGTTTTGAGGAACAACAACGTACCCGTACTAACGGCCAGTTAGTATTACAGTACAGCCCGGTTGATAGTGTAGTCGCAAGCGTAGACTATACCTACATGCGTAACGACATCGACACTCAATCGAATGACGTATCAGCATGGTTTAACTTCGTTCCGTCTGAAAACGTATGGTCTGATGGCCCTATCGCCTCACCACTTATTTACTCTGAAACTTATGATTCACCTGCTGATTTATCTATGGCTGCTGGTGACTATGGCGTACGTAACGAAAGTGGTTCTTTAGGTTTTAACCTTGAATGGCAAGCAACAGATAACTTAAAGCTGACATTTGATGCGCACAACTCGGTTGCAGAAAACAAACCGAATAACCTTTATGGTTCAAACAACAATTTAAGTACTGCAGCGTTTGTGCGTACCAGCGCGGCAACTGACTTTAGCGGTGACTTACCTGTACTTGCTGTTGGTGGTGGTAATGCAGTGACACCTGCAGACATGATGCTTACCGGTTCTGTTTTTGGTAACGCACGTAATAAGTCTGAAATTGATCAATACCAATTTGACGGTGAATACTTATTTGAAGATGCAGGTAGCATCGACTTTGGTGTAGCGCTAACTAACGTTAACAACCACTCACAAAGCGTCAACGTTCAGCGTAACGATTGGGGTGGAGTAGGTTCTGCAGGTGACTTTGAAGATGCATGGTTCCCAGCTGATACCATTCATGACAAATTTGACGCTAATGGCGGCGATTTCTCTCTGTCAGACGGTAACTTTGACGTTTTAGATACCATTTTCATGTGGGATTTTGCATCAGTACGTGATTTTGCAGCAGCAAACTATGCTTCTGCAGTAAGCGGTGATTGTGGTAATGGCTTCTGCCCTTCTACTAATTATGCAGCTGAAACAGATCGTTATACTGAAGAAGAATCACAAGCCGTTTATGTACAGTACAACTACGATAATGAAATTGCCGGCATGCCATATGACGTGCATTTCGGACTTCGTTATGAGCAAACTGATGTCACCTCGACCGCTGCCGTTGCAGGATATAATGGCGCTGACTGGATTGCTGAAACTGAAATTGCATTAGTGGGTACTGGTGAGCAAGTATTTGAAACCAAAACCGGTGATTACGACTATTTACTACCAAGCTTCAACTTTAATATTGAAGTAGTAGAAGATGTCATGCTTCGTGCGGCATACAGTGAAACCATTGGTCGTCCTAGCTACACAGATATTCAAGGCGGTACGGTATTAGCGACGCTTGCCAATCGAAGTAATGGTGGTGGTTCTGCAGGTAACCCTACATTGTTGCCATTAGAATCAGAAAATATCGACTTCTCTGCTGAGTGGTATTACGCCCCATCAAGCTATGTGTCTGTTGGATACTTCCGTAAAGACACTAAAAACTTTATCAGTTCTGAAACAGTTAAAACCACTAACGGCATTTATAACCCAGCATCTGGTGATTTATATAAAGCTGCTGTGGCCGCAACGGGTACAACCGAAGCTGGGGCTGTTCGTGATTATATTTTCGCAAATTATGCTGATAATGCTGCTGTAGATGTCACGAATCAAATTATTAGCGGCAGTGCTGCTAATAATGATGAATTGTTGAACTTTAATATTTCAACGCCATCAAACAGCTCTAATAACTCAGTCATTGATGGTTGGGAGTTTGCGGCACAACACTTCTTCGGCGAAAGCGGATTTGGTGTAATAGCCAACTACACCTTGGTTAATAGTGATCAGGCTTACGACAACTTCTCATTTGATGCACAATCAGCATTAATCGGTATTAGTGACACCGCTAACGCGGTATTCGTGTACGAGAATTATGGTTTCCAAGCCCGTATCGCATACAACTGGCGTGATGAGTTCTTAAACTCTACAGGTCAAGGTACTGGCGCTAACCCACAGTACACAGAAGCTTACTCGCAAATCGATTTGTCTGTTAGCTATGATGTCGAGTCTGTTGAAGGCTTAACGGTGTTTTTCGAAGGACTTAACATTACTGAAGAGTACATCCGTGTTCACGGTCGTGCTGACGAGCAAGTGTTAAACCTAACCGAAACTGGCGCACGTTATAGTTTAGGTGCTCGTTATACTTTCTAACCGATAATGCAATAGTCATTGAGTGATATTTCGGCTAACACTCCAGTGTTAGACAGAATTCACTCAAGTACCCTTTCAGGTCGTTGAGGTGCCAACTTTTGTCACCTCCTTTTATTGCAATACATTGAGTAACAAGGACGTTACTATTTTTTGCGTTAAACAGTTTGAAACCATGTACGCAAAAACATAAAAAAACTATTACTTGAATGTGCTTACATTTTATTGAATGCTACCTAACATGTTCTATAAGCAATCAGATTTTTAGATTCATCAGAATAAAAATAATAATCACGCCAAAAGCGTAGGTAAAGATGATGCAAAAACCAATAACCGAAATAATCATCGTTGGAGGCGGCACCGCTGGTTGGATAACTGCCGGTTTGTTGGCCGCTGAACATAATGTTGATAAAGGTGTTTTAGCTCACTCTCCCAAACTCAATATTACCTTAATCGAATCACCGGATGTGGCCACTATTGGCGTAGGTGAAGGCACGTGGCCTTCGATGCGCTCAACCCTGAGCAAAATTGGTATCGATGAAAACGACTTTATTCGCCAATGTGATGCCAGCTTTAAACAGGGCTCTCGGTTTATCAATTGGTGCAAAGACCCACAAAGCAACGTCGCAGACAGTTATTTGCACCCATTTAGTTTGCCTCACGGTCACCAAGAACTCGACTTATGCCCATACTGGTTGCCTCATGCAGAACAAGTCAGCTTTGCCGAAGCCGTTTGCAGCCAGCAAGTATTAACTCAGCTTGGTTTAGCCCCCAAAAGCATTGCCACAGCCCAGTATCATTTTCAAAATAACTACGGCTATCACCTTAATGCCGCCAAGTTTAGCCAGTTACTCACCGAGCATTGCACTCAAAAACTCGGCGTCACCCATATTCGCGACCATGTCAGCCAAATTATTAATAACCAGCATGGTGACATCGAAAAACTCATTACCAAGCAGAATGGCGAAATTAGTGGCCAGTTATTTATCGACTGCACCGGCGCAAAATCATTGCTGTTAGGTGAACATTTACAAGTGCCCTTTTTATGCCAAAAATCGGTGCTTTTTAATGATCGCGCACTAGCGATACAAGTCCCCTATTCTGATGCAAATAGCCCTATTGCGTCTTGCACCCACTCAACTGCACAGCCAAACGGTTGGATTTGGGATATTGGCCTACCAACACGTAAAGGTGTCGGTTATGTATACTCATCAAGCCACACTAACGATATAGATGCCCAGCAAACTCTGTTTCATTACCTCGGTGTTGATGGCGCGGCAGCAGACAAATTGGAGCCACGACAACTGGCCATTAATCCAGGTTATCGTGCTAAATGCTGGCAAAATAACTGTATTGCTATCGGGATGGCAGCTGGGTTTATTGAACCACTAGAAGCGTCGGCTTTGGCATTAATCGAATGGACTGCATCTACCTTAGCCCAGCAATTACCGCCAAACCGCATGATGATGGATACTATTGCTGCACGAGTTAACGAGCGTTATCAGCAACATTGGCAACAAATTATCGATTTTTTAAAACTGCATTATGTCATCAGTCAACGTCAAGAAGATCGCTATTGGCGCGACCATCGTGAGTCAAACTCAATACCCGACAGCTTACAAGCCATGCTGGAATTATGGCGTTATCAAACACCGAGCCAACAAGATATTAGTTATAAAGAAGCCTTATTTCCGGCAGCCAGTTTTCAATATGTGCTTTATGGGATGGGCTTTAACACCCAATTACCCACACATGTAAAACCGTCGATGCAGCAATTGGCACAGCGACAGTTTAATGAAAACCAGCAACGCACCCAAGCACTTAGTAAAAATCTGCCGACTAATCGCGAGTTACTCGATAAAGTGGCGCAATATGGTTTCCCTAAGCTTTAAGACATGACATAAATAATCACGATAACAACGTCAATAAGATTACAAGCAAGATTCTCGTACAATAATCATAAAAATACGACGTATTTGAACGAACAAGATAGGACATCAAAATGAGCCAACATGTATTACTAAACAGCATTGAACATAAAGACGTAAAAGTGATGACTCATCGCTCCGCTGCACTAGGCGATAACCTTTGGTACAGCGTAACATTCCCGCAAGAATTTCGCAGCGTGCAAGCCCACTATCCTATCTTTTTTCATAAAGATACTGCCACAGGCCAATTTTACGCGGTGGCACTTTTTGGCTTTCAGCAGAATGACAACGTGTTTTTAAGCGAGCAAGGTTGGAGTGCATCATACGTGCCGCTTACTGTGCGTCGCCAACCTTTTCTAATTGGCCAACAAACCGTACTAGAAGATGGTGTAGAACGTCAGCAACGCGTTATTCATGTGGACTTAGACCACCCTAGAGTCAGCGAAACCGAGGGTGAAGCCTTGTTTTTACCTTACGGTGGTAACACGCCATTACTCGATGAAGTCGGCGAAATTCTCGAGGTCATCCATCATGGTTTACAAGATGGTCAACGCTTTGTCGATGCCTTGATTGAACATCAATTGCTGGAATCCTTCACTTTAGATATTGAGTTAGACAACGGCCAAAAAAATCAGATGATCGGTTTTTACACCATCAATGAAGAAACCTTAGCCGGGTTGTCTGCTGACGCATTAGCAAAGCTGCATCAGCAAGGTTACTTGCAAGCGATTTACATGACATTAGCCTCGCAAAGCAATGTACGAGACTTACTTAACCTCAAGAATGCTCAAGGTTAATAGTGATGACAGCGGCCCAGACTCAGCACGTCGAACACATCAATGAATGTACATTAGAGAGTGTCATTGATTTAATCCGTGATGCCGACAAACCTATGGTATTTAAGGGGTTGTGTCACCATTGGCCGTTAGTCCAGGCAGGATTAGAGTCAGCACAAAGCGCAATGACTTACCTGCGCCAGTTTTATCAAGGTATGCCAGTAACAGCGTATTATGTCCCACCAGAACAACACGGTAGAGTGTTTTACAATGAACAACTTGATGGTTTTAATTATCAAGCTGGCCGATTGGACTTTAATCAACTGCTTGACCGATTAAGCCAAGAAATGATTAAAGACATGCCTGCCGGAATGTACATGGGCTCGACCGACATTCACCAATGTTTACCCGGTTTAGGGGCACAAAACAGTTTAGATTTAGCGCCCATGCAACCCTTAACCAGTATTTGGTTGGGCAATCAAACCAAGGTCGCTGCTCATTATGACTTTCCGCTAAACCTAGCGTGTAACGTGGTCGGAAAACGTACCTTTACCCTATTCCCACCAGAACAAATTAGTAATTTGTATGTTGGCCCAATGGAACTGGCACCCGGTGGCCAAGACATCAGTCTCGTTGATATGGCGAACCCCGACTTTGAACGTTTCCCGCGTTTTCAGCAGGCATTAGACGCCAGCCTAACAGCAGAGCTAAGCCCTGGTGATGTGTTATTTATTCCCAGCATGTGGTGGCACCATGTTCGCGGCGTCGATGATTTTAACGTACTCATTACCCACTGGTGGCGCGATACTCCAGGCTTTTTAGGCCGGCCTAACAATGCCTTATTGCACAGCATATTAAGCTTACGCTCTCTGCCTAAAGCTCAGCGCCAAGCATGGAAATCGATATTCGAACACTACATTTTCGATCATGATGATGTCGATGACAGTCATATTCCCGACAATGTGAAAGGCATGCAAACTAAGCCATTGGACGAATTAACGGCCCGCAAAATACGCGCAGACTTAATCAATAAATTAAAACGATAATGCTGAACACAGCAAGATATCAAGCCAAACAGGATGCCCAAGATGAATAAATCAATCAAAAAAGTTGTCATTGCCGGTGGTGGAACCGCAGGTTGGATGGCCGCAGCCGCCTTTAGCAAACTGTTGGGCAAAAATCTTGAAATTATATTAGTAGAATCTGACGAAATTGGCACTGTTGGTGTCGGTGAAGCAACTATTCCAACCTTGCATATTTTCCATCGTTTACTGGGCTTAAAAGAACAAGATGTTATGGCAGCCACAAATGCCACCTTCAAACTCGGTATCCAGTTTGAAAACTGGCATGACGTCAACAAAGACTACCTGCATTCATTTGGCTTTTTAGGTAAAGACTGCTGGGCTTGTGGCTTTCAACACTTTTGGCTTAAGGGTAAGCAACAAGGCCTAGTTAGTGACATTGGCGACTATTGCACCGAGCATTTAGCTGCTCGCCAAGGCCGATTTGCCGTGCTACCCAATCAAGACTACAACCATGCTTACCATATGGATGCGAGCCTTTACGCTAAGTTTTTGCGTAAGTTTGCCGAACACCATGGCATGACCCGCATCGAAGGTAAAATTGCCGACGTATTACAACACGACGACACGGGTAATATCCGCGCGTTAAAACTTGAAAATGGCGAGTTAATTGAAGGCGATTTATTTATCGACTGCACCGGATTTAAAGCATTGCTAATTGAGCAAACCTTAAACACTGGCTTTGAAGATTGGAGCCACTGGTTACCGTGCGACAGTGCGATAGCAGTACAAACTGAAGCGGTTCAAAAACCAATTCCATATACTCGCTCGATTGCCCGAGAGTCTGGTTGGCAATGGCGTATTCCGTTGCAAACCCGCACCGGCAATGGTTTAGTGTTTTGCAGTAAATACATTTCTGATGCTGATGCGACTGAATTATTGCTCAATAACATTGAAGGCGCGCCGATCAATCAACCACGGGTGATTAAGTTTAAAACGGGTACTCGTCGTCAACATTGGAACAAAAACTGTGTAGCAATAGGGTTAGCTGCCGGCTTTTTAGAGCCATTAGAGTCCACCAGCATTCATATGATCCAACGCAGCATAGTGCGCCTATTACAGCTGTTCCCATCACAAGGCATTATAGATACCGATATTGCTGAATTCAATCAACAAACTAAAGTTGAAATGGATAACATTCGCGACTTTATTATTTTGCATTACAAGGTCACTGATCGCGAAGACAGTCGCTTTTGGCGTTACTGTAAAAACATGCCAATTCCAGCCTCATTACAACATCGTATCGACATGTTCAGCCAATCAGGCAAAGTCTATAAATACGGCAATGAATTGTTTGGTGAAAGCTCGTGGATACAAGTGATGATGGGCCAAGGCTTAATGCCGAAAGAATATCATCCTATTGTCGACATGATGGACGAAGCGGAATTAACCAGCTTTTTAAACAGCATTAAAGCAACGGTAAAACGTAAAGTAGATACCTTGCCAGCACACCATGATTTTGTGCAGCATTACTGTAAATCAGCCAGCATGTAAGGTTGTAACATGACAACCGAGTCATCTAACAACCAAACGATATCAAGCAAGAATACTCTATCAAGCAAGAGTATTATCAAGGTGGGGCCATTTACGCCCCACATTGAGTTTATTGGCCTACAGCAAACGCCGGTGATTACCATTGATGACTTTGGCGCTGATCTTTCGCCGCTAATCGATATTGCGATAGATGATAGTCAATTTAATCAAGACCAAGGTTCATAGTATCCAGGGCAGCGCGCACCGCTGCCCAAGCAATATGTAATAGACGTGATTAATGCGGTATACCAGTTAATATACGATACCTACAAGATGTCACACTCGTTACGCTTAAAACCCCAACAATGCGTGTTTTCGGTTATCGACAATCCTGCAAAACGTTTATTGCCGCTGCAATGCATGCCACACTTTGACACCCCAGACCCGCACTATTTTGCGATTCTGCACTATCTCAATGATGGTTCTCATGGGGATACTGGATTTTTTCGCCATAACGCCACGCAATATGAACAGATAACACCACACAACATTGACCATTACTTTAATCAGGCACAACCGGTTGTCGATGCACAACAAGCGCTGACGCCTGATTATGTGGTCGATAGTAATGATCACTACACCCTTTATCATCAGGTTCAATATCGGCCAAATCGTTTAGTCATATATCCCGGTAACCTACTCCACTCGACGTTAGTCAACTCAGCAACCGACATCGATAGCAGTCCTAAAACAGGACGACTTACCGCGAATATCTTTATCAATTTCAAATAACACAGGGACCTCGTTATGGCTAAGCCACGGCACCGGACGATTCAACCATCAGACGTAACAAGCTGACAATGCTATAGAAATGATCGAGAATCGTTGCGCAAAAGGTTTTTTAGCTCTTTATTGAACGACTATTTATTGAGCTGTTGAATGAATGTTGCTCTGGTGTCTAGGTGGCAATCTACTCACCTCAATTACAACCTTTTTACTTCGAACGAAACTCAACCAACAAATGTCATCAGTTGCTCGGTTAGCCTTGTCGATAATGCGCTTTCACCCGCATGATTAAGCAGTAATGCCACACATTCTGCTGTGCATAAACCACCTTCAATTTGATTGCGCCTAAGTGGGTATATCGACTTAGGTGGATTCACTAAAGACACTTTAGGCAATTCCTTTAAATAAGGGCTCTGATTAAACATTTTGCGCGCTTCTTGCCAAGTGGCATCGATAATTACTAAATATTCAGGCGACGCTAATGACAAGCCAGCCTCTTGTGTAGTTTCATCACTTGGAAACACTAAGCCTACTTTACCCGCTTCAATCGCAGCCAATAATTCAGCATCGGGCTGTTTGCGGTGCCACTCAACCACTCGCGCGTTATCGCCTAAAACCTGTTTGACTAATTGGCCGGTATTATTAGCACGATCCATTTCTCGCGAATGCGTTAGTAAAATAATTTTCAACATAATTTTAAAAATAACACCTATAAAATAAACCGCTTAACGCCGTAATGACATACCGCAATACCAAAGTAATAAAAATTATAACGTCTATAAACGCTATTCAACCAACTGAAACGACTGCTTACTATAGACCGATACATTAACAATATGAAAATACGATATACTCTCGAAAAATCGATTTAGTGTCGCGACCTAATCGATTATAACCACCGTATTCTACCCATAAACCCAAGTTCAGGTTTTTAATGATACTACAGCAAGTTATTGCATTATTTTTCACTATGTTAATTTTGGCGATACTGCCGGGTCCGGCTGTATTTGCCGTGGTATCAAGAGCATTTTCAAATGGGTTTAAGCATGGCGCATTTATTACCCTTGGCGTGCTGATGGGAGACTTTGCTTATATCCTATTAGCCTTGTTCGGTTTGGCCGCCATTGCCAATGCCATGGGCCCTGCTTTCGAGCTTATAAAGTACGCCAGTGCGCTTTATTTATGCTGGTTAGGTTTCAGTATGTTGCGTGCAACGGCCAAAGGCGTTCAATTAGCAACCATACCTAAAGTGAGCCAATTTAAAAATTTAATCACGGGGCTGCTTATTGCCGTGGGCAACCCAAAAGCGTTGATATTTTACGTCAGCTTTTTTCCTGCTTTTGTGCCAATGGCCCATGTAGACCTTACCGATGTGATGATCATACTCGCCACTGCAACCTTGGCTTTTGGTTCCATTAATCTCACTTATGCTTATTTGGCATCAAGTGCAAAACAGGTATTTACCTCCCCTAAAGCGGCAACGATAATGAATCGAACTGCAGGCAGTATTATGTTGATTGCTGGCATATTGATCGCCATAAATATATAGGATGTTGCAATGACCGCGTTACGCTTTTCCCCACTGACTTTGACAAACGGACTGACCTTTAAAAACCGTTTAGTGGTCCCGCCAATGGCGTCACAAACCGCAGACTTAAATGGCTTAGCAACTGAAACGACCATCAATCATTACCATAATTTAGCCCAGTCGGGTGCAGGGTTGGTGATGGTAGAATACAGCCATATCAACTTAGCTGGACGAAGTGAGTCTAATCAGCTTGGGGCGCATGATGATACTTGCTTACCCGGCTTAAGCCAAATTGCCGCGACGTTACATAATGCAGGGGTAAAAACAGGCTTACAAATTACCCATTGCGGCGGAAAAGACAGTGCAGGTATTAGCGCTGATATTATGGGGCCGTCAGGCATTACCGTGCCAGCATATGATCGTGTATTACCCACTCCTAGAGCCATGACATTGGATGATATCAATCAATGGCAGCAGGATTTTGTTAGTGCTGCCATTCGTGCTGACAAAGCTGGTTTTGATTTAGTCGAGCTCCATTGTGCCCATGGTTACGGCATTAATCAGTGGTTATCTCCGCTGACCAATCAACGCCAAGACCAGTACGGTGGCAGCCTTGAAAATCGCGCCAGAATATTGATCGAAATAGTCAGTAAAATAAAACAAGCGACGCCAAGATTAGCAGTAATGACACGCATTCCTGGGCAAGACGGTTATCCCGGAGGTTTGTCCCATAACGATATGGGCCAAATGAGCCAATGGCTAGTTGATGCGGGGGTTGAAATACTTAATGTTTCATCAGGCATTGGTGGCTGGAATCGCCCTAAAGACAAACGCGGCGAGGGCTTTTTAGTTGAAGATGCAGCACCGCTGACAGGCACAACCACCGCTGCAGTCATTGGTGTCGGCGGCATTGAAAGTATTGATTACATCGAAACGATTTTAGCGACTAAGCAAGTCGATTTAGTGGCAGTTGGCCGGGCTATTTTGGCCGGACCAAGTGATTTTGCAACCCGAGTGATGGCTCAACATAAATAATGCTGTAACGTCAGCAATGGCTCGCGCTAAATGATGATCTGGAGCCTAAATCTAATCTTAATTGCTGATTATTAAGTACTAAAAAGCCCCTCAACAACGCATTGTTGAGGGGCTTTTTTAGTAAGTGTTACAGATACATACTGTAGAAATTAGTTACCGATTGTTTTCAATTTCTGTAGATAATCCGCATTGCTTAATAATGCTATCACCTCTGCGGGTTCCAACCATGATTCTAATTGCGGTAAGCTTTCAGCATGATTTAATTTCCATTCCGCAATAATTCTCGGGGCATAAAACGTCGGCTTTTGCTCACCTAAATCAGGTAACTGAGCAAGGTGCCATTTAAGTAATAAAGGATTATTAACCAACCGACTGAACGGATGCATGTGTCGAAGATGGGGCAAGTTAGCCTCGTTTTCCTTCACTTTAACCAAAATGTTAACTGGTTTTTTTTCTTCAGGTGCTCGCAGTAATCCGACCGTTTTAATCCATTTAGTTCGCCTCGCGCCGCCGCTTAACCAAGACAAAGGGATCGATAGCATCAACCCTATCGTAATCGGTAATAACCAGTAAAAGAGTTCTGTACTGAGCGATAGTGCGGTCAAAGCAAGCACAACCCCAAACACGGTATGACCAAGATGAGCACGCATCACTGACATCCAACTCAATGCACCATCGTCTCGAGATTGTGGCATCCAGCCACTGTCTTTGCCTCGAAATATAGACAACACCACGCCAAACTGCGACACCATCAGAATAGGAGCATACAGAGCGGACATGATCATTTCCAACAAGGTACTCAGAGTTAACAGTATTGGCCCGCCAAATCGTAAACACCGCGGAATATTAATCAAGGCAGCAAACCAGCCAAATGCTTTAGGTGCCAGCACAATGGCCATTGACACCACAAACAGGCTTAATGCGCGCTCAGAATCAAACACTGGCCAGGTTGGAAACAGCGATGGATTGGCAAAGTACTCTGGACGTATAAATGCCGCCTGAACCGCAATCGCAAGCCCGACCATAATTAGCGCTAACCAAAAAATGGCGCTCAGGTAAGACATCACCCCAGACAAAAGATGCAACCGTGTCGGCAATGAGAAACCGCGAGCAAACATAAATGCTGAATGCTGTAAATTACCCTGACACCAGCGTCGGTCACGGATCATCACATCAATTAACGACGGTGGAGCTTCTTCAAATGAAGCCTCAATATCGGTATCAAAACGCACTCCCCAACCGGCACGACGCAGTAACGCCGCTTCGATAAAGTCATGACTTAATACATGGCCGCCAAAAGGTGCTTTACCGGACAGAATAGGTAGATGAGAGGACTCAGCAAATGCTTTGGTTCGAATGATGGCATTGTGGCCCCAAAAGTTTGATGACAAACCATGCCAAGCCGACAAACCCTCGGCATAAATAGGACCAAAGCATTGATTGGCAAACTGTTGCAAACGGCTGTAAAGCGTATTGGCAAACACCAGTGTCGGTAAGGTTTGAATAAGACCAACGCCAGGTGCGCCAGCTAAACGACGTGATAATGTCACCATCGACTTTGCACTCATGATGCTGTCCGCATCAAGCACTATCATTGCCTCATAATCTCCGCCCCAACGCTGAACCCAGTCGCCGATATTACCGGCTTTACGTTCACTGTTTTGGTGACGACGACGGTAATAAACCGGACACTGTGGTTGGCTGTTATTGATAAGATCCACAAAAGTCTGTTCCTCAGCAATCCATGCATCAGCTCGATTAGTGTCACTGAGAATAAAGAAAGCATACTTACCCGGTGCGGTAGCGATTAAATCTGCACTCATCGCCTCTATTGTGGCCCGAATACGCAGCGGATCTTCGTTATAAATAGGCAGCAATACCGCCGTTTTGAAATCGGGTTCTGTCTCCTTCTCTTTAATTAGGCGCGGTTTGAGATGCAACAGAAAACCCATTAGTGCCTGTGAAAAAGCAAAAGTAACCCACAGAAAGTTAATGCTAAACAACACCAAAAAAACCATTTGCAAACTGGTAATAGCATTGGTGTTAAGCACCAAATACATTTCTCTTATGCCATAAGTCGATAAGCTTGCTGTAACCATAAACACAAATAACTGTGCAACAAATGTGCGCAGCGTAAACCACACAGTTTGTTGATTCGGAGTTAATCTATGACCCGGTTCAGAAACCTCATGACGATGCATCTCCAGTGGCGATTCCTCTGGCAATGCACGTTCACCATGGTCAGTATCGGTAATTTGAGCCGACTGAGGATTATCATTTGTTATCATAAAGGCCAGTCCTCTGCAGTAAATCGATACAGCCATGTCATACCAAGCGGTTTATCTTTGTTGCTTAGCTGTACACGTAACTCTGCAACCTCAGCATCTTGAGGATCGAACGTGATAAAAACTCTGGCACCATCAACACTGGGATTAGACTCAATACGTGATTCTAAAATAGCGCCGCTGCTGATACTGGCATCGACACGAATATGACTGACATCGTTGGCATTAATGTGACTGTAATCGATAACGATCTCATTTTTATCTGTCGATAATTTACGACCACCAGCAGTTCGAACCACTTTTACTTTGCCTTCGGTTTTAGGGATCTGATCCACCCAGGTCAATTGGTATGAGTAAGTGAATGGCTGACCTTTTTTCAAGCCTTGTTCTGGCTTCCAGTAGGCAACAATATTGTCATTAGCTTCAGAATCCGATGGGATCTCAACCAGTTCGACTCTGCCCTTGCCCCAATCACCCGTTGGTTCAACCCAAGCCGATGGACGAAGATGATAATTTGCTTCAAGGTCCTGATAATAATCTAATTTTCGATGTGGTTGCATCAAACCAAATCCTTTAGGATTCTCATCCATAAAAGAACTCACTTGTAATCCACGAGGATTATTCAGTGGCCGCCAGATTTTCTCATTATTGCCTTTTTCCATTAGCAGGCCTTCAGAGTCATGTACCGCTGGACGGTAATCAGCAGTATCAGCGCGATCTATGCCGCCATGCATAAACATTGACGTTAACGGTGCCAGACCCACATTCTTAACATCCTGCCTTGGGAAAAGCTTAACATCGACACCCATTCGGGTCGGATCGCCAGGGTAAATAGCAAAACGGTATGCACCCGCCACGCTTACACTGTCTAGTAACGCATGGACCACAATCGCCTTTTGATGGCTGGATGGACGTTCAATCCAAAACTTTTTAAACAAAGGATATTCTTCACCTTTAGGATCGGCAACATTG
Organism: Shewanella sp. SG44-2; assembly: GCF_014164215.1. Lineage (NCBI taxonomy): Bacteria > Pseudomonadati > Pseudomonadota > Gammaproteobacteria > Alteromonadales > Shewanellaceae > Shewanella > Shewanella sp. SG44-2. The sequence continues at coordinate 145,134 of NZ_JACJEU010000009.1, forward strand.
ATGGCAAGTCCGCGGGTAGATAACCCATACGCTTGCCCTTTAGAGACCCCACGAAAATAACTGGCGCCCTGAAACACAAGAAATTCATCTTTATAATCATCGCGATTGATCGGGTAATGCAAACGAAACCCTGCATATTTACCGACTTGCTCCAGTAATTTGCCAATTGATTCATCTGGCACTCTGAAGGATGATTCAGATACTTCTACCGGAAATGATTTGCCATTCTCGACCACGTCAATATCAACTAACTGTTTATAAATATACCCGGGAGCAAATAGTTGTATTGAGAAAGGCGTGGGCGCATTACCCCAAATAGCAGCATGTTGTTGGAAATTAATTTGTCGATAGGTTGAATAGTCTATTTTAGCCAGCGCTTCAGGAGCTTTTTTGGGTTCAATAAAGGGAGTCAGGGACAGTTTTCGAGCAACGTCTACGACGCTGTCATGGGAGAACGACTTGCCATCAGTTTTGGATACTGGCGTTTCTGCATAAGCAATACTTACCGATGAAACTAAAAACAGTGATACCACGAGATTTACTAAAATTTTCAAAGAAAATCGATCATCAATCATTTGTTTTACGGGTAAATTGAAAAATATATTAGCAATCCTTAACATATTGAAACTCCTTATTAAAAATTCACAAAATAGTTTCACAACATAGTACTAATAACGGATCTGTCCCTAGGATATTAATCTAGGGTGGTGTTAATCAACGCTGGTATTAATCGAAGATGACTTTAGTAAAGATCATTTAAACGACCTCGTGTAGATAATATTTCTCAAGATGAGCATAGCTTCAATTAGTTAAAAAGATGAAGCCCAAGCATCTTGAACATTACGACTTAACTATTATTACCATCAAACGTAAATATTTTGAGTATTTTATCCACAATATGAATATTGTTTAACGCTCAATCCTATTTCGCTCAAATATATGGCTAATATGTAGCCATATGATGACTACTAGCAATAATTACAGCTAAATAAATACAACGAAATAATTGCTGCTAAGCGAAGCGTGCCATCCGGTAAATTAACCTAACGAATATTTTAGATACCACGGTATCGGGGGAACGACTAAAAGCGGTCAAAGGACTCAAGCTAAAAGAGCAATGACAATAGGGTTATAGGCAAAATATAGATAATCGGTTTAGGTATTTAATGGCAACGGCATGATTGCTGTGCTGTATGGTTTTGGCGCAGTAAACAACATCGTTATTAATAATGGCAAAGTGAACAAGAATAGCGCAAAGCTATTTGGCATAACCATTTATTAAACGACTGACGGGTAGCTTTATTGAACGCTCATGGCACTAGTGCTTATATTTGATAAAGCACTCGCTGAATGAGATTACACAGCATTTGAATCTATTGAAATGATGCCTTTAAAAATCAGCGGGTAGCGTCTTACCCGTTGGCCAATATCATCACTCATCACTTGCCGATATAACAGTTCGATGTCGTTATCGTCTTCAAACACCAACAGTAACCGATCAATTGCCGTGTGCAGACCTTTTTTCAAATAAGGCTGAGCTTGGAACTCAGCAATATTATGTCTAACAATAGCAATTTTTTCAGGATGAAGCCGAAGCTCGGCAAATACCTGTTCAAAATAAGCAGTATGCTCAGCAGGGATTGCACGGGATGAGCGCCGTTTTCTTGGCGCTGATGAGCCACGTTTAAAGTACACCGCAACCAAGGTTCATCTCCATTTTCGAGTCCATGCTTATTTAATCAAAGTGTATCGAGTCAAAGCTTATTGAGCCAAAATGTATCGAGCCAACGTTTTTAAGCCAATGTTATCGAGTTCATCTAGGGTAATTGATAACCGCTAAATCACTTGAGCTTCGCGAATCTACACGCTAGTTCAAGTGATTTCCGTGTCATTAACTCAACTATTAACGCAACGATTAACTCAACAATGCTAATAAATCGTTCGCACTGCCCTGCCATGGACCTTGAGTCCCATCAGATAAAATACTGTCAGCCAAACCTTGTTTGTGCTGCTGCATTTCTTGAATCTTCTCTTCAACGGTGCCCTGGGCAATCAGTTTATAAACAAACACCGGGTTTAACTGGCCAATACGATGAGCACGATCGGTCGCTTGGCGCTCCGCTGCAGGGTTCCACCACGGGTCAAAATGAATAACCGTGTCTGCGGCAGTGAGGTTAAGCCCGGTTCCACCCGCTTTTAAACTGATCAAAAACACCGAGTTATCCCCCTCTTGAAAAGCATCAATCTGGGTTTGACGGTCGCGAGTTTGTCCCGTTAATTTACTGTAGCTAATTGTTAAGCGTTTTAGTTCGTCTTCAATCAACGCTAACATGCCAGTAAATTGGCTGAATATAAGGATTTTACGACCTTCTTCAATCATTTCAGGCAGGTTTTGGATTAACCAGGTCATTTTTGCGTTGTCTTTAACTTGTTGAGCTTGTTCAAGCTTCACTAAACGTGGGTCGCAACAGGCTTGACGTAATTTCAACAATGCATCTAAAAACTCAATATGACTGCTCGACACCCCTTTCTTGGCAAACAGTTCACGCAATTTTTTCTCCATCACTAAACGGATAGACTCATACAAATTACGTTGATCTCTTTCAAGTTCCAGAGTTTGAATAATCACGGTTTTTTCAGGTAATTCAGACACCACTTCTTTTTTAGTGCGGCGCAGCATAAAGGGAGCAATACGCTGACTCAGTAACTGCGACTTTTCAACATCGGCCTGCTTCTCAATCGGACCACGGAACTGCTTATTAAAGTAGGTATGCTGACCTAATAAACCTGGCAAACAAAAATCCATCAATGATTTTAATTCGCCTAAATGGTTTTCAAGCGGCGTACCCGATAAACATAAGCGGAATCGACCTCTTAGGGTTTTAATCACTTGGGTGACTTTTGCTTGGGCATTCTTAATTTGTTGTGCTTCATCCAAAATAATATGCTCAAACACATATTCACAATAAATGGCTTCATCACGTAACATTAATGGATAGGTTGTCACGACCACATCAAACTGATTAATTTGATCTAATAAAGGTTGGCGTTTATTGCCGTGGATCACCACCACATTCAGCGACGGAGCAAACTTATTAGCTTCTTTTAACCAGTTCCCCACTAAGCTAGTGGGGCAAACAATTAAACTGGTGCGACGCTCGGTAGCGTCTTGCTTGGCTTTGAGTAAAAATGCCAACGCTTGTACGGTTTTACCTAAGCCCATGTCATCGGCTAAAATACCACCTAGTTGATATTCCTTAAGAAAACACAACCAGTCAAAACCTTGTTTTTGATAATCACGTAATGTCGCATTTAGGCCATCAGGTAACTCAACCGGAACCACTCCTTTAAACTCTGCGAGTTTGGCGGCTAAATTGCGCACACGTTCGCCATTGAGTAAACGCACGTCACTGGCAGATAAATCATTCAAAATATGCGCACGGTTGCGTGGTATCGAAATGACATCACCAGAATGACGATTAAATAATTCTTGGATAATACTAATCAGCGGCTTAATGGTTTTGGCTTTGATTTTAATAAAACCACCGTTAGGGCCAGGTAATAACAATTCATCATCGTCTGCCGGCTCACCATTTTGCTGCAACCAACGAGCAACTAAGGCTAATAACGGTACACTTTGGCCATCGATGTCGGCACTGAGCGATAACGAAAACCAGCCAGACTCATCATCGTCAACTAAGTCGACATCTAACTGTGCATCGGTAATTTGTAAGTCGAAGTCATCATCAAAATGAATCTCCATCCCCAGCGCAGTTAACGCATCAAGACCATTGTCGGTCAATTCAGACCATTCAAAAATCGACTCGGGTAATAACCCGACACTGACATAATAGGGTTGTTGTGAACTGGCCAGCGTAGCGTCTGGTTCAAGCGTCACTAAGCCTAAATCCGCTAATGACTGTAATGCCGCGAGTTCTTGCTCGACATGTCTATGCACTTGATATTGAACTTGATTTTTTTTGACTAAGCTTATGCGTTCGGGTTTAGTCGATGCATTAAAGGTAATTTCACCGTAACAATGATCAACACGAATAACCGGTTGCAGAATCGGGTTGTTGGCAATGAGCTCACGCGTAAAGGTTAAGCGTGTTAACAGTGAGTCTGTTATCTCGCAAAAATCAATTTCACTAGGAACAGGCACCGTTTTAGGTGAAAAATGCTGGAGCATTTTATGACTAATGGCATCTACTTGAGCCAAGGGCACTGGCGGCATGTGTTGCAATAAACTTAACTTTTTAACGGGTAAATCAGTTTCTATTCTACCTAGATGCAAATAGTCTAATTCAACATACAAAGGTGGCTCGGTAGCAATAAACTCCCAATTATCCAGCCCAGGCATGCGCATTTGCATTTGGGTATGTTTTTTATCAATTTCACACCAGACAAATTCAGGTACAACAGATTTAGCCCATGTCAGGGGAATACGGTTTTCTTCCCAAAAACACACTTCGGCTGTGAGCATTTTAGTCAGTGCTAAAAATGAAATCTCACCTTCAATATAAATTTTAGAACCATGATTATTTGATGACAATAACAAGCTGATAATCTGTTTATCTTCAGGGTCTATCCACCACGGCATGCTATAGCGAATATCGGCTAATGCTAGCTTGCTGCCTTTATTGTATTGGCCTTTTTTATTTAATTTACTGCGTTTAAATTCGACAAAAATACCATGAGGATCATTGGATAACACATAAATAATGCGATCTTTTTCTTCGTCCTCTTCTTCAAACTCGGCAACCGTTTTTTGCTCGTCAAGTTGGCGTAACCATTGGTGGATACGCTGCTCTTCAACCGGCTTTTTATCGACCAGTGCCAGCATCGCAGCAGCAACGTGTTTGCAGTTTGTTCTAACAGGGCAAGTACAATGTGAACGCATCACAATTTTGTGATTAACATTAACCAGAGTGATTTCTTGACGATAGGGTTCAGCAGCAGAGCCTTCTACATAGGCCTCAATATCATGATTATTACTGCTGGCAGTAACTTCTAGAACTCGACCTTGGATCAAATAGTTTTGCGCTTTTTGAATTTGGGTGGCCGAAAACAGTTTCGCAATCATCTCTAATGAAAGCTTAATGGGGAGATTAAACAGTTTCGCCGACATCAATACACCTAATAAAACCGCAGCAAAATAAACAATGGCTGCTGATAAAAAAGTTAACTTGCCATTCTATGGAAGAAAGCAGGCAATATCTAGGCTTTGCTGATCTTTCGAACAAAAAACTCGTTCAAACACGCTATATTATCGCGATCACACACCTTAGGTGGTCGCTAAAGCTCAGATACAGCAATATCTGGATCATCATACGAATTACCATCCCTAACAGTTTACTCATCACTAAAACTCATTAACTTAAATGACTTTAGATAAATATTATCAAGCCATTTTTAACCTTGCGTAATCGAGAAGAAAATAACGAATAAGAAAACCAAATAAAAAGCACCATCACTTTTCAGCATGGTGCTTGGTAGAATCATATGAAGCTATATTTAACCTTGCAGTAAATACTCTTCAGCTTTCTCGATACTGCGCGGTTTACCCACCAGCATTAAAATATCGTTACGCCTTAATATCCACTCAGGGGGTGGTGGATCGATCTCCTCGCCTTTACGTCGCACAGCTCGTAACTCAACATCCAAAGCTTGCCATGGAATATCTGCAACGGTTTTACCCACCGCACTAGCACCTGAAGCCAGTGACACAGCATGGAGTAAATCTAAGGTAAAATCAGTTTCGGTGCCTGAAAAGAAACCGTGTAAATATTGGTAATGATTACGTCGTTCAGATTCCAAGCGTTTAATAATCCGCGCTAAGGGGACACCACATTTAAACAACACTTGCGACACCAACATTAAGCTGCCCTCAAGTGACTCAGGGATAACTTGAGTCGCCCCCGCTTCTTTAAGCTCATGTAAGTTGGCATCATCGCGAGTGCGCACCAATATTTTTACATCGGGAGCCAGTTTACGCGCCACTGCTAAACACTCTTCAGATTGCCTTGGTTCGCAAAATGTCACCACCACTAAGCTCGCTTGGCGAATGCCCATCTTCTTCAATAGCGCCATTCTGCAAGCATCACCAAAATGAATATTTTCGCCTGCGGCTCTCGCTTCTGTCACTCTGGTGGGGTCTAAATCAAGCACCATATAAGGCACAGCTTCTGTTTTCAAAAAGCGTGCAATCGTTTGCCCTACTCGGCCGTAACCTAAAATCAGTACCACATCACTTTCATCAGCATGAGGCAATACAATTTCTATCGGTTCATTTTTAGGTGGCAGCTTATTGCCGCTAACCTTTTTGGCAATATCAACACTGTGGCGAATAAGCCAAGGCGCCATTGACATAGAGATCACGGCTACGGCCACTAACACAGTGCTCACTTCGGTATCGAGTAATTGATAATTAACTGCTAATGCCAGTAACACAAAACTAAACTCACCGACTTGCCCCAAACTGATTGCCGTACTAAGTGATACCTTAGTATTTTCACCCACAAGCTTGAGCAAACCGTGCACGATTAATATTTTGGTGAGTACCACCCCAGCCAAAATCAATAATACTTGCCACCAATATTGCATCACTAGATTGAAATCCAGCAACATGCCGATGGAAATAAAAAACAAGCCCATTAATAAATCACGAAATGGCCTGATGTCAGCCTCTAACTGCCGTCGATACTGGCTTTCGCCAAGCAACATCCCAGCAATAAATGCTCCTAATGCCATCGACAACCCAAGCCATTGGGTAAACGCGCCAGTCACTAAAGCGACAACTAAAGTAGATAATACAAATAATTCATTTGAACGTGAGCGGGCCACTTCGTCAAAAATACGTGGCAATATCCATTTACCAAATGACATTAACCCTAGAAACGCCAAAATACCGGTAAGTAATCCCCACGCGATACTGTTGAAGCTCATTTCAGCGCCGCCTTTAGCGAGCAGCGGCATTAAAATCAATAGCGGCACCACCGCTAAATCTTGAAATAACAACACACTGACCGACAGCTCGCCATGCCTGCGCCTTAACCAGTTTTGTTCATTAAGCAGCTTCAACACAATGGCCGTTGACGACAACGCAATAGCCGAACCAATCACCACCGCTGCCACTAAGTTTTGCCCAACCAACATGGCTATACCGCCTGCCACAAAGGCCGTTACCAGCATTTGGGCGCTACCCAGACCAAAAACGGTTCGGCGCATTGCCCACAACCTTGGTACCGAAAACTCCAGTCCTAAGGTAAACATCAGTAGCACTACGCCTAACTCTGCCACTGATTGCATTTGTAATTGGGTAAACCAATGAAAACCGCTGGGGCCACTGACAACCCCGGTGAGTAAATAAGCTAAAATGGCCGGTAAGCCGAGTCGACGTAACAATGCAATCGCCACAATAGCAATCACAAGCATCAACAAAATATGGATAAAAATGCTGTGTTCCATTGTCGCTTTGGCTCCTTGTCAAAAAACTGTCAAAAGGGAAATAAAAGGGTTTGTTAGTACTACAGTAAAACAACAACCAATTAATAACTATAGAAAATTTTTCATAGGCACGATTATTGCTATTAATACGGTAATTAGTTGTAACGTACTGGAACCAATATAATGGATTTTTCAATAGCGACAGAATTATATCCTGAAGATTACTGGTACCGTTCAGACGCTTACTTGAATATGGAACCCGAACTGGACCTTATTCAAGTGATTCAACAACTACATGGAAGTTTAGATCCTCGGACAGTTTTTGCCTGCTTCGGCAAAATCCTAGGACAACATTTGCCGATTAAAGGACTACAATTGAGCCTAGACAAACAAAAGTTTGTTTGGGGACGTCACTACGGTATTGAACTGCAACGTACTATTAACGATAACCAAGATACGTTTATCATAACCTATCAGTTGTCTGTACCACTTAGTTCGGCGCAAAAACACACTTTAGGGCAACTTGAAGGCATATTAATTCAACCGTTGAATAATGCGTTGAAGTATCAAAATATGTCTAATCAAGCCATGTTTGATGCACTAACCCAATTAGGTAATCGTTATTATTACCGCCAGGCAATCGACATCGCATTAGCGCGAGCTAATCGCCAACAAGGCCAAGTATCTTTGATTGTATTAGATTTAGATAAATTTAAACAACTTAACGATGCGCATGGCCATAAAGTAGGTGATTATGTATTAGTGGGCTTTGCCGCGTTAATTAATGAAGCCATTCGTAATACAGACCAAGCCTTTAGAATTGGCGGTGATGAGTTTGTGATCGTTACCCAAGGGGATGCCCAGGCCGCTGCAATAGTATGCCAACGTATCATTGATATGATGCCAAAACATTCAGAGCTTACCGAATATAATATTCAGTGCAGTTTAGGCATTGCGGAGTCAAAACCGCAGCAACAAGCCGAAAATATATATGAGCGTGCTGATAAAGCCATGTATTCTGCGAAAGCTGCCGGACGCAACTGCTACCGAATTTGCGCTAATTAGCACAATCTTATACTTATGTAGTAACAACTAATTAATAAAAAAAGACCTTAATAGGTCTTTTTTTATTGGTTGATTATTGCCTGGTAATTACATGCCGCGAAGCTGAATACGCCTTAAAAATTCAGTCATTATGCGGTCATACACTAAATCACCTAAAAACAAGTCCTCTACTCCATGATCAATACTCGGATTGTCATTCACTTCAATCACATAAGCTTTACCGTCAATTTCTTTTAAGTCGACACCATACAAGCCTGCGCCAATTAAATTAGACGCTTTGACCGCTGCATCGACAATATTTTGTGGCACCATCTTCAAATCGATACAGTCAAAATCACCACTGCTGACGCGACCACTTTGATGATGTTGGTAAATCTGCCAATGACCGCGACTCATAAAGTAACGACAGGCATAAATAGGTTGGCGATTTAACACGCCGATACGCCAGTCATAATCGGTTGGCATAAACGCCTGCGCTAAAATTAACGCACTGTGCTCAAAGATTATCGCCGCTTGTTCGAGTAAGGTTTCACGGTCTTTTACTTTAACAACCCCGAGCGAAAATGCGCCGTCGGGTACTTTCAGTACAATTGGTAATCCTATGGTATCAATAACATTATCGGCCCAGTTTTTATCTGAGGCTTTAAAGATCAAACTTTTGGGTACGGGTACTTTATGTTTGTTTAATAGCTCGGTTAAAAACACCTTATTAGTACACTTCATAATGGATTCAGGATCATCCATTACCACTAGCCCAAGTTGCTCAGCCGCTTTAGCAAACCGATAAGTAAAGTTGCTGATATTAGTGGTTGAGCGAATAAACAAACCATCAAATTCACTTAACCGAGCCAGATCATGAGAACCAATTTGGACTAAATCCATGCCAATACGATTAGCCGACTTAGTAAATAACTTTAACGCGGCTTTATCTGATGGCGGCATTTTCTCATGCTCATCCACCAGCATGGCAATTTCGTAACGATAACGTTTCGACGGTTTCGGTAAACGCCATACTTTTTGTGAAAACACTTCAAGATACTTGGCAAATAAATCTTGTTCTGGCTCGGTTAAATCCTGAAACGCAGCCGGTTCAATGGTATTAACTTGCCATTTACCTGACATTTTTAACAAACTCACCTGTAATACAGGCACAGTAAAACGCTCAAATATTTTACGCGCAAGCTTGTCTAGCGACGGATTATCACAATAGCCAAAATACAGCTTCATGCTGATTTCATTCACCGACTCTGGCAACTTATCTAGGCCTGATTGCGGCAAACTAAAAAAGCGGTCCTGAGATAAATCATTAATGGTCATTACCCGAGGGATCACTCGATGCCCGCGAGCTTCCGCCATGAGCGAGCAATAATAACCTGTGCTTAAATAATCATAACTGCGACACAAGTTAATCACTTGCATGGCGCTTTGATCTGCAAATGCGCCCATTTCTAAATAATCATGAACCGTGACCATATGGTCACTGGGCAAATAGGGACGCCAATCATTAACATCGTCGGTGACAATTAAAAAATGAGCCATAAATATCTGTTGCCTCTTGTGCGGTTTAGCGCGTAAATTAAGCCACTATCATGTTTTGCCAACTCGAGCCGACTCATGCTTATTCGTCAAGCAACCCCCAGCGATTTACCGCAACTAAACCACATCGAAAACAATGCATTTAGTGGCGATAAAATCAGTTCTCGGCAGATGAAACGCTTTATCAATTCACCTCTGGACAGCTTATTAGTGGCCGAAATAGACGGCACACTTGCAGGCTATGCTCTGGTGCTGTTTCATCGTGGTACTCGGCTAGCCAGGTTGTACTCTATTGCCGTTGCAAGCGAATTTAGAGGTCGCAACATTGCCTTCGAACTGGTCACACAATGTGAGCACACGGTGGTCGAGCGTGGTTTCATTACATTACGCCTAGAAGTACGAAACGACAATATCGCCGCCAAAAATCTTTATTTAAAAATGGGTTATAAAGTCCTAAAGACCTTAGTGCATTATTATGATGACTTGGCCGATGGCCTGCGCATGCACAAACGCCTAGACCCACCAGGGCCAAGCAAAGTCATCAAGATGCCTTTGTATGTACAAACCACCCCATTTACCTGTGGCGCGGCCTGCTTAATGATGGCCATGAGTGCGGTAAAGCCGCAATATAATCCAAGTCGAGTTGATGAGCTGAGCATCTGGCGCGAAGCCACCACTATTTTTATGACCAGCGGCCACGGCGGTTGCAGTGTTCATGGCTTAGCCTTAGCAGCAATTAAGCGTGGCTTACAAATTGAAATGTACAGCCAATCAACCTCGGTTCCTTTTATTGATAGCGTTCGTGATAGTAATAAAAAAGCCGTCATCACGATTGTGCATGACGACTTTTGCCAACAATTGATTTCGCAAGGTATTGAGATCCACAATACCTCACCAAGTTTGGCTCAACTTCGTAATTGGATAGATTGTGGTTATGCCGTTTTGCTGATGATAAGTACTTATCGCTTTAATGGTGAGAAAGGCCCACATTGGGTGGTATTAAGCGGTTACAACGAGCAGTTTATGTTTATTCACGACCCGTTTGTTGAAGCACAAAAAGATGCGATTAACGCGGCGTATGTACCAATTAGTCAGTCAGAGCTGGCGCAAGTGATGCAATATGGGAAGCAGAAACAGGTTTCTTGTTTAGTGGTTAAATCATCTTTGGCTTAAGATGGTTAAGCTTTTTTATGGCCTGCAACCACAACTGACTTATTCAAACTTCGTTTGAATTTAGATCGCAAGGTCAAATTTACCATCGTTCTCTCGATGGTGAAATAGAGCTGGGATCCAGCTCTATTTCACGTCATTCCGGTAATGCTGTTGAGCCGGAATCCAGGTGTTTCTTTTGTTGCTTGTGCTTATGGCCTGCGGCCACTAACGGCGTGGCGCTTCACCCACACCAGATTAACATCGCAAGGTTCCACCCTGCACGGGCCAAATTTACTGTCGTTCCGGTAGTGTTGTTGAACTGGGATCCAGCTTTATTTCACGTCATTCCGGTAATGCTGTTGAGCCGGAATCCAGCTGTTTTTTTTGTTGTTTGTGCTTATGGCCTGCGGCCACTAACGTCGTGGCGCTTCGCCCACACCAGACCAAGAGGAAACCAACGGCTGTTCCCTCTTGGAACTCCCAGCCGCCCCGCAACATTTTCGCTATTTACAAAACAACAGCTGCGAAAAGGTCGCCATGGGGATTGATTTAACTTTGACCTGCATTCGGAATCTGCTTCGGCCTTACTCGAAAATGCTAACGCTTCCGATGGTACATCCTGTACCGCGAAAGCTAAGCTCACATCCATGTGAGCTTCACGCTATTTTCTTCAACGGCCTCAAGTTCAGAGTTGAATCTATGCATTTCCGTAAAAAACTAACTCGTTTATGGAAAATATCTAACTGACTGTTTATGACTCTGACATTTAGGTTTAGAGTAATACGACTACACCATAGCCAGTCTATTTATTTAAATTAACGTCAAAGTAATTGATATTAATTGATTTATCATACCGTTCTAATTGCTCAATCACGTCTGCGGGCATCACATAGAAGAATTCTTTACGATTATTAACTAAATTAACTCTTTGTTCTGCAAAGCTATTGTGCAAATATTTTTCAAGGGTGGGTGCATCTTCGGTAAAAACGAAAGCATGAACATCGAATAACTCAGGTACCGAAGCATCACCAAGCTCTTTTACCCTATCATTAGGATCAGCCCTTCTAGTCATCCCAATTTTACAGACTCCTTTGCCAAATGACATTTCATTCGATATGACATATACATACCCAGCTCGAGTCAGTTGGGCTAAAGATATAGCTCGTCTTTCTTTTTCACGAAGAATTTCTAATTCCTGCTGATGTAATTTATATAACGCTCTCTGCTCTTCCGTACTCGACTCTAATTTAGCCAATTCTTCAGCGACTAGCTTTTCCATTATAATTCGTTCTTTTTCTGCTTTTTCTGCAGCAGCGATTATTCGCCCTTCTTCGCGCTCTGCTTCACGGAGAATTTTGGCCTCTTCACGTTCAATGTCTTTAATTTCTAGATTCAATTGATTTAGTTCATAACTTAACCGAAACTCCTCAGTTTTTAACTTTAAGTATTCATTACTCAGATACTGACGAATCCCCATGAAATAACAAACAGGAACAATAAGATATTTTAAATTAGGTGGGAACATTCATGGCATTTGGTGATCAAATTTATCGCCAAACAAAAATTACCACGAGTAAATGCCATGAA